>NZ_JAEFCF010000015.1:0-33183 GCF_016405985.1 Paracoccus sp. IB05
ACAGACTGGATTCGTGAGGTGAATCCTACGCTGCATTTGCGCAACAAAGCCGGTTTTGTGGCAAGATGCCGGCAATTGGCCCCCGCCCCGGAATGTCCCGCGCAAAAAGCGTTGATTTGCCGGGCCGTCCGGAACATTCCTTGAACATCCGAAACACGCAGGCTAAATTTGACCTTATGGACCCTTGGGATGATCACGAAGCCTTCGAGGCAGCAGCAGCCCCTGTCCCGCTTTCGCAGCGGGCCATGGCGGCACGTCCGAAACCCTATCTCGACGGGCTGAACCCGGCGCAGCTTGAGGCTGTGCTGACGCTGGACGGGCCGGTTCTGATGCTAGCGGGGGCCGGCACCGGCAAGACCAAGGCGCTGACGGCGCGAATCGTGCATCTGATGCGCGAGGGGCGTGCGCGCAGCAATGAGATCCTTGCGGTGACATTCACCAACAAAGCCGCGCGCGAGATGAAATCCCGCGTCGAGGTGATGAATCAATCCGAAAGCGGCATGCCCTGGATGGGCACATTCCACTCGCTCAGCGTCAAGATCCTGCGCCGCCATGCCGAACTGGCCGGGCTGAAGCCGAGCTTTACCATTCTCGACACCGATGATCAGCTCAGGCTTTTGAAACAGCTGATCCAGGCCGCGAATATGGATGACAAGCGCTGGCCGCCCCGGATGCTGGCCGGGCTGATCGACACCTGGAAGAACCGCGCCTGGACCCCGGACAAGGTGCCCTCCTCGGAAGCCGGCGCCTATGACAACAAAGGCACCGAACTCTACGCCCAGTATCAGGAACGGCTGCGCACCCTGAACGCCTGCGATTTCGGCGACCTGCTCTTGCATTGCGTGACGATCTTCCGCGCGCATCCCGATGTTCTGGCGCAGTATCAGCGCTGGTTTAAATATATCCTCGTCGATGAATATCAGGATACCAATGTCTGCCAGTATCTCTGGCTGCGGCTGCTGGCCCAGGGCCACCAGAATATCTGCTGTGTTGGCGATGATGACCAGTCGATCTATGGCTGGCGCGGCGCCGAGGTCGGCAATATCCTGAAATTCGAAAAGGATTTCCCCGGCGCGAAGGTGATCCGGCTGGAGCAGAATTACCGCTCCACCCCGCATATCCTGGCGGCAGCCTCGGCGGTGATCCGGGGCAATGCCAACCGGCTTGGCAAGACGCTCTGGACCGAAGCGGAAGAGGGCGTAAAGGTCCAGCTGACTGGCTATTGGGATGGCGAGGAGGAAGCCCGAGCGATCGGTGAGCAGTTAGAGGCGCTCGCGAATGGCTCATCACGCTTTGCTAAGAAACGCAACAACACCAGATCGGTTTCAGAGGAACAAGAACAGGATCGCCTCTCGAAGGGTGGAAAGCGTTCCATGAGTCCTGACGGGGATATTCACGAAATCAATATGATGCGCTCTCAGAGCCTTACGCCGGAAGGGCGAGACAACCATCCTCTGCCGAAACGTTATGGCCTGAACGAAGCCGCAATCCTGGTGCGGGCCTCGCATCAGATGCGCGCCTTCGAGGATCGGTTCCTGACCATCGGCCTGCCTTACCGCGTGATTGGTGGCCCGCGCTTTTACGAGCGCCAGGAGATCCGTGATGCGATGGCCTATTTCCGCCTCGCGGTCTCGCCCGAGGATGATCTGGCGTTTGAGCGCGTGGTCAACCTGCCGAAACGCGGGCTTGGCGACAAGGCGACGGCATCCATCAGGGCCGAGGCGCGGCGGATCGGCATGAGCCAGCATGAGGGCGCCCGCAGCCTCGTCTCGACCGGTGGCATCGGCGGCAAGGGTGCAGGGCAGCTGCGGCAATTCATTGAAGGCATCGACCGCTGGCATGAGGCGGTCCTGACCACGCGGCCCGATACGACCGATCAGGTGATCGAGCCGCTCCTGCCCGATACCCCGCCCGAAAGCACTTCGGGCCATGTGCGGCTGGCTGAGATCATTCTGGAGGAATCCGGTTATATCTCGATGTGGCAGAATGCTGAGAAAGATAAGAACCCGGATGCCGAGGGGCGGCTGGAAAACCTCAAGGAACTGGTAAAGGCGCTGGAACAGTTCGACAGCCTTCAGGGCTTTTTGGAACATGTCGCGCTGGTGATGGAGAATGACAGCGAAGAGGCCGCCGAGAAGGTCTCGATCATGACGCTGCACGGGGCCAAGGGGCTGGAATTCCCAGCGGTCTTCCTGCCCGGATGGGAGGAAGGGCTGTTCCCCAGCCAGCGCAGCATGGACGAATCCGGTCAGAAAGGCATCGAGGAAGAACGCCGCCTCGCTTATGTCGGCATCACCCGGGCCGAGGAGCTGTGCTATATCTCCTTCGCCTCGAACCGCCGGGTCTACGGGCAATGGCAAAGCCAGATGGCCTCGCGTTTTGTCGATGAACTGCCGGTCGCGGATGTGGATGTGCTGACGCCGCCCGGACTGATGGGCGGCGGCTATGGCGCGGCCGCGGGTGGCGGTTTTGGCGGGGGGGGGTCCGGAGGGACTTTTGGTTCGGATATCGAGGCGCGGGCGACCAGGGCCGATGTCTATAACTCGCCCGGCTGGCGCCGGCTGCAAAGCAATGCCGGCCCGCGCCCGGCCACGCCGCGCCGCCAGGTGACAATTGATCTGGAGGCTCTTGCCGGTTTTTCAGTGGGCGACAGGGTGTTCAATCAGAAATTCGGCTATGGCAGAATTCTCGATATGGAAGCCGATACACTTGAGGTCGAATTCGAGAAAGCCGGTGTGAAACATGTGAAAGCCGGCTTCGTGACCGCCGCCAGTGCGGATGATGAAATCCCCTTCTGATCGCGGCCCCAACCGGGGGCGACGCCGGAATTTTCCAAAATTCCGGCCCGATTTCTTTGAAGAAATCGGCGCTCACCTCAGGCGGGCGGCGTGCAGCCTTTCCAGCCCGAAGATGGTAATGCCGGCCATAAGCCCCCAGAACGCCGCTCCGATCCCGAAGGCCGTCATACCAGAGGCGCTGACTGCAAGCGTCAGCGTGGCCGAGAATCGCTGATCGGGCGCGGCGCAGGCGGTCGCCAATGCTCCGGTCAGTGGCCCCAGCAGCGCCAGCGCCACCAGCGTCACCATCACCGCAGCCGGCAGCGCTGTGAGCAGCATCAGGATCATCGGGCTGAACAGACCGAGGCAGATCCAGATCGCCGCATAGACGATTCCCACCTTCCAGCGCCGCGCCGGATCGGAATGCACATCCGGCCCCATACAGATCGCAGCCGTGATTGCGGCCATCGTCACGCTATGGGCCCCGAACAGCCCGGCAAGCGCCGAGAGCCCGCCTGTCACCCCAAGCGCGGGCGAGACCGGCGGCTCGTATCCGGACGCCCGCATCGTCGCAAAGCCCGGCAGGTTCTGTGAGGCCATATTCACCAGATAGAGCGGCACTGCGAGGCCGATCAGCACCCCGGGCGAGAATTCCGGTACGACAAGAACAAGGCCCGGCAGGTGGAAGGTCAGATCCGGCCAGGCCGCCGCTCCGGTGATGACTGTCGCACCGAGCCCCGCGAACAAGGCCGCCAGCACCGCCATCGGCGCATTGAAAAGCCGCACCAGCGCAAAGACCGCAACCATCGGCAGCACAAGACCCGGGCTCTCGCCCGCAACCCTTGCCCCTGCCATGGAAAAAGGCAGCAGAACGCCGGCCAGCATCGCCCCCGCAATTCCGTCCGGGATCGCCCGGATCAACCGCCCCAGCGGCCCGATCACCCCGGTCAATGCCACCAGAAGGCCCGCGATGATAAAGGCGCCTGCCGCCTCGGCCATGTTCACGCCGGCACTGGCCGCGATCAGCGCCGCCCCGGGCGTCGACCAGGCCAGCACCGCCGGTACGCGGTATCGCCAGGACAGAAAGGCCGAACCCGCCGCCTTTGCGAGACAGAGTGCCAGGATCCAGCTGGTGGTCTGGGCCGGGCTCGCCCCCACCGCAGTCGCAGCTGAAAGCACGATTGCGATGCTGGATCCAAAGCCGATCAGCGCGGCGACAAGGGCTGCGGGAAACATCGCTCAGCCCCGGGCGGCGCGGCGGCGCATCGCAAGGATCAAAACCGGCGCGGACAGGGGCAGAGACAACACTTAGGGGCTCGCTTTCCGTTCAGGATCAGGCCGTTGTTAGCAATCTGCCTGCCTCGCAGCAAGCCGGCTCTCCGCCGGGCCCGTCAGCCGCCGCGCCTGCAAGGACCAGCACGAAATAAGGCAAGAGGCTGATCAGGCGCAGCGGTTTCGCGGATAACCCCCATTGCATCCGGAAATGATCCCTGACTGTCAGAGCCGGTTATGGCACCCGGCGATCACCTGGCCTGTCATCCCGGCGCGCGGCCTGCCACGCCCAGCCCAGGGCCAGGTCCGCCTCCAGGTCCGTTACCGCACACGCGCGCCCTCACATGCGCGCGGCGCCACCTCGTCAAAAAAGGTCCAGGTATTGGCGAAACCAGGCTGCGAGATGCCCAGCTCTGCCCGGCTCAGGTCATTGCGCGAAAAGACCGAATGGCTGTGCTTCACCCGCAAAAGCAGCTCTTCAAGGATCAGCCCCGCCACCGGATCGGCCGCCGCATAGCTCAGCGCCAGAGCATTGGTGTTGAGCAAAAGATCCGTGCCGCCAAGGCTGTAGCGGTCCATGCCGCGAAAGCCATTTTTTGTTTGCGCCTCGGAACCGGGATAGACCGCATTGGTCTCATGCCCTTCAATGGCGCGCTCGCCCTCATAGATCTTCATCATATTGGCGTAGAAATAGCCGATGCCGCCGATCAGGCGCTGCGCCTCGTTCCGGCCATGATCGAGGAAGGTCTGCAGACTCGAGATCAGCCAGCGCGTGCTGAGCTCCGCCGCGAGATGCTTCCCCTCCTCACGCCAGATGCGATGGAAAAGATCACGGGCCTTGTCGGTCAGCTGGGTATCGCGGCGCAGGCACGAGATCGTCAGGCCCAGCGTCCAGGCCAGTTCGCTGCGACCGCGGAAATGATAGCGCAGAATATCGGCCTGGTCGCGCATATCGCTGCGGCTGACCTGGGGCATTTCGGCATCGGCGGGCATCTGACTTGCGCCAAGCGCGGCCAGGTCAGTGTCGGGGCCTGGCAGGATATCGGCGACCTGCTCCGGCGCCCCCACCCGCTCCGCCGCCCGGCGGGCAAGGGCGGAAAGCCCCGGCACATCCGGCGGCGGCGCGGGCGGCCAGGCCGGGTCCTCTCCCCCGCATGCCCCGGCCTGATCCGCCGCAAGCAGCCGCTCTTTATAAACCGGCAGGAGTTTGGCATTATCGGCAAAGCGGTTGAGCCGTTCCAGCCGCGCCAGCGTCTCAGCGGGCAGCGACAGATTCTGCACCATCGCCGAGCCATCAAACCCCTGTGGCAGCGCCTGGAACCCGGCATAGGATAAAAGCCGCGTCACCCCATGGTCCGGCGCGCGGCGATACTCTTCGATGAAAACCGTCCCGGGAAAGGTCTCTTCCAGTTTTGCCGTCAGATCTTCCCAGCTGAAATCCCTGACCGCCGCCGAGAAATCCACAAAGCGCGAGAATTTGGCGTGATAGCGCAGATGCTGAGCATAGCAGCTGCGCAGCCATTCCTTTTCCTCGCGGCGGAAAAAGATGAAAACCGGCCGGTGGCGCGCAAAGATCCGCGACATGATGCGGATGTTTTTCACCAGTGTCGGATAGACCTGCGTGGCATTGGTGCGGCCGAACAGATCGCCGGCGAAATCCTCTTGCGAAAGGATGGTGACCGGGCTCGGACTTTTGCCGATCTCATGGTCAAGCCGGGTCAGAAGCCCCTTGGCCGCATCGAAATCTTTGGCGGCCAGAGCCTTTCCGGCCTGCGATGGCAGCGGCCCGGCAAGGGTGGAAACCCCCGCCGACAGCAAAAGCGCGGTGTTCTGCCTCAGCATATTCTGGATCGCCGTGGATCCGGTCTTATGTGGGCCAAGATGGACAATCAGCGAGGATTGCGCGGGAAGGACAGACGGAACTGGCACGATACTCACAACAGGAGCGGAACTGGTTACAGGGGGCACAAAAGACAAAACAGGGCAGACAGGACCGACACTGGCGGGCAACAACCGCCCTGGCCGGACAATACAGGTCTTCAAAACACAGATCTTCGGCGAATCGCAAAAGATTAACAAAAGATTAACCCACCCCGCTGAAAGCAGGGACTCCTCTTTGCGGACCTGGTTAATTTCCACCCGTCCTGTGCCACAGACCGCGCATCTCCGGACCACTTGCGAGGCTCGCGAAACAATGGCTTATCCGGTCAGGGCGAGGAGGAAGCGCATGGACCAGGATTTCATCATCATCGGCGGCGGGATCGCGGGGATCTCGCTGGCTGCCAGGCTGGCCCCCGCCGGGCGGGTGCTGCTTCTCGAGGCCGAGGATCAGCTGGCGCATCACGCCTCGGGCCGCTCGGCCGCGCTTTACGAGCCGAATTACGGCCCGCCGGCAGTGGTGGCGCTGTCGAAAGCCTCGGAGCCGCATTTCCGTGCGACGGCGGATATTTTAACCCCGCGCGGTCTTCTTATGGTCGCAGGCCCCGGTGAGGAAGACGCGTTCAAAGCCGAGGCGCAGGCCATGGAAATGACGCAGATCTCACCGCATGAGGCGAGAGCAATGGTGCCGATCCTGCGGCCGGACCGCATCACCCTCGCGGCGCATTCCACATCCGCCGAAGATATTGACACCGATCTGCTCCTGCAGAATTTCGCCCGTGAGGCCCGGACGGCGGGGGCTCAGATCCGGGTCAGGGCGCGGGTGACCGGGATCCGGCGCGAGGGCGGCGGCTGGCATGTCAGCTGGCAGGGCGGCGAGGCGCGGGCGCAAGTGCTGATCAATGCCGCCGGCGCCTGGGTCGATGAGGTCGCGGCCCTCGCGGGAATCGCGCCCCTCGGGTTCAGGCCGCTGCGCCGTTCCATGGCGCGGATCCCGGCGCCTGCGGGGGTGGATGTGGCCCGCTGGCCGATGGTCTTCGGCCCGGAAGAGACCTGGTATATGAAACCCGATGCCGGCGCGCTGATCGTCTCGCCGGCCGAAGAAGACCCGGTTGATGCCCCGCATGATGCCTGGGCCGATGATATGGTGCTGGCCGAGGGCCTTGCGCGTTATGAGGATTGCGTGACCGGGCCGGTAACGCGGCTCCTCGCAAGCTGGGCGGGGCTGCGGACCTTTTCGCCCGACCGTCAGCCCGTGATCGGCTTTGCACCAAAGCAGGCGGGGTTCTTCTGGCTGGCAGGCCAGGGCGGCTATGGTTTCCAGACCTGCCCGGCGGCCAGCCAGCTCGCGGCCGCGCTGATCCTTGGGCAAAGACCGGATCTTGCGCCCGACCTGGTCGCCGCGCTCGCCCCCGCGCGCTTTGCGTAAGAAAGGCCCGCCCACCGGCAAAATGACCCCGTGACAGCCCGGCCCGGATCGGCGACGATCCGCGCCATGACCCGTATCCTGATCGCACTCGCCCTGAGCCTGACCCTCGCCGCCTGTGGTGGCACCGGGTCCAGAGACCGCCCCGCCGCGCGGCCCTCCGCCCCAATCGCGTCCAATGTCGTGACCGCGCCGAATTTCGGCGATGCAAAGCCGGTCACCGGCTGGGGCGGCAAACCCCCGCAGGGCTATGCCGTGCATGGGATCGACGTCGCGCGCTACCAGACAGAAGTGGACTGGGTGACCGCCCGCGCCAATGGCGTCAATTTCGCCTTCATCAAGGCCACCGAAGGCGGCGACCGGGTCGATCCGATGTTCGAAGAACACTGGCGCGGCGCCGGTCGCGCCGGTGTCCGGCGTGGCGCCTATCACTTCTTCTACCACTGCCGTTCGGCAGAGGAACAGGCGCGCTGGTTCATCCGCAATGTACCGAAAGTGGCAGGCGGTTTGCCCCCGGTCCTCGATATGGAATGGACCCCTTTCTCGCCGACCTGCACCATCCGTCGTGATCCTGCGGTGATCCGCGAAGACGCGCGTATCTTCATCGATATCCTGACCCGCCATTACGGGCAAAAGCCGATCCTCTATACCTCGATCGACTTTTTCGAAGACAATCAGATGTGGAAGGTCACCGGGGCCGACTTCTGGCTGCGTGCGGTCGCGAAACATCCGCAGGACCTGTATGACAGGCATCACTGGCTGTTCTGGCAATATACCTCGACAGGATTGATCCCCGGTATCAAGGGCGCGGTCGACATCAATGTCTATGAGGGCAATGCCTCGCAGTGGAACGCCTGGCTGGCGGCACGCGCGCCGTAACGCGAGCCAGGCGGGGGCCAGCCCCCGCACCCCCGGAGTATTTAGGTCAAGAGGAAATATTAAAGCCGGCACCCAAAGCGGATACCGGCCTTTCGTGTGAATTCCTCTTGATCCAAATACTCCGGGGTCCGGGGCAGAGCCCCGGACGCTGGCCAATGGTCAGCCGTCGACGCGGATGCGGAGATTGGCCGGGTCATGCGGGCTGTCTTCGACCACAACCGCATCCCATTCTTTCAACAGCATTTTCACCTTCAGCTTCGTGCCGACCTCGGCCAGGTCCGGGCGGACATAGCCCATGCCGATCTGCTTGCCGAAGACCACCGACCAGCCGCCCGAGGTCAGGCGCCCGATTTTCTCGCCATTCAGAAGCAGCGCCTCCTTGCCCCAGGGATCGGTATCCGACGGCCCGTCGATCAGCACGGTCACGCATTTCGCCCGCACGCCGGTCTCGAGCATCGCCTGCTTGCCGCGGAAGTCTTTCTCCAGATCGACAAAACGGTCGAGCGCAGCCTCCAGCGGCGTTGCATCGCGGCCAAGTTCGGTTCCAAACGCCCGGTAACTCTTTTCCTGGCGCAGCCAGTTTTGCG
This sequence comes from Paracoccus sp. IB05, assembly GCF_016405985.1. Classification (GTDB taxonomy): domain Bacteria; phylum Pseudomonadota; class Alphaproteobacteria; order Rhodobacterales; family Rhodobacteraceae; genus Pseudogemmobacter. The sequence continues at coordinate 8,820 of NZ_JAEFCF010000015.1, forward strand.
CGCGGGCGCCGACCGGGGTCAGGCCATGTTTCTCACCGGCTTTGAGCAGCAGATCCCAGAGGTAGCGGCCAAATTCGATCGGGTAATGCAGCTCCCAGCCGAGTTCGCCGGTATAGGCGACCCGGATCGCGCGGACCGGACACATGCCGAGCTCGATGTCGCGATATGACAGCCAGGGGAAGCGTTTGTTCGAAAGCACAGTTTCCGGGTTTGCGTCTTTGACGATCTCATTAAGGATAGCGCGCGCGGTCGGGCCGGCCAGAGCAAAGACACCCCATTGCGTGGTGATGTCATGGATGTCGATATGACCGCCACCGGCTGCGATGAAGTCTTCCGCCGCTTTATGCAGGAAATCAGCGTCATAGGCGGTCCAGGCCCCGGCCGAGATCAGATAATATTCATCCTCGGCCAGACGCACGATGGTATATTCGGTGCGGGTGGTGCCGGCTTCGGTCAGCGCATAGGTCAGATTGATGCGGCCGATCTTCGGCAGTTTATTGCAGGTGAAATGGTCGAGGAAGGCGGTCGCGCCCGGGCCCCGCAGGAGGTGCTTGGTGAAGGCGGAGGCGTCGATGATGCCGCAGGTCTCGCGCACGGATTTCGCCTCGCGCTCTGCATATTCCCACCAGGCGCCGCGGCGGAAGCTGCGGGAATTGTGGTCGAAATCGGCGGGGGCATCGAGCGGGCCGTAATAGTTCGGACGTTCCCAGCCATTGACCTGACCCATCTGCGCGCCAAGCGCGAGCTGGCGGTCATAGGCGGGCGCGGTGCGCAGCGGGCGGGCCGCCTCACGCTCCTCGTCCGGGTGGTGGAGGATGAAGACATGCTCATAGCATTCCTCATTCTTTTTCACCGCATATTCGGTGGTCATCCAGGACCCGTAGCGTTTCGGATCAAGGGACGCCATGTCGATCTCGGCCTCACCCTGCACCATCATCTGCGCGAGGTAATAGCCGGTGCCGCCAGCGGCGGTGATCCCGAAGCTGAATCCTTCCGCCAGCCACATATTGCGCAGGCCCGGCGCCGGGCCGACCAGCGGGTTGCCATCGGGCGTGTAGCAGATCGGGCCGTTGAAATCGTCTTTCAGACCAACAACTTCCGACGAGGGCAGCCGGTGGATCATCGACATATATTCCGCCTCGATCCGCTCCAGATCGAGCGGGAAGAGGTCGGCGCGGAAGCTGTCGGGCACACCGTAGGGGAAGCGCGCCGGGGAGCCCTTCTCATAGGGGCCGAGGATCCAGCCGCCACGCTCTTCACGGACATACCATTTCGCATCGGCATCGCGCAGGACGGGGTGCTCGGGATTGCCGGCGGCGCGGTAGGCGACCAGAGCCGGGTCGGGCTCGGTCACGATGAACTGATGCTCGACCGGGATCGCGGGGATCTTGATGCCCAGAAGGCGCGCGGTGCGCTGCGAGTGGTTGCCGGTCGCGGTGACGACATGCTCGGCATGGATCTCGAACTTCTCGTCCGTAGGCACCAGATTGCCACCGACATCCGCCATACGGGTGACCGAGACGATCCATTCCGACCCCGTCCAGCGATAGCCATCCACCTGGATCTTGCGCTCGATCGTCACGCCCAGCTGGCGCGCGCCCTTGGCCATGGCCTGGGTCACATCGGCGGGGTTGATATAGCCGTCCTGCGGGTGGAAGAGCGCGCCGATCAGATCATCGGTTCGCAGGAGCGGCCAGCGCTCTTTCATCTGCGAAGGCGTCAGGAATTCGTGGTAAACGCCTGCGGTCTCGGCGACCGAGGAATAGAGCATATATTCGTCCATCCGGGCGTCGGTCTGCGCCATGCGCAGGTTGCCACAGATCGAGAACCCGGCATTGAGGCCGGTTTCAGCCTCGAGCCCCTTATAGAAATCGACCGAATATTTATGGATATGGGTGGTGGCATAGCCCATGTTGAACAAAGGCAGCAGGCCGGCGGCGTGCCAGGTCGAGCCGGAGGTCAGCTCGTCACGTTCGACCAGCATCGTCTCCCAGCCGGCCTTTTGCAGGTGATAGGCAATCGAAGTGCCAACGGCACCGCCGCCAACGACGAGGGCTTTGACATGGGTTTTCATCTGGGCTTCTCCGGCGGGATGATCTTGGCGGAATATCGTGGATCATTACTGCCAGAGCGGCAGAAGACAGGGCTGCACCGCACGACCCATAGCGTCAAAAAGCGACATCAGCGCAGTTCGCGGGACTACGGGCCGTCCCTTGCGAGGGCCTGGTACAGGCCACGCGTGACTGCGCAGCCCGCGCCCGGAGGAGGCGCGATGACATAGGCGCCCCCGGATGGTGATTGATCCGCCGGCCGGCCCGTCCCTGCGCGCGGCCTTCGCAATCGAAGACACGGGCCCGGGCCAGGCCGGCCGGCGGCGGCAGGCGCTTATTCTGCCTGGGGCGCCGCCACGCCACAGGTCTTGCGACCGCCGACCTTTTTGCAGTCATCCTGCAAACCGCTGCCCTTGCCGCCGGTCCTGAAACTGCTGCGGCCAGGATCATTCTTTCCGACACCCCGCCGGAGCGCCACCGCCTCTTCCGGTGCAGCGCCCGCGCCCAGATCGGCCTCAGCCGCAGCGAGATCGGCTTCGCTCAGCCCGGCCCAGAGCGCCTCGCGCGCGGCGGCAATGCGGGCATAATCAGTGCTGAACCCCGCGCCGGCCTCTTCCAGCAAGGCCCGCTGGGCGTCAGACATGCCCGCAACCAGCACAGCGAGGCGCTTTTTCCCGTCCTTCACCTCGCCCATCCCCGTGATTGGCGCCGCCAGGCGCGCATTCATCGCCGCGACATTCAGCGTGGCGAAAAAGCTCAGCAAAGTCTCGTCCGACATCCGTTTCGGCGCCGAGACGCGCAGCACGACCTGCCCGTCAATCCCGGCGCGCAGCACGCGGGCCGGGATCTGCGGCGCCAGCTGCGCCTCGCGGATCTCAAGCCCCGCGATGTTCAGCAATGGCTGATTGCCGGTCAGGCCAAAAGCTGCGCGGTTCTGGTCCAGCACGCTTGCCCCGACGGGCGTGGCAAAGAGCGTGTCGGGATAGCGCACCAGTTCCGCGACCAGAACACCGTCGGGCGTATCCCAGGCCGCCCTGGCCTGCTCGATGCCCTCGCCACTGTCCTTGATCGCGGCATCTTTCAGCAAGGCCTGGCGGCGCGGGTCCAGCCCCTTGACCGCAAGCGCCTTGCCATCTGCCCTGGATACTGTCCGGCGGGTCCAGCCCTCCGGCGCCTCGGGGAACATATCGGCCAGCGTCGTCACCCCCCCGCCGGGCAGGTGCGATTTGTCGCCGCTGCCAAGGTGCGAGGCCCAGGCAAGGACGTATTGGTCAAAGGTGACCTGATCGAGCCCCTCCTCCAGATTGGCCTGATTGGTCTTCTGAAAGCCAAACCACAGCCAGGCGGTCAGGGCCGCCGCCGGCAGGATGATACCGACCAGTATATTGATAAAACGCATTCCACACCTGCAGAGCCATCGGGCACCATGCCGTCCGGACCCCGGGATATTGCAGAAATCGGGCAGGTCTCGGGCAATGGCGCGGCAGTTTTCAGCCAGATGCCGCGCTTTCCTGCAGCGCTGCCGGCCTCAGCCCTGCCAGCCTCAGCCCTGCCGGGATGCGGGCCTGATCCGGGCCAGAAGCCCCGGGATCAGCCCTGCCAGCGCGAAGAGCCCCGCCGCCGCGACAATGACCGAAGGCCCCGCCGGCGTGTCCTGCCAGAGCGAGAGTTGCAGCCCCAGAAAGACCGAGGCCACGCCAAACCCGACCGCCAGCACCGCCATCGCCTCGGGCCCGCGCGCCAGCCAGCGCGCGCTGGCCGCCGGGATGATCAGCATGGCCGCGATCAAAAGCGCACCGACCAGCTTCAGCGCCACCGCAACCACCACCGCCAGCGCCACGACCAGCACCAGCCGTTCCCGCGCGGGGTTAAGGCCCGAGGCATGGGCGAGATCCTCGCTCAGCGTCGTGGTCAAAAGCGCCTGCCAGCGCCAGGCGATCAGTGCCGCCACAAGCCCCGCGCCGATCCATATCCAGGCAAGGTCGCCAGTGCCAACCGCGAGGATATCGCCGAAAAGCCAGGAGGACAGATCGCTGCGCACGGTCGGGAAATAGCTGACCGCCACCAGGCCAAAGGCCAGCGCGGAATGCGACAGCACGCCCAGCACCGTATCCATCGCCCAGCCCCGGGCCGCCAGCGCTGCCACCGTCACCGCCATCGCGAGCGCCACGACCAGGGTGCCAAGGCTTACCGGCAGATCCACCGCCAGCGCCAGCGCCACGCCAAGGATCGCGGCATGCGCGGTCGCATCGCCGAAATAGGCCATGCGCCGCCAGATGACGAAACAGCCAAGCGGGCCGGTCGCAAGCGAAAGCCCTGCCCCCGCAAGCGTCGCGCGGGTTACCAGATCGTCAAACATGCGGGGCGTTTCCGTGATGGTGGTGATGATCATGCGGATGGTCGTGATCATGGCCGCAGTGATGATCCTGCGGCCCGTTATGATCATGATCGTGTTCATGGCGATAGAGCGCCAGTGCTCCATGGGTGCCCATGCCGAAAAGCGCGCGATATTCCGGCGCGGTCGAGACCACCTGCGGCGTGCCCTGACAACAGATATGACCATTGAGGCAGATCACCCGGTCGCTCGCCGCCATGACCACATGCAGATCATGGCTGACCATCAGGACGGCAGCACCGGTCCCGGCCCGCACCTCCTCGATCAGCCGGTAAAAAGCCGCCTCGCCCGGCTGATCGAGGCCCTGGGTCGGCTCGTCCAGAATCAGCAGCTGCGGGTTGGACAGCAGCGCCCGCGCCAGCAGCGCCCGCTGCATCTGCCCGCCCGACAGCGCGGCCATCTGCAAGCCCCCCTTGCCGTCCAGCCCGACCTGGGCCAGCGCGGCTGCGGCCCGCGCATCGGTCACACGCGCGGGCAGCGACAGAAAGCGCCGCAGGCTCAGCGGCATGGTCCGCTCGATCACCAGCCGCTGCGGCACATAGCCGATCCGGAGCCCCGGGGCGCGGGTGATACTGCCCTTGCTCAGCGGCAGAATGCCAAGAAGCGCACGCAGGAGCGTCGATTTCCCCGAACCGTTCGGGCCAAGAATGGTGACGATCTCGCCAGGCTCGACGCCAAGCGAAATGTCATGCAGCACCTCATCGCCGCCAAAACGGATGCAGATACCGGTCGCGCTGAGCAGGCTGCCCGCGCTCACGCCGCCTGCTCCTGGCAGCTGGGGCAAAGGCCGAGCGCCTCGACGGTCGAGCGTTCAACGCGGAAGCCAAGAAGGCCGGCGGCAGCGTCCAGCGCCTCGCGCACCGCCGCTGCCGGGGCCTCGGCCACGGTGTTGCAGAGGCGGCAGATCAGGAAAGCGGGCGCATGGGCCTCGCCGGGATGCATACAGGCGGTAAACGCGTTCAGCCGCCGCACCCGATGGGCAAGCCCCTGTTCAACAAGGAATTCCAGCGCCCGGTAAGCGACCGGCGGCTGATTGCCATAGCCCTCGGCTGCAAGGCGCTTGAGCACATCATAGGCCCCCATGGCGCGATGTTCCTCCAGCAGGATCTCCAGAACCCGCCGCCGCACCGGCGTCAGCCGCGCACCGCTGAGGGCAACCAGCCCATCGGCGCGTTCCAGCACATCCTGGGCGCAATGGGCATGATCATGGCGGGCAAAGGCCGCAGCCGGCTCCTGGCAGGCCGGACAATCTGATGCGTGATCATGCGCCATATTGGCCCCTTGACGTGTTATGGTATTACATACATAGATCATACGCCTCTCAAGCGGAAGACCTGTCTCATGCGTTATATCATATCGAACACCCTTTCCAGCGCCGCCATCCTGCTTGGCAGCGCCGCTCTCCTTCCTGCGGCCCTTGCCACCGCCGCCTTTGCCGAAGTGCCGAAAGTGGTGACCGATATCCCGCCGGTCCATGCGCTGGTCGCAGCGGTGATGGGGGATCTCGGCCAGCCCGATCTTCTGCTGGAACCCGGCGCGTCCGAACATCATTTCCAGCTCCGCCCCTCCCAGGCGCGCGCGCTCTCGGCGGCGGATCTGGTGGTGCTGATCGGGCCGGAGCTGACGCCCTGGATTGAACAGCCGCTCGCGCTGCGGCCGTCCGGCGCGGCGGTGCTCGGCCTCCTCGCGGCAAAGGGCACGCATCTGCAGAACTATGGCACAAACGGCGATGCAGAGGGGCATGATCACGACCACGGAAATGATCAAGAGCACAGCCATGAAGACGGACATGACCATGGCGAGGCCGCGGACGACGGTCACGACCATGGCCATGATCACTCCCATGAGGGAACCGACCCGCATGCCTGGCTCGATCCCGCAAATGGCCGGCTCTGGCTCGGGGTGATCGCGGCAGAACTGGGCCGGCTGGATCCGGAGAACGCAGCCGCCTATCAGGCCAATGCGACCGCTGCCGCAAAGAAAATCACTGCCGCCGATACCGAGGCGCAGGCGCTGCTCGCCCCGGTCAAAGACCAGCCTTTCGTAAGCTTTCACGACGCCTGGGGCTATTTCACCGCGCATTACGGGCTCAGCTCTGCCGGCGCAATTTCGCCGGGGGATGCCAGCACGCCGGGCGCGAAACACCTCACCGAACTGCGCGCGAAAGTCGCAGCCGGAGAGGTGGTCTGCCTTTTCCCCGAGGCCGGACAGGACCCGGTTCTGGCGGAACGGGTGGCTGAAAACACCGGTGTCCGGATCGGCGCCGCGCTTGACCCCGTGGGGACGGCGATGGACCCGGGACCGGACCTCTATACGCTGCTGCTGACATCGACCGCCCGGCATCTCGCCGAATGCCTCTCGGCAGGCCCTGTCGCGCAACCCTGATCAGAGGCGCCTGCCCCCAGATGCAGCTTTCGCTTTGTCAGACTGGCTCACTGACGGCCGGTTCCGGCATTGCGGCCGGGAGTGCACCGGACCGGTCCCGGGGGTGTCGGGCTGATCATCGGCGGCGGCATCACAGATCAGCCTCTCGCCAGAAAAGGGGAGCTCCCGCGAGCTTGTCCTGCACGGAAACCGCATTGGTTGCCCGCTTGGCCCGGACCGCTGCAACAGGCGGCGGCCCGATTTCTCTGTAAGAAACCGGGCGCGGGGATGCGCCCGGCTTTCCTGTGGTCAGCCGGACACCAGACCTGCGGCGCGGAACAGACCGATCACATCCGCCTCGGGGCGCGCGCCGAAATGGCCGATCACCTCGGCTGCGGCAACGCAGCCCATCCGGCCTGACACCTCGAGCGAGGCCCCGGTCGCGAGACCATAGAGGAAGCCCGCCGCGAACTGGTCCCCTGCCCCGGTCGCATCGACCGGCACCACGCGGGTGACCGGCACCACCACCTGCTCATCGCCGCGGATCAGGATCACTTCGGAGCCAGAGCGGGTGCAGACCACCAGCCCGGCATCCTGCGCCGCCTGTTCCAGCGCCGATGACAGATCGGTCTCGTAAAGCGAGGCCCATTCATGTTCATTGCCGATGACGTAATCGAGGTCTTTCACCAGCTTGCGGAAACTGTCGCGGTGACGGTCGACGCAGAACGGGTCCGAAAGTGCGATCCCGGCCTTGCCGCCGCCCTGACGGGTCAGCTTTGCCGCGCGCTCAAACGCCGCCTTGCCCTTGTCCTTGTCGTAAAGATAGCCCTCGAGGAACAGGATCCCGGCGCCACCGGCAACCGAATCCGACACATCCTCTGGCCCGAGTTCGGATGAGACCCCGAGATAGGTGTTCATCGAGCGCTCGCCATCGGGCGAGACGAAGATCATCGAACGCGAGGTCGGAAGCTCTGCGCCCGGCACCGGTGGATTGACGAAATCGGTGCCCTCATCCGCCATGCTTTGCGCGTAGAAGCGACCAAGGCCATCATCGCTGACCCGGCCGATAAAGCCGGTCGAAAGGCCAAGGCTGCCAAGGCCCGCGATGGTATTCGCAACCGAGCCGCCCGGCGCCTCGCGACGGTTGTCCATCGCATCATAGAGAAACTCGCCCCGCTCGCGCTCGACCAGCTGCATGATGCCCTTTTCGATGCCGCTGCGCGTCAGAAAGCTGTCATCTGCGGTGGAGAGCACATCCACGATGGCATTTCCGATGCCCACGACCTGGTATTTCTTCATGTCTTCTCCTCGAAAAGGCACCAGTCTCTGATCGGGCAGATGCCGCATTTGGGGTTTCGCGCGACACAGATATACCGCCCATGCAGGATGAGCCAGTGATGCGCGTGTTGCTGGAATTCGGCGGGGACATTGTCTTCGATGGCGCGCTCGACGGCGGTCTCGTCGCGGCCCGGGCAGATGCCGCTGCGGTTGCCGATGCGGAAAATATGGGTGTCGACGGCCTGGGCCGGGATGCGGAACCACATATTCAGCACGACATTGGCGGTTTTCCTGCCGACCCCGGGCAGCGTCACCAGCGCCGCGCGCGAGGACGGCACTTCGCCGCCATATTCATCGATCAGGCGCTGGCTGAGTTTGATGACGTTTTTCGCCTTGTTGCGAAAAAGGCCGATGGTTTTGATATGGTCGATCAGACGCTCTTCGCCAAGCGCGAGCATCTTTTCCGGCGTATCGGCGATCTCGAACAGCGCGCGCGTCGCGCGGTTCACGCCCTTGTCGGTGGCCTGGGCAGACAAGGCCACCGCCACCAGCAGCGTGAAGGCGTTGGAGTGGTCAAGCTCGCCCTTCGGTTCGGCTTCGGTTTCCCGGAAGCGGGTGAAGACGGCGTGCATCGCATTATAATCGAGCTGGCGTATCATGGCAGGGCTTTGCCATGGCAGGAGGGCGGGAAACAAGCGTTTTGCGCCGATTGCAGCGGGATTGCCCTCTGGCGGAGGGCGGATGCCTCCGGCGGGAGTATTTGGATCAAGAGGAAAACCATCCCTCATCCCTGTTGATCGGAAAGCCGAAATATGCGGGCCGATCGGCACAGAGCCGCGCATGGGACATATCAGCGTCACCCCACTGTCACCGATCCGGTCCAGGTGATATAGGATGGGACAAGCCCGGTCTTTCGCGGGCCACACCTCTGTCAGACAAGAGCAGCACTATGACCAGGATTTCTATTCTTCTTGCTTCGGTTTGCGCCATCGGCCTGTCGGGCTGCGTCGATCCGAATGCCTATCCCGACAATCCCAATGCCCGCTCCCAGCAAGGCGCCATCATGGGCGGTCTGGTCGGCGCGGCGGCGGGCGCCAGCTCGGGCGGCGACAACCGTCTGGCCAAGGCGGCCGTCGGCGGTGTGATTGGTGCCCTTGCGGGCGGCGCCGTCGGGGCGACGCTGGATCAGCAGGCGGCCGAGCTGCGCTCGCAGATGTCGCCGGGCGTCAATGTCACCAATCATGGCGATTACCTGCTGGTGAACATGCCGCAGGATCTGCTGTTCGCGACCGACAGCGCGACGCTTTCGGGCTCGCTGCAAGGCGATCTGCGCGCCGTGTCTCAAAGCCTGACGCGCTATCCGAACAGCCAGGTCCAGATCATCGGCCATACCGATTCGACCGGGGCTGCGGCCTATAACCTCGACCTGTCGCAGCGCCGCGCGAATTCGGTTGCCGCCGTTTTGCGCAATAATGGCGTGCCGGCGGGCCGGATCTCGGCCATTGGCCGGGGCGAAGATGTGCCGGTGGCCTCGAACCAGACCGCCGATGGTCGTGCAAAGAACCGCCGCGTCGAAATCTATATCCGCCCGACCAACTGAGCCGGCGTAATATTTGGAAAAGGGCCGGGGTTTCCCGGCCCTTTTTCTGTTGTCCTGAAGGTTTTTCCCGCTCCGCTGTCTGCCGGATCAGCCCGGGATGTTTGCGACCGGCGTATCCTGGCTGAAGAGACTGATCCAGGCTCCGCCCTGCCGGCGCCAGAGCGAACTGACATAGTAAGCCTCCTCGCGCGTTGCGCCCGTGCGGCGAAAACCGGCGCGACAGGCCAGGAGCGCAAGCTGCGTAGCTTCGTCCAGCCCCGGCGCAACGGTGCCGGGAGGCGCCTTGCCAGACGCATCCGAATCACGCGGGTTCAGGTCATGCAGACCGATACGGCCCGGGCGCATCACGCGCAGCTCTGAAAGCCGGAAATGCTCCATCACCGGGCCCTCAGCGAGCTGGCCCATATGGCCGGCTTTGTCAGAAAACCCGCTCGGACAGACTCCCGGAAAGCTGTCATCCAGCGCCGCCCCGTCTGCTGTGGCATCTCCCGTGACCAGCCCTGCCAGACCCCTGTCTCGGCCGCTGTCAGCTCAGCCAGCAGATCAGTTGCCACCAAGGATCCCTTCCAGAAGCCGTCCCGCTTCCTGTGACACCGCCTCGCGGGCGCGGCGTTTGGCGGCATCCTGCAGGCTTTCCTCTGCGGCGGCCTCGATCCCGAGCTCGGATTTCAGCTTTGCCTCCAGCTCGGCTTTCGCCCGCGCTTCTGCCTCTTTCGCCTCGGCCTTCAGCCGTTCCTCGGCGGCCTTTGCCTCGGCCTCCATTTTTTCACGGGCGATGGCCTCGAGATCCAGCCGATAGGTTGGATCGGCCCAGGAGCCGGTGATCCGCAAGGGCACCATCACGCCGCCGGTGCCCTCACCGCCCCCCGGGAAGGCGGTCGGGCGCAGCCTCATGTCGAGATCGCGGCCGCCCAGCCCGATGCGACCCGCGCCGCTTGCGGTCAGGTAGGGGGCGACGAGGCTCAGGTCACTGGTGGTGAGATTGCCGTCCAGAATGGTGAATGTGCCGGCGATCCCGTCGAAAATCGTCTTCTGCCCCTCGCCGACATAAGAGGTGTCGAGCCGGCGCAGCATGCCCGCGATATCGAGCCCCCGAAGCTCGCCCTTGCCCAGCGTCAGGCTGCCATCGCCTTTCAGACTGCGCATGATCTCGTCGATGGAATTGCCGATGCCGAGGAATTTCAGATTGAGGCTCGCCTTGGTGATCATCCGGTCCCAGCCGGCAAGATCCTGCATCAGCGGCGCGGAATCGAGCCCGACAAGCGAAAGGGTTCCCCCGACCGACAACCCGCCCCGCCCGTTGACCACGAATTCGCCGCTGACCGCGCCGCCATAGGCCGCGAGCTGGCGCAAGTCGAACACCGCGCGCGCGCGGTCAATGGTCAGCATAAACCGGGTTTCGCCGAATTTCACCACGCCCAGATCGACCGAATTGGCGGCGAGGCTGATATTGGCGTCGATGAGGCCAAGCGCCGAGACATCGATATGATCCTTTGGCCAGCCCGCAGCCTCCATGCCGCCTGCCGCGCCGCCGCCGGGTGCGATTCTGTCACCGCCGCCCGAGAGGCCGCGGAAATCCAGCGCATCGGCGCGCAGATTGCCCGAGATTTTCGGACGCGCCTCGCCCTGGCTCAGATCAAGATCCCCGAGCAGGCGGTTGTTATCCGCGAGGATTTCGGCGCCGCGAAGATAGAGCGCGCCTTTTTCATCCAGCACCACCTGGCCGGTGACGGAAAGCCTTTCGGCGCCAAAGCCCGCCGGAGGGGCGGAGACCGCCGTTCCGAACGCCGCCCCGAGGGCGGGGATATCGGAAAGACTGGCGGTCAGCGCGCCCTCGGCCGCCCGGGGCGCCCAGCCGCCGCGCCCGACAAAGCCGATCCGGTTCTGCCCGATGGTCAGATCAAGCGTCAGCGGCACCACCCGCCCATCGGCAAAGGCGGAAAACACCCCGCCTTCGGCGCTGATCGACAGCGGCTGACCAGAGGCGACCGCGCGCGCCGTCAGGGTGAAGGGCCCGGTGAAATCGGGGATGGAAATCTCGGCATCGACCCCGTCCAGCACCAGATCCTGGCCCGTACCATGGTCGATATAGCGCAGTGTCGCACCGGAGATGAGGCCGCGTTCCAGCGTGAAGGCGGTCGGGCCAGCGGGCCCAGTCATGGCGGGGGCAGTGTCCCCCGCCCCGCCTGTTATGGCCCCGGCCCCGGGCTGAAATTCCCAGTTGGCCTCGCCGCTTTTGCTGCGCTCAAGCTGGAGACGCGGGCGTTGCGATGTGATCCCGAGGATTTTCACATCACCCCCGAGAAGCGCCGAAGCATTGAGTTCGATCGTCACACTGTCCGCCGCAAAGAGCGGCACTGTGCTGTCGGACCAGGCGGCATTGGCGATGGTGACCGGGCCGGTTTTAAGGCCCAGAACCGGCCAGAACCGGGGCGAAACCTCGCCCTCGATCTGCAGGGCGCGGCCGGTGGCCTTTTCGAACTGATCCGCCGCCAGCCGGGCGATCCGATCCGCCGGGATCATCATGACCCCGGCCACCAGGATCAGCACGAGGACCGCCAGACCCGCAAGTGCCCGCCAAACCCACCGCATCGCCGTCTCCAGTCTTTTATAATGTTCTGATCACGAGTTTAGGAGCGGAGCGGTTCTGCGGGCAAGACGCGCAGCACGCGGCGGCGCGGCTCTGGCATCAAATTGCCGGGAGCGGGGGCGGTGTTGTGCCCCTGCCCCGATGCGGGAGCCTCCGGCGGGAGTATTTTTCTCAAGAGGAATTGGGCATATCCCCAGGCGTGAGGCGTTCATGCCCCCTATCCAGGGGGGCGGGAATGGCCTATAGGCGCGCGCATGTCGCAAAATCCTCCGCTCCTCCGCCCTGACCTTGCCCGTGCAACCGTCCCCGAAATGGCGCGCCGTGAGGGGCAGCCGACAATTGGCATGGTCTCGCTCGGATGCCCCAAAGCGCTGGTCGACAGCGAGCGGATCCTGACGCGGCTCCGGGCCGAGGGCTATGCGATCTCGCCTGATTACAAGGGCGCCGATGCGGTGATCGTGAACACCTGCGGCTTTCTGGATTCCGCGAAGGCCGAGAGCCTCGATGCGATTGGCGAAGCCCTGCGCGAGAATGGCCGGGTGATCGTCACCGGCTGTCTGGGCGCCGAGCCGGAATATATCACCGGCGCGCATCCGAAGGTGATGGCGGTGACCGGCCCGCATCAATATGAGCAGGTGCTGGATGCGGTGCATGGCGTGGTGCCGCCCTCGCCCGATCCCTTTATTGATCTTTTGCCGGCCTCAGGCATCCGCCTCACGCCGCGGCATTTCTCTTATCTCAAGATTTCAGAGGGTTGCGACCATAAGTGCAAGTTCTGCATCATCCCCGATATGCGCGGGAAGCTGCAGTCGCGCCCGGCCAGGGCGGTCTTGCGCGAGGCGGAAAAGCTGGTCGAGGCGGGCGTGAAGGAGCTCCTGGTCATCAGCCAGGACACCTCGGCCTATGGCACCGACTGGAAAGGCCGCGACGAGAAATTCCCGATCCTGAGCCTTGCGCGCGATCTCGGCGCGCTCGGCGCCTGGGTCCGGATGCATTACGTCTATCCCTATCCGCATGTGCGCGAGCTGATCCCGGCCATGGCAGAAGGGCTGATCCTGCCCTATCTCGACATCCCGTTCCAGCACGCGCATCCCGATGTGCTGAAACGCATGGCACGCCCCGCTGCGGCGTCGCGGACGCTGGATGAGATTGCGGCATGGCGCGCCGCCTGCCCCGATATCGTGCTGCGCTCGACCTTTATCGTCGGCTATCCCGGCGAGACCGAAGCAGAGTTCCAGACGCTGCTCGACTGGCTGGATGAGGCGCAGCTCGACCGGGTCGGCGCGTTTAAATACGAGAATGTGAGCGGTGCGCGGTCAAACAGCCTGCCCGATCATGTGCCGGAAGAGGTGAAGGAAGAGCGGTTCGCCCGCTTTATGGAAAAAGCCCAGGCGATTTCCGAGGCGAAACTGGCGGCGAAGGTCGGCCGCCGGATCGAGGTGATCGTCGATGAGGTGGACGCAGACGGCGCCACCTGCCGCACCAAAGCAGATGCGCCCGAGATCGACGGCAATCTCTTTATCGACGAGGAGTTCGAGGGGCTGACGCCCGGCGATATCGTCACGGTCGAGGTGGACGAGGCCGGGGAATATGACCTCTGGGGCCGGCTGGTCTGAACCGCCCCCTCTGAGACGGCGGTGCGGCGAGACCGGTTTCGGCATCGAAACGCCGTTTTCGCGCCATCTTCTTTTGCCACAGAGAGCCCGGATTACGGAGGCTCTCCTATGTTTTTGCATCATTCCTTTACCCATGGCAGGCGCCTGTCCACCGCGCTGCTGATCGCGGGCGCGCTGGCTTTGACCGCTGTCGCGCTGCAGGCCCAGGACAGTATCCCGGTGCCGGATACCGCCCCTGACAGCCCCCCCGGCACCCTGCGCAGCGCTGCTCTGGCCGGAGATTTCGCTTTGCTTGAGACCGCGATCCGGGCGGCCAGAGAGGGGGACAGTGACGGGGGCAACGGCGATCAGGCGCGGGCGATTTTCGCCCTTTTCAACAGCACCGACCCGGCAATTGACCGGGCAACAAAGGCCTGGCTTGCCGCCGATCCCGCCAATCCCAACGCCATGACCGCGCGCGGCTGGACGCTGCGCAGCCGTGGCTTTGCCCTGCGCGGTGACGGCTATATCGACGATGTGCAGCCCGCAGCCCTCGCCCGGTTTCAGAGCCTGCATGCCGAGGCCTGGGATCTCGCTTTGGCGGCGGTTGCGGCTGATCCGGCCTCGCTTCCGGCCTCGGATCTGAAGCTGAGCGTCGCGCATACCACCGGTCATGCCTCTGTTACTCCTGTGGAATTCACCCGCATGATGGAGCTGACGCCGAACCGTCAGACGCTTCTCTGGGCCTCGGTCGGCATGGCGCCGCAATGGGGCGGAAAAAGCGGCTGGGGGCGCGAGGCCTGTGCGCTCTGGGCCGAAAAGATCCCGGCACCCGCAGGGTACGACGCCACAGCCTGCGCCATTGAGACAAGCTATTTTGCGACAGATGAAGCCGCGATCCAGGCCTGGGCGCGCGCGGATCTGCGCAAAGATGACAGCCCCTTTCTCGATGCCTGGCGCAGTCATGACGCAATCCATGGCCGCGCCGACAGCGACATGGATCGCGCCTGGGCGAAGGACTGGCTGACCCGCCAGGGCAAAAAATCGCAGCTGACCCTGCGCCAGGCGATCCAGCTGGAACATATGAACGGCCGCAGCCCGCTCAGTGACGGGCCGGGGCCGGTGCTCGACACGGTTCTGCGCCGTGATCTGGCGGCGATCTGCCGCGCCGCCGACGAGGATCCGGGCAACTGGCGCAAGGTCTTCGACTGCAATGAGGGGCTGGGCTACAGCCGCTTTATCGACCTGCCGCGCGACAAAGCGGCCGAGGTGGCACGGCTGCAACGGCTGGTCACCCTCGCCCCTTACGAGCCCTATATGTGGGAATATCTCGCCATGGAATTGCGCGACAGCACCCCGCCAGACCGGCTGACCGTCGAGGCCGGGGCCGGGATGATGGCGGCCTTCCGGACAGCGCTGGCGCTTTCGGGAAATGCGCTGGATGTCGCCAGCCGCTATGAGCGCTTTGCCCAGGGGATCTGGAACGATATGGACCGGATCAATGTCGACGCCATCGACACGACCGGCGCGCCCGCTTTCGCGAAAGAGGCGTTTGACACCGCCATCGCCTGCCCCGTCGTGCATGCGATCCGCCTGCATCGCGGATTGTGCAAAGAGAGCAGCACCAAAACCGCCGCCTGCGAGATCGAACATGACAAGGCCTACCGCGTCGATTACCTCGACCGCGCCGCCCGCCGGGGCGCCTGCGAAGCGGAAGGCACCCTGACGCGCCCGATCAAAGAACTGAAACTGCCGCTGCCGGATTTCGGCAACAGCGGCTATGAGTAAAGCCGTGCAGTTGCAGGTCCGGGCGCGCGTCAGCGCCCGGCCTGTTCGCGCCGCGCCTCAAACCAGGCCCGGACACAGGCGGTGACATGCGAAAACCGGTCGCCGCCCAGATGCACCCCGCCATACCAGCGGGTGACGACGATGATATGGTCCTGCAACCCCTCGCGCTCAAGCATCCTGAGGATGATCGCCGCCGCACCGCTTTCGCCGTCATCATTGCGCAAGGGGCCGTCTGCCAGCGTATCGGCGGCCCAGGAATTATGGGTGGCTTTGGCGAATTTCTTGTCGCGTTTCAAAGCAGCCAGAAAGGCCAGCGCACCCGCCTTGCCTGCCACCGGCCCGCCCGACACCGCATAGCGCGACCCACGGTCACGGATCACATCAGCAAGCGTGAAGCCCCCATCCGGCAGATCCGCCATCCGCTCAGCCGCCCGCGATCCGCTTCACCGTCGCGCGAACCACCGCGAGCCGCTCGGAATTCGCGGGATGCGAGCCCATGAAACGGTCGCCGGGATCGGGCAGACGGGTGAAGAAATTCGCGCCCCGGATCGGATCATAGCCCGCCGCCCAGGCGATCTCGGCCCCGAGCGCATCGGCCTCAAGCTCGAATTCCTTGGAATAATGCTGGGCGGCAAGCCCCGCACCGATCTCCTGGACACGTTTCAGCTCCTCGCCGGTGAGCCCGGCGGACTGGCCGAGGATACCAACAAGGATCGCACCGGTCATCGCCTGATCCTGACGGCGCGGGATATGGCCGGCAATGTGATGCGCCGCCTCATGGCCCAGCACGAAGGCCAGCTCATCGGGGTTTTTCGCCATATTGAGCAGGCTGCGGGTGAAGACGATCACCGGGCGGCCATTGTCGTCAAGCGTCTGGAAGGCATTGGCGGGCTGCGCGCGGTCCTCGTCTACCGCGATCTGGAAGGCGCAATTGCCCCTGCGCAGCTTCTCGCGGCAATAGCGAATGACAACCGGGGTCATACGCGCGGCGACGTCGAGGATCGGATCATTGGCGGCAAGCGGCTTGCCGTTCGAGGTCAGGACTTCCTGGCGTATGGTGCCGCCTGGCCCCCCCCCTGCCGGATAGGCCGCCGGAACCACACAACCGGTCAGCACCATGGCCGCAGTGAGGCTCGCGGCGAGAACCGGCATCCGGCCCAGACGGCGCAGGGCGGCCATCAGACCGCACATGAGACCGGGCATCAGGGCCAGAGGGGTAGTTTTGGACGGGGAATCGAGAACCATGGCGCCGGACAATCTGGAAAAGACAGTTCAGCCTTAGCAGCATCTCTCCCCTGGCGGAAAGGGCACATTGCCACCCCGGCTGAATGCGGATCGCGCGTGCGTCCCTGCACACCAATAGTTAACCGCAAGACCAGGGGGCCGGCAAAAGGCTCCCCCTCTGGAAGGAAATAATTGCCGAAGCGAGGTCTGATACATTGCCCCCCGCATGCAAAGCGGCCATGCTGCGCTCATGTTCACGATCGAGCACGAATATGACGCGACGGTTGTCACCCTGATCGATGAGGGGGGTGATGGCATGCCGCTGACCGGCGATGTCACCATCACCGCTTTCGATGAATGCGTGACGGTCGAACAGACCCATCCCGAAACGGATGAAACCTCGCGCATCACCCTGTCCATGGCGCAGATCGCCGACCTGGCCGCCGCGCTCGACCTTCCCGAGGGCAGCTACCGGATCGATACGCGCAAGCGCTGAGACCGGGTGCCTCTCTCGCGCCGTTCAGGGGACTGTCGGGCTGAGGAAGCCTCCGGCGGGAGTATTTCTGTCAGGGGAAATGCCTTTTCCTCTTGATTTAAATACTCCCCGCGGAGCGTTCCACACCCGCCAGATGCGGCACGTCCCGATGGGGGCCGCGGGCTTCAGTCCAGCCGGAAGAGCTTGTCGCGTGATTTGGCGCCCCGGATCAGGGTGAGCCGCGATTTGGCCACGCCCATCGCTTTTGCGAGCAGGTCGCGCGCCGCAAGGGTTGCGCGGCCCTCTTCGGGCACCACCGTCACGCTGATCCTGACCGGCGCACCGGGCTCCAGCAATGTGCGCCGCGCATTGGGCGTTACCCGCACCGCGATCTCCGCCCCGCTCACTGCCATTCCGGTCAGATCCGGCAAAGTCATATTCGCGTCCTTTCCCCTTGCGGTCAGCATCCGGCTTCGCAACTCTGGCCACAAGACAGGAGGCCCGGATGGTCACAGGTTTTTTCTCGGATGAGCGGTGTTTCTGGCATGGCGGCGGCAATTATGCGCTGACCCTGCCGGTTGGGGGCCTTGTACAGCCAACCATGGGCGGCTTGCCCGAGAACCCGGAAACCAAGCGCCGGCTGAAGAACCTGATCGAGGTGACCGGGCTGATCCGCGATCTCGACCAGCGCGGCAGCGATCCGGCGACGGATCAGGAGCTCGCCCGGGTGCATCCCCGGGCCTATCTTGATGCCTTCCGCGCGGCCTCGGATGCGGGCGGCGGCGAGCTCGGTCTGCGCACGCCCTTCGGGCGCGGCGGGTATGAGATCGCGGCGCTTTCTGCCGGGCTGACCGTCGCCGCGCTGCGGTCTGTGCTGGCAGGTGACCTGCAGAACGCCTATGCCCTCTCGCGCCCGCCGGGGCATCATGCGCTGCCCGACTGGCCCAACGGGTTTTGCCTGATCAACAATATCGCGGTGGCGATCGAGGCCGCCCGAGCCGAGGGCCGAGCGACCCGTTTCGCGGTGGTGGACTGGGATGTGCATCACGGCAATGGCACCGAGGCGATTTATTACGCCGACCCCGATGTGCTGACGATTTCCATCCATCAGGAGCATAATTACCCGCTCGATACCGGCGACGCGGCGGATCGCGGCGAAGGTGCCGGGCTAGGCGCCAATATCAACCTGCCATTGCCGCCCGGCGCCGGTCACCTCGCCTATCTGACCGTGTTTGAAGAGGTGGTGATCCCGGCGCTGCACCGCTTTCGCCCCGATGTGATCCTGGTGGCCTGCGGCTTTGATGCCTCGGGCGTTGATCCGCTGGGCCGGATGCTGGCCACGGCCGAGACGTTCCGGCAGATGACGCGGATGGTGATGGGCGCGGCGCGGGATCTGTGCGGCGGGCGCCTCGTCCTGAGCCATGAGGGCGGCTATTCCGAAGTCCATGTCCCGTTTTGCGGCCATGCGGTCCTTGAAGAGCTTTCAGGCAGCAAGATCAGCGCCCCCGACCCGCTGGCCGCGACACTTCTGCAACGGCAGCCCGCGGCGCGGGCGGATGCGTTCCACCTGGACTGGATCCGCGAGCTTGTCGCCCTGCATTCTGCCTGAGCCCCGGCCTTGCGGGCTTGCTCGCGCGCCCTGACGCCCGCTTTCGTCGGGGCGCCCCATCTGCGCTCCCGGGCAAGGGCGTCCCCCGGACGGGAGGCGCCCCGCGAGATCGGCCTGCCCCACCATGCAGCCCGCCGGCGCAGAACTGTCACGAGGGTGTCAGATCTGGTGCCGCTGTCAGAGCGCAGCAAGCCTTGTCGTCCCGACCACGCGCGCCCTTTCCGGCAGGGCATCCAATCCTGATGACAGGGGCTCTCGCGATCTGGTCCCCGTGCGGATGGGCAGTTATAGCAGAAGCTACCCGGCAGACAGCCCCGGGGCCGGAGCCGAAAATGACAGACCAGATCACCGTCGAGACCGCGATTGCCGGGCTGCGTGCCGCCGCCGACCCGGCCCGTGCCGCCGAGGCCGCCAGCTATCACAAGACCGCCCGCGACTATCTTGGCATCCCGGTGCCGGTGCTGACGGAAATGGCAACGGCCTGGCGCCAGGGGATCGATATTGACCAGAGGGTCGCGCTGGCCTCCGGGCTTTGGGACAGCAATATCCATGAGGCGCGGATCGCGGCGGCCAAGCTGATGGTCCAGGCCCGGATCCGCCCGGATGAGGGCGTCTGGGCGCTGATCGCCTCCTGGGTGCCGCAATTTGACGGCTGGGCGATTGCCGATCATGTGGCCGATGCCGGCGGGCGCCGGCTGATCGCAGATCCGTCGCGTCTTGACGAGGTCGAGGCCTGGACCACCTCGCCGCATATGTGGTCGCGGCGCGCGGCGCTGGTCTTCACCCTGCCCTGGGCACGGATGAGCAACCCGAAAGCCGCAGACCTCGAGATCCGCGAACGGGTGCTGGGCTGGGCCGGGCGCTATGTTACGGAAAGTGACTGGTTCATGCAAAAGGCGGTCGGCTGGTGGATCCGCGATTTTTCGAAACATGATGCGGCGCGCGCCGAAGCGTTCCTCGCCGGCCCCGGCCAGGGGCTGAAGAGTTTCGCGAAAAAGGTTGCCCGTACCTGGCTGCCCCGGGACTGACACCTCGCCACCTCTCGTTCGATAATCACGAACCCGGCTTTCCGCCTCCGGGGACTGCCTCTTCCGGCCATGAAATGGCATATGGGGGAGGACAGTTTCGACAGGAGGCAGGAATGACCACTCTTTTCTACAAACAGGGCGCATGTTCGCTGGCGCCGCATATCGTGCTGGAATGGATCGGCGCGCCTTATGAGGCCGTGCGGGTCACCGCCGGCTCGCCCGAGATCCTCGCGGTCAATCCGACCGGCGCGGTGCCGGTCTTGCGCGAAGACGATGGCTGGCTTTTGACCCAGGCCGGTGCGATCCTTGACTATCTGGCGCATAAGCACCCCGGGGCCGGACTTTCCGGCGGTGACAGCCTGCGCGCCAAAGCCGAAGCGCATAAATGGTCGGCCTTCCTGACCTCGGATGTCCATGCCGCCTTCTGGCCGGTGTTTATGCCCGACCGTTATACGACCGATGGCTCGGATGCGGCGAAAGCCGCCGTCACCGCCGCCGGGATCGCGCAGGTGAAGAAGAAATTCGCGGTCCTGAACGACCATCTTGCGGGGCGCGACTGGTTTCTCGACGGCGGGCGCTCGGTGATCGATGCCTATGCTTTCCCGATGATCCGCTGGGGCCGTGCGAAAATTCCGGGCGGGCTGAAGGATTATCCCCATATTCAGGCGCTGCATGACCGGCTGGCGGCTGACGAACAGGTGCAGAAAATCCTCGCGCGTGAAGCGGGGAAATAACCCCGCGAAAGGAGAGCTGAAATGACAACGGGCATCCATCACGTCACCGGAATCACGGCCAGTGTTCAGGCCAATGTCGATTTCTATATGGGCTTTCTGGGCCTGCACCTGGTCAAACAGACCGGCGGATTTGAGGATGCCGAACAGCTCCACCTGATCTATGGCGACGAAACCGGCAGCCCTGGCTCGCTTTTGACCTTCCTGGTCTGGGAGGCGGCAGGCCGGGGTCGCACGGGCCTCGGCCAGGTCTCGGAAATTGCCCTGGCGGTGCCGTCAGAGACGATCGGCGACTGGCTGACCAAGGCACTGTCGGCGCGGATCCAGGTCGAAGGCCCGGGCCGGGAATTCGGCGAGCCGGTCTTGCGGCTGAAAGACCCGGACGGGATGGTCGTGAAGCTGACCGGCACCGATACCATGGCTGCGATGCGGGTCCGGGGCGTCACCATCCTGACCGATAAGGGCGATGAGACCGCCGGTTTCATCACCCGCTTCGGCTATGTTGAGACCGCCCGCGACGGCGCCAGCCGCCGTCTCAGCTCTGACACGGATGTGGTTGATATCCGGGAAGTTTCCGGCTTCGTGCCCTCGATCCAGGGCGCGGGCGTGGCCGATCATGTCGCCTTCCGCGCCCCGGATGTGGCAGCGGTCCAGGCGATGCGGATCTCGCTGAAGGATTACGGGCCCACTCATGTCCATGACCGCAAATATTTCCTGTCGCTCTATGTCCGCGAACCGGCTGGCACGCTGATCGAATATGCCACCGACGGGCCGGGGATGAGCGTTGATGAGGCGCCGGATCAGCTGGGCAAGCGCCTGATGGTGCCGCCCTCTGATGCTGCGCGGGCAGATGACCTTCGGGTCATGCTGCCGCAATTCGCCCGCCCGGGCGAGGAAAGGTTTCCGATGCGTGATCTTGCCTTCATCCACCGCTTCCACCGGCCTGAAGACCCCGATGGGTCGACCATCGTGCTGCTTCATGGCACCGGCGGCAATGAGACCGATCTGATGCCGCTGGCGCATAAGATCCATCCGCGCGCCACATTGCTGGGAGTACGGGGCCGCTCGACCGAGGAAGGCATCAACCGCTGGTTCCGCCGTTTTGACGCGGTGACCTATGACCAGGAGGATATCCGTGCCGAGGCCGAGGCCTTTGCGGATTTCACCGCAGGTGCAATCCGGGGCTATGGGCTTGATGAGGGCAAGCTTTCTTTCCTCGGCTATTCCAATGGTGCGAATCTGCTGGGCGCGATCCTGCAACTGCATCCGGGCGTGGTGAACCGCGCGCTGCTCCTGCGCGCGGTGCAGGCGCTGGAAGTGCCGCCTGGTGGTAATCTGGGTGCACCAGAGGTCCTGATGCTGAACGGCGCCCGCGATCCCTTCGCCCGCATGACCCCGGCGCTGGAAAGCGCCTTGCGCCAGGGCGGTGCCGATCTGACCGCTGAGACGCTTTCCGCCGGACATGAGCTGGCCGCTGACGACCTGACCCATGCCCGGGCCTGGCTCCGGGCCCGCGCTTAACCCTGTGTCGCCCCCTGGATCATCTTGAGCCAGGGGGCTTCGCCGTTGAAATGCCCCAGCAGATGGTCGATGAAGCGCCTGAGTTTCAGCGGCATCGGCTGCACCGGCGGCCAGAGCGCCGTCACCGGCAGGCTGCGCGTGCCGCATTGGCCTAAGACCGCCACCAGCGCCCCCGATTGCAGCGCCGGTGCCGCGATAAAGCCGGGCAGCATGGCAAAGCCGAGGCCAGCCACCGCCATATCGCGCATCGCCTCGCCATTATTGACACTGATCCGCTCGGTCACGGCGGGCGAGACCATGCGGCCGCCCTCGCTCAGCTGCCAGAGATCCGCGTTGGAAATATGGCTGTAGCCGATCACCGGCTGGCCGGTCAGATCCTGCACATTCGCGGGACTGCCGTGGCGGGCGAGGAAATCGGGGCTGGCACAGACCAGCGAGCGATCCTCGCAAAGCTTTCGCGACATCAGCGCGCCGCCCGGCGACTGCCCGACCCGGATCGCGAGGTCAAACCCTTCGCGCGCAAGGTCACGGGCGCGGTCGTCGTAATCAACCCGGATCTCCAGCCCCGGGTGAAGCCGCGCGAAATCCGCAATGATCCCGGTCAGATGCAGGGTGCCAAAGGTCATCGGCGCGGCAAGTGAGAGCGTGCCACGCAATCCCTCGCCATCGCCTGTCCCTCCCCAGGCTGCGGATTCCGCCGCCGCGCGCAGATCGGTCAGCGCCGGGCGAAAGCGGGTGGCCAGCCGGTGCGCGGCCTCGGTCGCGGTGATGCGGCCGGCATTGCGGCGAAACAGGGCCACGCCAAGCCCGGTTTCCAGATCACCCAGCCGTTTCGAGATCACCGATTTCGACAGATTCAGCCGCGCGGCAGCTGCGGTGACGGTGCCAAGCTCCATCACGGTCAGGAAAGTGTCGATTTCATCAAGAGTGTAGCGCATGACTGACTGTCGCCTGGACAGGGCTGTTCGTAAAGCGCGAACACCGGATCAGGCAATGCCTCGCTGGAAGGAAACAGCCACTGCACGCATATTCAGGACAACGAAAGGAGGCCGATCATGGCAAACTCTTCTGACCTTACACTCGGCGGCATCCACCATCTGACGGCGATCACCGCCAATGCCCCTGAAAACAAACGTTTCTATACCGAGACCCTGGGCCTGAGGCTGGTGAAAAAGACCGTGAACCAGGATGATACCTCGGCCTATCACCTCTTCTATGCCGATGGGCTGGCAAGCCCGGGCACCGATCTGACCTTCTTTGACTGGCCGGTGGGGCGCGAACGGCGCGGGGTGCATTCGATCAGCCGGACCGGCCTTCGGATCGCGCCCGACAGCTTTGACTTCTGGGCCGGTCGGATCCGCGATCATGGGCTGGTCAGCGGGGCTGTCAGCACGGTTGACGGGCGGGTGAGCCTCGATTTCGAAGACCCCGAAGGCCAGCGTTTCCGGCTGACCGCCGATGAGCCGGCTGTGGCGAACCCCTGGGACCGGAGCCCGGTCGAGGCGGCGCATCAGATCCGGGGCCTTGGTCCGATCACCCTCTCGGTCGCCGACCTGGCGCCGACAAAGGCAGTGCTGGAGCGGGTGATGAACATGCGCGAGACCGGCGAATATGCGAGCCCGGATGGCGAAGGGGCGGTGCATGTCTTCGCGATGGGCCAGGGCGGTCCGGCGGCGGAGCTGCATGTCGCAGTGCAGCCCGGGCTGCCGGTGGCACGCCAGGGCGCGGGCGCGGTGCATCACGTCGCCTTCCGCACCCCGGACACGCAAGGCATCCAGGACTGGGCCGCAAGGCTCAGGGAATTCCGCATTCCCTCTTCCGGCGAGGTGGAACGCTATTATTTCCGCAGCCTCTACTTCCGCGAGCCCGGGGGCAATCTGTTCGAAATCGCCTCGGACACGCCTGGTTTCACCGTGGATGAGCCCCTGGAAAGCCTCGGCGAACGCCTGTCGCTGCCGCCCTTCCTCGAAGCAAAGCGCGAGCAGATCGAGGCCAGGCTGAAACCGCTGTGACCTGGTCACGCCATGAACCAGAGGCGGTGGCCGCCCGCCTCACGGCGGGCGGCGGGGAGGGGGGGGGGGGGGGGGGGGGGGGGGGGGGGGGGGGGGGCGGGGG
>NZ_JAEFCF010000015.1:33193-108569 GCF_016405985.1 Paracoccus sp. IB05
CCCCCCCCCCCCCCCCCCCCCCCCCCCCCCCCCCCCCCCTCCCCGGTTGCGCCTTTGGCGCAACCGCATCTCCCTGAGATCAGCCAAAGACCAGAAGGACAAGGATCCCGCCCGTGATCAACAGGCTGCCGGTCACTTCGCGCGGCGCGATCTTTTCGCGAAAGAAGAACACCGTCGCCGCAAAGGTGAATAAAAGCTCGATCTGACCAAGCGCCTTCACCACTGCCGCATTTTGCAAGGTCATCGCCGAAAACCAGCACAGCGAGGCCCCTGCCCCGCAGACACCCGCAAAAAGCGATACTTTCCAGGCCTTTGCGATGCGGGAGAATTCCTCCCGCTCGCGCCAGAGCATCCAGCCCCCCATCACCACCACCTGCACGACCAGGGTCGCCACCAGCGTCAGGGTCGCCTGGGTCAGGAAATCCGGCCCGCCAAGCGAAAGCGACGCCGCCCGGTACGACACCGCCGACCCCCCGAACGTCGCCCCGGACCCCAGCCCGATCAGCGCATTGCGCGAGAAAACCGAGGTCAGGAGGCTCCGCCACCCCCCCTGGACATGCGCGACTGATATCAGCATCACACCCGCCACGCTGATCGCGATCGCAGCCAGCGCGCCCGGCGTCACCCGCTCGCCCAGAAAGATCAGTCCGAACAGCGCGGCCTGGGCGGGCTCGGTCCGCGAATAAGCCGTCCCGACCGCAAAATTCCGAAAGGAAAACAGGTGGATCAGCAGGAATGTCCCCGCAATCTGCGACAGCGCTCCAAGCAGAACCCAGACCGCGAAGTCGATCTGCGGCACCGGCAGTGGCCCGCGCCCCGAGGCCAGCATCCCCGCCAGCATCAAAAGCGCCACCGGCAGACCAAAGCCAAAGCGCACGAAGGTCGCGCCGGTCGTGCCCATCGCGCCTTTCAGATGCTTCTGCGCCGCCGAGCGCAGATTTTGCAAAAAGGCACCGGCAAGGGTGATCGGGATCCAGATTTCCATGCTCAGAACCTCCAGTTTTCAAGGGACTATGCGAGCCAGGCGCCACTGGCAAGCGCTCAGGGCATGCGCCTTCCCCACAGGGCGGCACGCGCCCCGGTGAAAGCGCCCCGAATGAAAGCACCCCGATGAAAATAGCCGGAAAACCCTCCCTTGCGCCTCAGGGCATTTCCCTCCAGCCTCGCGTGAAACCCGATTTCAGGATGTCCGATGCGCCCGTTTGCTCTTGCTGCCCTTGTCCCTCTGGTCGCCGGCCTGCTCTCCGCCGCCCCCGCCTTTGCCGCCTGCCAGGGCGAGGGTCTCTTTGAATGCCGCATCGGCAAGAAAGAGCTGGAAGTCTGCCGTACCGGCAGTGCGGTGAGCTATCGCTTCGGCCCCGCAGGCAAGCCCGAGCTCGAGATCGCCACGGCGCTGAGCGAACTGCAGTACCAGCCCTGGCCTGGCGTCGGCCGCGCGATCTGGGAGGCTGTCACATTCCACAATGACGGCACCAGCTATGAGGTCTGGTCCAGCTTTGACCGCCAGGACTCAGATGCAAAGCCCGAAGGCGGGGTGAATGTGCTCAAAGGCGAGAAGCTGATCGCCGCGCTCGACTGCACCAAAGGCTCGGTGCGAAACGGGCTCGATCTGCTTTACGGCGCGAAAGAGAGCATCGGCCAATGCTGGAGCTTTGAGAATCACCGCTGGACCACCGCGCCCTGCAACTAGGCCAAATCCCCTTTTGATTGCCCCTGCCGTCCGCCCCGGGCGGACCGATCTGCTGCGGACCCTCAGGCAGGATCGGTTTTCTTCGCCGGCGGAACGGCGTCAGGGGGAAGCGCGCGCCCCACCCCACCCGCGCGCGGCGCGGTCGGGCCCGCGCCGTCCCAGGCCTCGCCCATCGCGAGAAGGCAGCTCAGCCCATCCGCATAATTTTGCAGCAAAAGCCAGTTTCCATCCACATCGGCACGGATCTCGATCATCGCCTCGGAATCGCGCAACCCCTGGCCCTGGGCGGCAAAGTCCCGCCCATGTTCCAGACGCGCCAGCAGCCGGGCCCTCGGGGCGCAGATCGTCTCGCCGCCGGGTCCCTTTTCCGCCGGGCCTGTCTCTGCCGGGCCTGTCTCTCCCGGGCCTTTCAGGGCCTCCTGCGCCGATAACCCAGGGGCACCGCCCGGAAACACGGCGAGACAGGCGGCGGATAAAAGGGCGAGGCGCTGCGTCATGCATGAAATCGTAACATAGAAATGACAGATGCCATGCAAAAACACGCCCCTCCGGGGGGCCGCGTTTGAGTCCTCCCGGCCACACCTGGCCCACACAATATCCGGTGGTTAACTTTTTCCCTTTCTCCTCATCCGGTGGTGGTGCCTATAGTCAGAGCAATGAACCGGGGGGAACACCCGGTCTTGAGGCAGGCCAATAACAACAAGCAAGGAGGGCGCGATGCGCTGCCCGTTCTGCGGTAATATCGACACCCAGGTGAAGGACTCGCGTCCCGCCGAAGATCACGTCTCGATCCGTCGTCGCCGTTTCTGCCCCGCCTGTGGCGGGCGTTTCACCACCTATGAGCGCGTGCAGCTGCGCGATCTGGTGGTGGTCAAATCCAATGGCAAACGCGAGGATTTCGACCGCGACAAGCTGGAGCGTTCGATCCGGATCGCGATGCAGAAGCGCCCCATCGACCCCGAGCGCATCGACCAGATGATCTCCGGCATCGTGCGGCGGCTCGAAAGCATGGGCGAAACCGATGTGCCCTCGCGCACCATCGGGGAAATTGTGATGGAATCCCTCGCCAGGATCGACACGGTCGCCTATGTTCGCTTTGCCAGCGTTTACAAGAACTTCCAGGCTGCGGGTGATTTCGACCGCTTTGTCAGCGAGCTGCGGCCCGCCACCGACAAGGCCGAGGAATAATCCCCCGGGGCCTGAAAAAGGCCCCGGAGCGACCATGACCCGCCAGATCGACGAGACCCATATGACCCATGCCCTGCGCCTCGCGGCGCGGGGCAATGGCACGTGCTGGCCCAACCCTTCGGTCGGCTGCGTGCTGGTGAAAGACGGGCGGGTCGTCGGGCGCGGCACCACACAGCCCGGCGGGCGCCCCCATGCCGAACGCGTGGCGCTGACCCAGGCCGGCGCGGCTGCGCGCGGCGCCACCGCCTATGTGACGCTGGAGCCCTGCGCCCATCACGGCAATACCAGCCCTTGCGCCGAGGCGCTGGTGGCGGCAGGTGTGGCGCGGGTCGTCACCGCGATCACCGATCCCGACGCCCGCGTCGCCGGTCGGGGCCACGCGATCCTGCGCGCGGCGGGAATTGAGGTCACCGAAGGCATCCTCGCCGCCGAGGCCACGGAAATCACCGCAGGTTTTCTGAAACGCGTGACGCGCGGATTGCCTTTTGTGACGCTGAAACTCGCCACCACACTCGATGGCCGCATCGCCACCGGCACCGGCGAAAGCCGCTGGATCACCGGGCCGGAGTCGCGCCGCGCAGTCCATGCCATGCGGATGGAGCATGATGCGGTGATGATCGGCTCCGGCACCGCCCGCGCCGATGACCCGGATCTGACGGTGCGCGACCTCGGCGCCCCCCGCCAGCCGGTGCGCATCGTGATCGACAGCCGGCTGAGCCACCGCCCCGGCAGCCGCCTCGGCCGCACAGCGCGCGAGGTGCCAGTCTGGCTGCTGCATGGGTCCGACGCGCCCTCCGCCGCACAGGCGGCCTGGGCCGCAACGGGCGCGAAACTGCTCCCCTGCCCCAGAACCGGCGCCCATCTCGACCTGACGGCCGCGCTGAAAACCCTCGCCGCCGAGGGCCTGACCCGTATCTTCTGCGAAGGCGGCGGCAGCCTCGCCGCAGCGCTGATCCGCGCGGGCCTCGTCGATGAACTGGCATGCTTCACCGCCGGCGCGCTGATCGGAGAAGACGGGCGCGCCGCCCTCGGCCCGCTGGGGCTCAGCGCCCTGCAAGACGCGCCCCGCCTGCGGCTGATCTCAGAACGGCGGACAGGCGCAGATCTCCTCTGTCGCTGGAAATTCTGACCCTCGGCGCGCCACAGAGAAACAAGGCGCCCGTGTGGCACGCCCCGCCCCCTGCCTGAAAGGCCGCGGCGTGCTTGTGGCCCCCGCATGCCGGGATCAACAGGCTCAGAAATCGGTCGGCGCGCCGCCTTCCTGCTTGCGCCGCGCCACAAAGCGCGCGAGCTCCTCCTGCGCCGTATGATCCATGGCCGGAGGCTCGAATTCCGCAAGGATCTGCTTATAGATCCGATGCGCCCGCTCGGCGGTCCAGGTCGCGCCATCCAGCGCCCAGGCCTCATAATTGCGCCAGTCGCTGGCAAAGGGCTGATAGAACGCGGTCTGATAGCGCGCCTGGGTATGGGCGCAGCCAAAGAAATGCCCGCCCGGTCCCACCTCACGGATCGCATCCAGCGCGATGTCGTCCTCGCCGGAAGCAAAAGTCGCCTCCTCGAAATAGCGCTGGATCATCTGCAGGACCTCGCAATCCATCACGAATTTCTCAGGGCTCGCTATCAGCCCCCCTTCGAGCCAACCCGCCGCGTGATAGACCATATTGGTCCCTGACTGCACCGCCGCCCAGAGCGAATTCGAGGTCTCCCACATCGCCTGGCCATCGGGCACATTGGCCGCGCAAACGCCGGAAGACCGCAGCGGCAACCCGTAATATCGCACCAGCTGCCCGGTCATCTGCGTCGCGCGCATATATTCCGGCGTCCCGAACGCGGGCGCACCCGATTTCATATCGACATTCGAGGTGAAGGTTCCGATCGCCACCGGACAGCCCGGATTGATATACTGGAGCAGCGCCACCGCTGCCAAAGCCTCGGCCAGTGACAAAGCCACCGCCCCCGCCATCGTGACCGGCGCCATAGCCCCCGCCAGCGTGAAGGGTGTGATCACCACCGGCTGGCCACGGCGCGCGAGCCGCATCGCGCCATCCAGCATCGGATAGTCATGCTTCAGGGGCGAGACCGAATTGATATTCGTGTACATACGCGGCTTTGCGTCAAATTCGGAATGCGAAAGCCCGCCCGCGATGCGGACCATCTCCATCACATCCTCGACCCGCTCGGCGCCCAGGCTATAGGCATGGACCACCTTATCACTCACCACCAGCTTTTCCTGCAAACAGTCGAGATGGCGCACGCTTGCGTGAATATCAATCGGTTCGACCGGATAGCCGCCCGCGACATGGATGCAGTTGAAATACTGCGTCAGTTTGATGAATTCCTGGAAACTCGCGAAATCGCCGGATCTTTTGCCGCGCTCCAGATCCCAGGAGTTCGGCGGTGACGACACATTTACAAACACCATGTGTTTGCCGCCGATCACGATCTCCCGCTCGGGGTTGCGCGGCGTGATGGTGAACTGGCTGGGAGCATGGCCCAGCATCTCCATCACAAAGGCCTCATCCATCCGCACATTGGTGCCGTTGATGATGCAGCCCGCCTTACGCATGATCTCCAGCGCTTCGGGGTTCAGGAACTCAATGCCGATCTCCGAGAGGATAGTCATCGCACCCCGGTGGACACGCTGGACGCCATCTGCATCCAGCGGCTCGGTCGGGCGGTCGGGGTTCAGCGGGATCCGCCAGGGCATCTGTTCAATGGCCAAAGCGCCGCGAGATTTCATCCCGGCGCGACCGCCGCTGCGCTTGCGCCGACCCGTGTCAGCCCCGCTGTCAGAAGCGTGGTCACCTGCCTGGATCTCTGAATCCCCGGTCATCTGCGGCCCTCCCTGAAGCTCCGGGCGCGCGGCCCGGTCAGGAATCACGATGACTGAGCCGGCGCGCACAGGCGCAACAAACCGGCGACATGCTGGTGTCGTTTTTGGCGCGCGGCTGCAGATAATCAGTCCGACAGCTGATCCAGCCAGGCCGGCAACGCACCGATATCACGCAAGACCAGATCGGCATGCGGCGCCAGATCGGCCTCGGTGGCGATCCCGGTCAGCACCGCGATCCGCGTCATGCCCGCCGCGTGCCCCGCCTCCATATCATGGCGCGAGTCGCCGATCATCGCCACCCGCTCGGGCCTGAGGCCCTGTTCGCGCAGAAAGGCGTTCAGCATCCCCGGCCCCGGTTTCGCACCATGGCCGCTGTCATAGCCGGCGATGTAATCGACCAGCCCGGTCAGCCCATGTGCCGCCATATGTGCCTTCGCCGGGCGTTCGGAATCATTGGTGACGATGCCAAGTTTCAGCCCGCGCCCCCGCAGCGCGGTGAAAAGCGGCACCAGCGGCACCGCCTCGACCATGCCCGCCTGGGCCGCCGCCTGGTCGATCCGCCCGGTCAGTGCGGCAAGTCCGGCCCCCGGCAGATGCGGTTGCAGCGTTGCGGCAATATCCGCCGCTGTCGCCGCGATGACCGGGCTGTCGGGGTGAAAATCATTGGTATCAGGCAGATAGCCGATAGCCGCCGCCAGCCGGCTGGCATGATCCGCATCGCTCGCGATCTCGGTCAGAAAGCTTTGCGCCCAGGCGCCCCAGCTTTTACGGAAGTCGAAAAGCGTGCCATCCTTGTCGAAAAGCAGGGCGTCGATCATCACTCGGGTTCCTCTGGCTGCGGCCCTTTGCACCATAGGACCGGGGGTATGCATCAGGATCGTCTCACAGATCACAGCCGCCGCCGAAAACGCGCATGCGGCCTGATCCGGGCGGCTCAGGTCCAGTCGGGCACCTCGCCCCCGGGCAAAGCTGCCCGCGCCGCCGCCACCTCTGCGGGCGCACGCCCCGCCCCGGCCGCGAATTCAAGGACCCGTGCATCATCGCCCAGCAGGAAATCCATCACCGCTGCCAGGACCTCTGTCTCGCCGGCCCGCGTCTGCAAGTCCTGGATCCCGATACCGCTTTGCGCCAGGAACGGACCAATCCGGTCCTCATCCGCCGCAAGCCAGGCCAGGGCCTGCAGGGCCAGGATCTGCGCATTTTCCTGCTGTGTCATCGGGGCGGGCTCCTCATGTCATCGCGCGCGTCCTAAGCCTCATCCATTCCACAGACACCCGCGGCCGGCAATGCCGCATGTCCCGGCCGGGCCGGGATGGGTCGCCAAAACAGGCGGCGAATCCGCACCGGATCTTTGGAAAAGTTTCTGCCAGATCAACCTTCGGGAGAAACATTTTTGACCAGTCAAGGTCGCCGCCATACCTGGCCCTTGCTGTTATCCAGACCTTTACCCACAGATTCCAGGAATTATCCCCGAAAGGTGACCAGATTCGAAAGGATTTGTTAACCATCTGCGTAACAAAATCCTCACCAGTGAAACCACACTGTCATTCCTGCTTCCTGCCGACTGATGATCATACAATCTGACCCTTTGTCGGGCCGCCCCCTGTCGTCCGCCACTGCCCCAACTCTCCTCCGCGCCCCATTCCGACCTCTGTTCCAGCATGGAAGCCTTATATGCAACGCCGTATCCTGATCGCGGATTCTATCCCGGCGAACCGGGTCATCTTCCAGGCCCGGCTGGGCGATGGCTTTTTCCGGCCCCTGCTGACGGCGGATGCCGGCTCCTGCCTGCGCGCGGCGCGGCGCGAGCGCCCCGATCTGATCGTGGTCGATTGTGACCTGCCCGATATGCCCGGCCCGCAGCTGATCGCCGCCTTGCGGAGCGATCCGCGCACCCGCAACCTGCCGGTGATCGCCCTTGTCGCGCCCGACTCGGCACAGCGCCGGCTTGTCGCCCTGCGCGCCGGTGCGGATGATGTGATGGTCAAGCCCCCCGATATGTCGGTCCTGCTGGCGCGAATCCGCAATCTGCTGCGCCAGCGCGAGGAACGCCAGATCATGTCGCGCGCCTGGGGCAGCGAGATTCCCGAGATGCTGGGCCTCGCCGACCGCAAGGACAGCTTTCTGCCGGTCGGTCCCATCGGTCTGATCGCCGCCCGGCCCGAGACCGCGCAGAGCTGGAAACAAAAGCTGGCACCAAGGCTGCGTGACCATGCGCGCGTGCATGCCCCGGTCGAGGTGGCAAGCTATGGCGAGCAGCCGGCCCCCACCCATGTCTTTCTGATCGAGGCCGATACCGGCACCCATGGCGGCGGTCTGCGACTGATGACCCAGCTTTCCGGCATCTCGCATTTCCGCCACAGCATGTTCTGCATCATGGCGCCGGAAACCAGCGACACCGCCGCGCTGGCCTTTGATATGGGCGCCCATGACGTGCTCGACCCTTCGGTCAGCGCCGAAGAGCTGGATCTGCGCATCCGCCTGCTGTTGCGGCGCAAACAACAGGCCGATGCCGAGCGGAGCTCGATCGAAGCCGGGCTGCGGCTGGCGATCATCGACCCGCTGACCGGCGCCTATAACCGCCGCTATGCTTTCCCGCGCCTGGCAGGCATCGCCGAACAGGCGGCGGTCGAGGGCAGCGAATTCGCGGTGCTGGTGATCGACCTCGACCGGTTCAAATCCGTCAATGACTGCTATGGCCATACCACCGGCGACACTGTCCTGGTCGAAGTGGTCCGCCGCCTGCGCGACAATCTGCGGATCGACGATATGCTGGCGCGGATCGGCGGCGAGGAATTCCTGATCGCCCTGCCCGAAACCACTGCCGCCGAGGCGCAGCGCATTGCCGAACGGCTGCGCTGCGTGGTCGGCGCTACGCCGGTCGATGGCGGCAAGGGGGTCGCGCTCAGCGTGACGGTCTCCATCGGCCTGAAAACCGGCGGCGGCCCGATGGCGCCTTCCGAGGATATCACGGCCATGGTGGATGCGGCCGATGGCGCGCTTTTGCAGTCGAAAACCCTGGGCCGCAATGTCGTAACGCTCAGCCATACCGCCGTGTGACGCCACCACTTGCCGCCATCCTGTGGCGCCCCCGTGATATGGTCTGGCGGGAAGAACCCGCGTCCAGCGCCTTGCCCGAACCGGGTGCCAGACCTCGCCCTCGTATCCTCAGGCCAGGCAGCGCCGCACCTGTCGCTGCAGGAGACCTTCGGGCGGCCCCTGCGCCCTGGTCATGAAGCCAGCTTTCCAGCCGTTGCCAGAGAGCGCAAAACGCGATCGGGCAGAGCTTATCCGCCGCCGCGTTTTGCGGAAGAACCCTTGCTGGAAACCGGTCCCACAGCCGCCCCGCCGCGGTCCCCACAGGCAAAACAGCGCGGACGGGCCCGGTGCGCCAGGTCAGCGGCGGATCGCCGCCAGTTCCGCCAGACCCGCCAGAAATTCCGCGCTGCTCAGCATGACCTCCTGCCGTCCGAGCGCCGCTGCCTCCCCCATTGCAACCCCGGTGAGCTTTTGCGCAAAAACAACGGCTTCGGACAGAGAACGACCGCGCCCCAGCCCGGCAATGATCAGTGCGGCGAACAGATCCCCGGTCCCCGACAGCGCCAGCGGCAAATGCGGCGCGGGGTGACGGCTCACGCCGTCCGGCCCCGGCTCCGGCCCGATCACCACGCTTTCAAGGCAGCCCGCCGGGCTGTCTTCCAGCACGCATCCGGTCGCAATCACCCGCGCCCCGGGGCGCAGGTTCAGCCCCGCCCGCGCCAGCGCCAGATCTTCGAGCCGCGCAATCTTCTGCCCCGACAACAGCGACAGCTCAAACGGGTTCGGCGTGGTCAGATCGGCCAGCGGCAGCAATTCGTCGCGGATCACCGCCACCACCGCTTCGGGCACATAGCGCCCCGGCCCGGCATCGCCGATCACCGGGTCGCAGAGATAGACCAGTCGCGGGTTGATCTCGCGCGCTTTTGCAATGAATTCCGCCGCCAGATGCGCGATCGCGGCCGAACCGATATAGCCCGTCACAATGTAATCGGCCCGTTCGGGCAACCCGCGCTCCATCGCGCCCAGAAGCAGATCGGCGAAGAAATCCTCGGGCAACGCGCGACCGCGCAGGCTCGGGTAATCGGGGGTATTCGAGAACACCACCGTCGGGATCGCTGCCACCTCCAGCCCCGCCGCGCAAAGCGGAAACAGCGCCGCCGAATTGCCGACATGGCCGAACACGACCTGGCTCTGGATCGAAATGACGAAAGGCGGTGTCTGCATGGCTATGTCCTTCCCGCACATGATCCCGGTCATGGCTCCGGGCGCGCGGGCAGAGGTTACAACCGCCCGCGCGCAAAAGACCATGGGGTAAACCACGGGGCTTTGGGGAATTTCCGCAAAGACCTGAAGACGGGGCCCGAATGACAGACCCCCGGCCTGCCGCTCAGGACAGGCCCCGGACGCGCCCTTGTAACGCGCCCGTGAGAACGGGCGTTGACAGACCGCCATTGCGGCAGGTAGCGCAGAAGCGACGGTTCCCGCGAGGGAGGAAAGAGGGAACGCAGCAGGGCATCCGCCTCATCTGCGGCTGCCCCCGCAACTGTGAGCGGCGAGGGTTTCGCGATATGCCACTGGGGCCACAAGGCCCTGGGAAGGCGCGAAACCCGGAGACCCGCGAGCCAGGAGACCTGCCGTCGGCCATATTCACGGGCAGGCGCATCGGGCGGGGGTTCCTGATGGCGAGGGTGACATGCGGGTGAGTGCCCGCCGGTTCCTTGCAGTCTGCAGTGACGTGCAAAACGCCTTTCGGGGTAAACTTCATGCCGTCCATTTCCCGCCGCACCTCTGTGCGGCTTTTGCTGACACTTACCGCTCTCACCCCCATCGCCGCTGTGCCGGCGCTGGCCGAAGAGACCACCATCGGCCTTGGCACCATCTGGCTGCCGGTCGATGACGACGCAGGCCAGGGGCTTGAGGCCAGAGCGCCCACCGCCAGCCGGCTGGGCGAAAAAATCCGCGACATCCCTGCTGCCGTCGAGGTGATCGGCACCGAGACCATGGCCGAACGCGGTCTCCATTCGATCACCGCCGCCGTGTCGCAGACCGCAACCGGGGTCACCTCTATCTCTGCGCCGGGCTATGACAATGCCTTTGCCGCGCGCGGCTTTCAGGGCACGAGCTCGGTCATGATGCTGTTTGACGGCACGAGGCAGTTTCCCGGACGCGGCAATATCTCCTTCCCGGTCGACAGCTGGCTGATCGAGGAATTCGAGGTCCTGAAAGGCGGCGGTTCGGTGATCCATGGCCATGGCGCGATTGGCGGTTTCGTCAATGCGATGCCCAAACGCCCGTTTGACGGCGCGCCACGTCATTTGCTGACCGCGCTTGCGGGGTCAGATGGCAGGCTGCGCTTTGGCGCCGACAGTGGCGGCTCGCTCTCGGACACGCTTTCCTACCGCATCGCGGTGATCGCAGATGGATCCGACGGCTGGATCGACGGTGCGGATGACAGTCTCGGCGCCGTGACCGCCGCGCTGAGCTGGAAGGCGACGCCTGATCTGACCTTCACCTTGTCCGCCGATTACGCAAAGCGCGAGCCGATGACCTATTATGGCACGCCTTTGCGCAACGGGGTCCTCATCGCGGGGACCGAGGCGCTGACCTACAATGTCGAAGACGCGAAGACCGACTTCACCGATCACTGGCTGCAGCTGAAAACCGAATGGGCGCCGTCGGACGCGGTCCGCGTGTCGGCAGTGCTTTACCGCATCGGCTCTGACCGCAGCTTCCGCAATGCTGAAACCTATGAATGGGATCCGGTGACCGATACGGTATCGGTCGGCGAATTCGTCGCCATCGACCAGGATCAGGATCAGACCGGCTTCCGGCTGGATGCAGGCTTTCGCCATGGGATCGCGGGCTATGACAGCCATACGGTGATCGGCTTTGACCTGAACCGCTCGAAATCCAGCTATGCCAGTGCCTTCAACTTCGGCTCGGTCACGGTCGATCCGTTCAACCCGCGCCCCGGCCGTTTCCCCACCGGCCTGACCCCGGTGGCGCAATACCGCTCGACCCTCGACCAGCGCGCGATCTTTCTGGAAAACCGCACCGAGCTTGGCCAGGGGCTGGCGCTCAGCCTTGGCCTGCGCCAGGACTGGTTCGACCTGAGCCGCCAGGGCATCGCAAACCCCGCCACGAGCTTTGACGCCAGCTACAAGGCCCCATCGGCGCGGGTCGCGCTCAGCTGGGCGGCGACTGAGACCACGGTGGTTTACGGCCAGCTGGCCTGGTCCACCGACCCGGTGAACATGCCGCTGATGGATTACGCCGCGAATTTCCGCGATTTCGATCTGACCACGGGGCGGCAATTCGAGATCGGGCTGCGCCAGAGCTTTGCCGATGGCCGCGCCGAATGGTCGCTCACCGCCTATGATATCGTGAAGCGCAATGTGCCGGTGCTGGCGCCGGGCTCTTTCACGATGCAACAGGCCGGGCAGCAATCTTCGCGCGGGATCGAGCTGGCAGCCAGCGCCAGGGTGACCGATACCCTGCGGCTCAGCGGCAACATCGCCCGCACCAAAGCGCGGTTTGACGATTTCACCTTCCTCGATTTCAACACCTTTTCCTGGGTGGATTATTCGGGGAATGTGCCGCTGCTCGTGCCGGAAACCTCGGCCAATCTCTGGGCCTCCTGGGAATTCGCCAATGCCTGGACCGCGCATCTGGGTGTGCAATTCGTCGGCAAGGCCTGGTATGATTACGCCAATACCGGGAAACGCGGCAGTTTTTCACTGATCAATGCCGGGCTTGACTGGCAGGCGGGCGAGACCTCGACCCTGTCTTTGCGCGTGACGAACCTCTTCGACAAAAGCTATGCGGCATATCTCTACCCCGAAAAGGGTCAGGTGGCTCTCGGTGCGCCGCGCCGGTTCGAGTTGCAGCTGACCTCGAAGTTCTGAAAGCGCCCCCATGACCGATGCCCCACAAGATGAAACCTTCGCGTTGCTTGAACGGCTTTTCGGCGCCGAAGGGCATTTGTGGAGCATCGGCACCCTTGCAGGGTTCATGGGGTTTGACCTGACCGGTATCCCGCAAAAGATCGGCGGGGCACTGGTGCTGGAAGGTGAGACCGGGCGCGCCCGCCTCGCCCCCGGCGCAAAGCTTCTCGCGTTCGAGACCCTCAGCAGCGAGCCGAGGGGCTGGAACCACGGGATCGCGCTCTGCCAGGCGGGCGGGCCGCCGCCCCGGCCCCGCGACCGCCGCCTCACGGTGGTCGCGGATGACGCGGCCCTGGTCACCGCAGACCAGGGCGCACCGGCGCTTGATCTGGGGCTGGGCCATGCCGGGCTTCGCTGTCTCTTTCGACCTGCAGCGACGACCCGCGCCCAGGCTCTGCTGCTGGCGGGCCAGCACTGGAACGATTGCCGCGAGGCGCTGGCCGCTCTGCCGGGTGACTGGATTGCCGAGACGCCTTTTCTGCGCGCCGAGCGGGTGGCGGATGGCGCCTGCCCGATCCATGCGATCCCTTCGGCCGGGAGCCGGGGCCTGACCCATGCCGCGACCACGCCGGTACCGGAGGGCTGGCTGCCCTTTGCCCATATCTTCCCGCCGCATCCGGCGCGGGTGCGCCCGGGACAGCTCCGCCCGTTCGATCCCGATCTCCATGCTGCATTCCAGACCATCCTCGCGCGTCACGGCCGCCCCGACCTGACGGCGCTGAAAGCCGCAACCCGCGCGCGGCTGCAAAACCACCTGCCGCCCGAGGCCACCGATGCGCCCGGTCAGAGACCCGACCGCCACGCCCAGGCCGTCATCCGCGTCACCCTTCGCCAATGGCTCGCCGAGACCGGCCTCGCCCCGCCCGAAGCCTGGCTCTCGCGCTATGACCGCCCGCTTCTGGCTGCGGTCCGGGGCCAGATATGACCCCCTTCCCCCCTTTGACGCGGCGCGGGGCGCTGGCGCTCGGGGTTTCGGCACTCCTTCCGGCCCTTGCGCCGCGCGGGGCCCGAGCACAGGACGCGCGCGCGCCCCGTTTTGTCACGAGCGAACTGATCCTGACCGAAACCGCGCTGGCGCTTGGGATCAGCCCGCTCGCCGCCGGCAATCTGCCGCTCTATCGCCGCCTCGTCGGCGTTCCGGCTTTGCCCGATGGCCTCCATGACCTCGGCCCGCTCAATGAGCCGAATATGGAGCTGCTGGTTCACCTTGCCCCCGATCTGATCATCGCCGCCGACTGGCAGCGCGGGCCGCAGGCGGCACTGGAGCGGATCGCGCCGGTCCTCTGGCTGGAGACAATGCCCTTTTCCCGCCCCGGTCTTGAGATCGCGACCGATCTGGCCCGAAAGATCGCCGAGGCGGGGCAGATCAGCGCGGATGACCTTGTCACCGGATTTGACCGCGCCCGGAACCGCCTGAGCCGGGCCATCGCCAGCCGCAACCCGCCTCCTGTTCTGCTGGCCCGCTTTCTGGAAGATGGCCGACACGCGCTGGTTTTCACCGAAGGCTCGCTGCCCGGCGATCTGCTGGCCGGGGCCGGAGGGCGCAATGCGCTTCCCGGCAGCGGCCCGCCGGGCGCCTTGCCGCTTGGCCTCAGCGAGATCCTCGCGACCGGCGCCCCGATCCTCGCCACCGGGCCGCTGCCGCAGGGCGCGCTCTTCACCCGTGTGATCGAAAGCGGCGCCCTGCGCGCCATTCCCTTGCCGCCGGTCTTCCCCGCAGGCGGCCTCGCCTCGGCCACCCGACTCGCCGATGCCCTTACAACCGGGATCGGGCTGATCTGATGCGCGCCCTGCTGATCCTTTTGCCAGGCCTTGCCGCGCTGGTGCTCTTCGCGCTGAACGCCGGGACTGCGCTGCCGGGCCGCTGGCCAGCCGCGATCCTCTGGGCCGATCCGGGCGATATCCCGGCGCTTATCCTGCATCTGAGCGCCGTGCCGCGCCTCGTCACCGCCGCTCTGGCGGGGGCGGCGCTCGCGCTGGCCGGTGCTTTGCTGCAGCGCGTTTTCCGCAACCCGATTGCCGAGCCCGCGACGCTGGGAATCACCGCCGGGGCGCAATGTGCGCTGACGCTGACACTCCTGAACGCGCCGGGCCTTGCGCCGGCCTGGCTGCCGCTGCCGGCTTTCGCCGGCGCGCTGGCGGCGCTGGCGCTGGCGCTGGCGCTGGCCGCGCTGCAGGGGGTCTCGTCGCTCACGCTGATCCTGTCGGGGCTGGTGGTGACCACGAGCCTTGGCGGGCTGAATGCCGTGCTGACCCTGTTTCACCATGAGGTGCTGCAAAGCCTGTTCCTCTGGCAGGCGGGCGCGCTGGAGCAGGAGGGCTGGACCAGTGCCGCACGGCTTGCCCCGGCACTGGCGCTGGCGCTGATGCTCGCGCCTTTCGCGCGCAGGCCGCTCGAGGTGCTGGCGCTTGGCGATCAGGGCGCAAGGGTGCTGGGGCTGGCGCCGGGCGGCTGGCGGGTCATCCTGGCGACGGCGGCGGTGAGCCTTGCCGCGCTGGTGACCGCGCTGACCGGGGTTTTCGCCTTTCTCGGCATCATCGCACCGCTGGTGGCCCGCGCGCTGACCGGCCGGACGCCGGGAACCGGCGCGATTGCGGTGACGGGCGCCGGGATCCTGATGCTGGCGGATCAGCTGGTCCAGCTGCTGCGCCCCTGGATCCCGGTGCAGACCGGCACGCTTCTGGCCCTGATCGGGGCGGTGCTGATGATCGCGCTGTTGCGAAAAAGCAGCCAGCCCGCGCCGGAGCATCTCCTGCCCGCTTTACCACGCCGCGCGCGGCCTGTGCCCCGGCTGTCCCTTCTTCTGCTGGGGCTTTTGGCGCTGTTTGCCGTCGCCCTTGCCATCGGGCGCGGGCCGGAGGGCTGGGACATCTCGCCCCTCGCCATGTTTGACTGGCGGGTGCCGCGCGTGGCCGGTGCTGCGGCAGCCGGTGCGGCCTTCGGTCTTGCGGGCTGCCTGATGCAGCGGCTGACCGGCAATCCGCTGGCCAGCCCCGAGCTTCTCGGCATCAGCGGCGCGGCGGCCCTTGGCCTCGTGCTGGCCGTCGTGATGACGGGCGGCGGCGGACGCGGGCTGCTTTACGGCGCCACCAGCCTTGGCGCTCTCGCAGGTCTTGTCCTGATCCTTGCCGCAGGTGCGCGGCTGCGGTTTTCTTCCGAAGGGCTGCTGCTTGCCGGGCTGGCGGTCTCGATGCTCCTGTCGGCGGTTCTGGCGATGCTGCTGGCCTCGGGCCATCCGCGCGCGGGGCAGCTGATGACCTGGCTCTCCGGCTCCACCTACCGGATCGCCCTTTCGGATGCCGTCATCGCGTTGAGCGTGACGGCGGCGCTTCTTGGCCTCGCGCTGCTGCTCCGGCGCTGGCTCGACCTGCTGCCTCTCGGGCCGAACGCCGCCCGCCTGCTGGGGCTGCCGCTGACACGGGCCCGCGCAAGCGTGGTGGTGCTCGCGGCGCTGGCCACGGCTGTCGGCACGATCCTGACCGGCCCGCCGGGCTTCATCGGGCTGATCGCCCCCGCCATCGCGCGGTTTTGCGGCCCGCCCCGCGCCAGCGCGCAACTGCCGCTTGCCACGATAAGCGGGGCTGCGCTGATGGTTCTGGCCGACTGGCTTGGCCGCAATCTGGCCTTCCCCTGGCAGATCCCTGCGGGGATGATGGCGCTGCTTTGCGGCGGGGTTTTCCTCATGATCTTTCTCGCAAGGAGACCGGCGTGACCCGCATGACCATTGGCGACCCCGCTGGATTTCATCTGGAAAATCTGGACCTTACCCTAAACGGTCAGCCGGTTCTGCAAGAGATCAGCCTGCGCCTTGCCCCCGGTCGGGTCTGTGGCGTGATCGGGCGCAACGGCTCGGGAAAGTCGAGCCTTTTGCGGGTGCTTGCCCGGCTGTCCCCGGTCGATGCCGGCCTGTGCCGCCTTGACGGCATCGCGCTTGACGCCTGGAGGGCGCGCGATTTCGCCCGCCGTGTCGCCCTGATGCCGCAAAGCGCGCCCGCCACCGGGGTCATGGTGCTGCAGGATCTGGTGGCGCTTGGCCGCTATCCCTGGCATGGCGCCTTTGGCCGCGCGGGCCCGGAAGACCAGCGGGCCATTGCCGAAGCCATCGCGCTCTGCGGGCTGGAGGGGCTTGCCACGCGCCCCCTCGACAGCCTCTCGGGCGGTGAGGCGCAACGCGCCCGGCTTGCGATGATGCTGGCCCAGGGCGCTGACTGGCTGTTGCTGGATGAGCCCTCGGCCTCGCTCGACCTGGCCTGGTCTTTTGATCTTTTATCCGCCCTGCGGGGCCTTGCGCGCACGGCCGGGCGGGGTGTGGTGATCGCGCTGCATGACATGAACCTCGCGGCGCGGTTCTGCGATGATCTGGTCGCGCTGAAGGCGGGCCGGGTGACCGGCGCCGGAGCGGTCGCCGACGTGTTCCGCGCGCCGATCCTGAGCGAAACCTTCGGCCTTGCTGTCACCACCGGCAGCCTTTCGGGCCTGCCTGTCGCGATCCCCTCGCCCTGATCTCCCCCTGATCCAATCCTCGGGCCCCATGAAAAACGCCGCTCCCGGAAGTTGGGAGCGGCGTTCAGAAGACTGACCCCTGTGAGAAACGTGAAGCCCGGCCAGCCCGTCTGTGGGATGGATCAGAACCTGATCTGCGAGGTCAGATAGAAGGTGCGCCCGGCCTCGGGGTAGCCCTCAACCACCGAGACATTGCGGTCAAAGAGGTTGCGGATGCCAAAGCCCACATTCGCCTGATCGCTCACCTGCCAGGCCATATCGAAATTGGCCAGCGCGAAGCCGCCCATTTTCGTATAGATCGGCGCGTTGCGGTTCCCCGAGCCAATGGCCGGATCCGACCAGCGGCCGCCATAGACCTCGACCGAGGGCGAGATGGTCAGCCGGTCCATCGCCTGCCAGTCCAGCCGCAGATAGGCTTTGTGATCGGGCAGATCGGTCACTTTCGCGGTGGTGACAACCGGATCTTTGACGCTGGTATGCAGGTAGGTGTAATTCGCCGTCAGCGCGACACTGTCATTCACGTCCCAGTTCGCCGCGATCTCAAAGCCCTTATAGGTGCCTTTCGCGAGGTTCTGGCGCTGCGATTGCGGAAGACCGGAAATCGGGTCGATCGTCCCCAGATCAATTGACTGGATCAGATCGGTGATGCGGCTGTAGAACACCGCGCCTTCCAGCTGCACCGGGCCAAGATCGCCCTTATAGCCCAGTTCGAAATTCAGCGCGCGCTCTGCATCCAGATCCGGGTTGGGCACCATCGAGCCAAAACCGGTCGAATAGCGGTGGAAGAGCGTCGGGAAGCTGGTCCTGGACGAGAGGCTCGCATGATATTCGCCGCCTGCACCCGGGGTCCAGATCGCAGCCAGCTGCCAGTTCACCGCATCGACCGAGACCGTCGGCTTGCCCGGACTGGCAGCAGTGCGGTCGGCCTCAAGCACTTTCGCCTTGTCATAGGACAGGCCCGCAACGATGCGCAGCTCGTCATTGACGCGCCAGGTGTCCTCGACCGCCAGCGAGAGGGTCTCTTCCTTGCTGTGCTCGGTCGGATCGATCCGTGCCAGCGTCGGATGGTCGGGACGCGCGTAATTGGTGGAGCGGTGGACATCGCGGCGGAAGAAAGACGCGATCCGCAGATCGTGATCGCCAAAGCTCAGCCCGTATTCGACGCTGCCGCCGACCGAATAGTCGTCATAGACGCTGTTAAAGGCCCGCGCGAGGGTCTGGGCGGAATGGTTCGCATTGTCCCAGGCCGAGAGCGTATTGTCGAACGTGTTGTAGAAAAGCCTGGTCTTCAGCGTACCGGATCCGACTTCGGTCGTCGAATAGAAGGCGATGCTGCTGATATCCCATTGCGGCCAGGTCCAGTCCCGCTGGTTCGACCCCGGACCGGTGCCCGGATAGCCCATGACCGGCAGAAGCGTGCTGTAAGGCGCCGATTTCGACCCTTCCTGGCGGGTATAGCTCAGGACATATTCGTCGGTCGCATTGGGCGTATAGCCAACTTTAAGGTTCAGACGGCTGTCATCGGTGGCGCTGTCTTTGCGCAGACCTTCGCCCTGATAGGGGTAGCGCGGATCGGGAACATAATCGCGCGACAGGTAGAAACCGTCGACATCGCGCCGCATGTAAGAGACCTGGCCGTACCAGAATTCCTGTTTCGTGCCGAGCGAGAGATAGCCCGTGCGCCCCGTCACATCGCCGCGATTGCCGGCGTCGATGCCCAGCCGCGCCTCGCCTTCGAAGGGCTGCGTCGGTTTGCGGGTCACGAGGTTGATCGCGCCGCCCATGCCGCCCGGGCCGTTGATCACCGAGACATAGCTTTTCTGCACCTGGACCTCGGCAAGATCCGGGGTCAGGAAGCGGCCATGATCCAGCCGGTTGTCGGCAGGCAGAAAGATGCGGATGCCGTCAATCGACAGCGGCACATGCCAGCGGTCAAAGCCGCGCACGAAAACCTCGCGCTCGTTTCTGGATCCACCGCCCGAGGGGGTGGAAGACACGCCGGGCAGAACGCTGAGTGTGTCATCAAGCGTGGCGCGGTTCTGTTTCGCGG
Source organism: Paracoccus sp. IB05 (assembly GCF_016405985.1). Classification (GTDB taxonomy): domain Bacteria; phylum Pseudomonadota; class Alphaproteobacteria; order Rhodobacterales; family Rhodobacteraceae; genus Pseudogemmobacter. The sequence continues at coordinate 52,442 of NZ_JAEFCF010000015.1, forward strand.
CCTCTTCGCCGGTCACTTTCGCGGTGGTCCCCCCCTGACCTTCATCATCGACGCCAAGCCAGATCGTGCCGAGCGCGAAGGCGGCTTCCTCGGAGGACTGGGCGAAAACGGGGGCGGACAGCCCGGGGAATAACAGACCTGCAATCACCAGTCGCTGCAATAAAGACATCAGGAATCCTTCCAGTGGCATGGCTTTTCATCCGCACCCGCCGGGCTTTCGGCGGATTTTCGCGAATCGATATGTATGATGAAATATATCGAAACGAAATTGGCAAGAAGCCCGGGCGCAGGTTCCGGGGTCTTTTTCCCGGGCGTAGCAATCCGATCACTGTCAGTAGAAATGCGGCCTTCCGTCAGGCCCCTCGATCCGGCGCACCGGAAGGCCGTAAAGCCGGCTCAGGGCGGCTTCCTGCATGACGTCGGAAACCGGCCCCGAAGCGATCACACCGGCGCGGCTGACCAGCAGCGCCTCATCGCCCAGCATTGCCGCCTGGCCCGGATCATGGGTCGAGACCACCACCGCCTGGCCCGCTGCCGCCAGACCAAGGATCGCGGCCTCCACCGCTTTGACATTGGCAAAATCGAGGCTGGCGGTCGGCTCGTCCATCACCAGAACCTGCGCCTCCTGCGCGAGGGCGCGGGCGATCAGCACCATCTGACGCTGGCCACCCGAAAGCCGCGTGACATCCTCATCCGCCAGATCCGCAATGCCGAGCCGGTCAAGCGCGGCCATTGCGCGGGCCTCTTCGGCGCGACCGGGACGGGCAAAGGCACCGAGGCCCACCGAAGCCCCCATCAGCACAATATCCCGCGCCGTATAGGCAAAAGGCGAGGCCAGCGCCTGGGGCACATGCGCCAGCCGGGCGGCAATCTGGCTGCGGCTCAGACCGTCCAGATCGGCGCCGCCCAGCAAGACCTTGCCCGCAACCGGCGGGATCAGCCCCAGAAGGGTGCGAAACAGCGTGGTCTTCCCCGCCCCGTTCGGGCCGAGGAGGCACAGAACCCGCCCCGCATGAAGGTCGAACCCAATGCCCCGGATCAGTGCCCGGGCGCCATGGCCGACCGCCAGATCACGCGCCGACAGCAGCGGCGCCCCAGTCGCTGTCAGCCGTTCCATGCCCGCGCCCCCCTGGCCAGCAGGACCACGAAAACCGGCGCGCCAAGCACGGCGGTCAGGATGCCCAGCGGCACTTCCATCGGTGCGATCATCCGGGCGGCGGTATCGACCAGCACCATGAACGATGCCCCCGCCAGCAGCGCCGCCGGCAGCATCCGGTCAAAGCGCGGCCCCGCCACCAGTCGCGCCATATGCGGCACCATCAGCCCGATCCAGCCGATCACCCCCGCCAGCGCCACCGCCGCCGCCGTGATCAGCGTCGCCGCCGCGATCACCACAAACCGCAGGCGCCCGGCCTCGATCCCCATCGCGCGGGCCTCGTCATCGCCCATCGCCAGAAGCCCGATCCGCCAGCGCAGCGCGATCAGCGGCACGAGGCCCAGGATCACCGCAGGCGCCGCCGCCAGCAGATCGACCCGCTTGACGCCGGCAAGGCTGCCCATCAGCCAGAAGGTGATCGCGGGAAGCTGCTCATCGGGATCAGCGAGCAGCTTCACCAGCGAGATCCCCGCCCCCGCCAGCGCGCCGATCACGATCCCGCATAAGACCATGACCAGAAGCTGCGCACCGCCCCTGAGCGCCAGTGTCAGCCCGATCACCAGCGCCACCGTCGCGAGCCCAAAGCCAAAGCCCATCAGCTGGATCGCCATCACCGGCAGGCCCAGCAAGATCCCGAGCACCGCGCCAAACCCCGCCCCGGCCGAGACGCCAAGGATATCGGGCGAGACCAGCGGGTTGCGGAACACCACCTGATAGGCCGCCCCCGCCGCTGCCAGCCCCGCCCCGATCAGCGCCGCAGAGATCACCCTTGGGCCGCGGATATTCCACAGCACCACCTGCGCCTGGCGATCATCCCCAGCCCCCGTCAGGCCGCCGGTCAGCCCGCCGGTCAAAGCATCGAAAATCTGGCCGGGGCTCAGCGGGTAAGGCCCGAGACCGATCCCGAGGATCAGCGCGAAGACCAGCGCCAGCGCCAGCAGGGAAAGCCGCATTCTTCTGGTCCCGATCCTATTCGCCCAGCAACGCGTCCAGCGCTGCCGCATCCGGCGTCACCTGGTAGAAGAGCGTGTAGAAATCCGCGATCTCCTGGCGCAGATCACCCTGTTCCAGATCTCCCCCGACCAGGTCCGGGTAGAAGACATGCGCCAGATATTTCAGCCCGATCAAGCGGTTGACCGAAGGCGGCGCGTCGATAAAGCCAAAGGGCTCACCGGGTGCAAGATAGACGCGGCCCTGATCGACCGCCGGGATCCCCTGCCATTCCGGCATCCTGCGCACATTGGCCGCGAAATCGCGGTCCACCGTCAGAATGATATCCGGCGCCCAGGCCTGGATCTGTTCGGGCGAGACCGTCACCAGCCCGCGCGTCTCGGCCTCGACCACATTGATGCCGCCCATCCGTTCAATGATCTCGGCATTGATCGAGCCGCGCGCCGGGCTTTCCAGCCCCTCCGGACCACGGGCCAGGTAGACGCGGGGGCGGTCTGCATCGGGCACCTGGGCAAGCAAAGCGTCAGCCTCCGCATAGGCGGCTTCTGCGTAAGTTGCGAGCTGCTCGCCCCGCGCTTCGACCCCAAGGATCGCCGCCATCTCACGGATCGCCTGCGGCGTCGCGGCAAAGCTGCCATCGATCAGCACATAGGGCAGCCCCGCCTGATCCTGCACCCGCGTCGCAAGGTCGCGGTACGTGGCATTGACGGTGCCGAAATCGACGATCAGCTCGGCCCCGGTGGTCAAAAGCACCTCAAGGTTCAGCGTATCGCCCTTGCCGGTCAGCCGCCCCAGCGCCGGCAACCCGCGCGTCTCAGGCAAAAGATAAGGCAGATCGACGGGTTTTGGCGCCATCACCCAGCCGACCATCGCTTCGGGCTTCAGCGCATAAAGCAGCACCGAGGCAGGCGGCCCGGCGGCAAAGACCTTTGCCGGGTTCAGAGGCACCAGCACCTCGCGGCCGGTGGCATCGGTCACGCTTTGACCGTCAAATGCCAGAACCGGCGCGGCCAGGGCGGCAAAAACCGCGGCCAGCATGGCGCGGCGGGTTGGGAAGCTCATGGAATCGCTCCGAATTCGCCTTTGATATCAACAAGCGGCGTGCCATCGACACAATCGAGGCCGCGCACATGCAGAACCGCGCCTTCAACCCGCAACAGCCGCACCACCGTTGCCGCGATCGGATTGGGCCGGACCGGCGAGCGCAGCGAGAATGTCCCCACAGAGGCATCGCCGAAATTCGGGTTCTGCCGCATCAGATCGCGGCGCGAGAGATGCATCCAGTATAACAGCTGGATCCGCTCGCGCCCCTCGACCCCCGCCAGGCCCTCGATCCAGCGCGGGTCAAGTTCGACCCGGCAATCGGGCCCAGTCTCGGGATCGCCCCGGCGCGGGCACTGGCTGCGATCGGTCCAGGGGGTGCGCAACCGGCCGATGAACCAGATCGAGGCGTCGAATGCCCCGGGCAGCGGCACCGCCACCTCATGCGGGCGCAGGTCGGTCACGTGATCAGTCATCGGTGCCGATCATCACATCCGAGGCCTTGATCACCGCCGAGGCCTTTGCGCCCACGGTCAGACCCAGCTCTTTCACCGCCTCATTGGTGATCGCCGCCGTGACAATCGAGCCGCCAAGATCAAGGCGGACATGGCTCGTCACCGCGCCGGTGACAATCTCGATCACCGTTCCCGGCAGGACATTTCGGGCGCTCAGTCGCATCTCGGTCTCTCCCCTGATGGCGGCCCTATGGCCGCGCCATATGTATGGTGCAACACATCGGAGGGAGCAGCAAGCCCCGGCGCCCTGGCCACTCGGCCTGCCATGTGCAAAGCTGCGTGCAAAGCTGCGCGGAAAATATGCGTTTTGCCCGGGCGCCCGCTCTGCCAGGATGGACAGAGCAACCGGAGAACCGCATGCGGATCGCCCTTCTCAGCGATATTCATGGCAATCGCGAAGCGCTGGAGGCAGTGCTTGCCGATGCGGCGGCGCGGGATATCGGGCGCTGTGTGATCCTTGGCGATATCGTCGGATATGGCCCGGATCCGGCCTGGTGCGTGCAGCGGATCCAGGAGATGGAGGCCGCCGGCGCCCTGGTGATCCGGGGCAATCATGATGCCGCCATCGCAGGATCGGCGCGCGATATGAACGCCACGGCGCGGGCATCCATCGACTGGACGCGGCCACGGCTTTCCGCCGCGCAGACCGGCTGGCTTGCCGCGCTGCCGCTGACGATCCGCGAGGAGGACCGGCTTTACACCCATGCCTCGGCCCATAGCCCGGGCGACTGGATCTATGTCACCTCGGACCGCGATGCGATGGCAAGCTTTCGCAGCTCTGACGCCGGTGTGATCTTTTGCGGTCACGTCCATGTGCCGGCGCTTTACAGCAGTGACATCCATGACCGCATCCAGGCCCATGCAGAGAGGCCCCGGATCCCGGTGCCGCTTTTGGCGTCGCGGCGCTGGCTGGTGGTGGCAGGCTCGGTCGGGCAGCCCCGCGATGGCAGCCCCCAGGCCGGCTGGGCCATCTTTGACACTGCGACCCGCGAGCTCAGCTTTCGCCGCACGCCCTATGATACCGCCGTCACCGCCGGAAAAATCCAGGCTGCCGGCCTGCCCGAAGAGCTTGCCCTGCGCCTGAGGAGCGGAGAATGAGCCGCAGCCAGAAACGCCCGGCCGAGGGGCTTCAGATCGACGGTTTCACGCTTGGCCCGCTTTTGCATCGCGGCGGCTTTGCCACGATATGGGAGGTCACCCATCCGGACCATCCCGGGCCAATGGTGATGAAAGTGCCGACCATCCTCGACGGTGATGACGGGCCGACGATTGTGGGATTCGAGATTGAACAGATGATCCTGCCGCGCCTTTCGGGCCCGCATGTACCCCGGCTGATCGCGGCGGGCGATTTCGCGGTCATGCCCTATCTGGTGACGGCAAAACTGCCAGGCACCTCGTTCCAGGAGCTGTTTGACCGCGCGCCGCTGCCGCCCGATCAGCTGGTCGCGCTGGCCATCGAGATCGCGACGGCGCTGCATGAGGTGCATCGCCAGCGGGTGATCCACCTGGACCTCAAGCCCGGCAATCTGATGCGCGATGAGGCCGGGCGGCTGGTGCTGATAGATTATGGCCTCGCACGCCATCTTGATCTGCCGGACCTGCTGGGCGAGGAATTTGCCATTCCGATGGGCACTTTCCCCTATATCGCGCCCGAACAGTATCTGCATCACCGCGATGATCCGCGTTCGGATATTTTCGCTTTCGGCGCCATGCTTTACGAGCTTGCGACCGGAAGGCTGCCCTTTGGCCGGACCACCACGCTGCGCGCCGTGCGCCGCCGCCTCTGGCGCGACCCACAGCCGCCGCGCGCGCTGAACCCCGACCTGCCGCCCTGGTTGCAGGAGATCATCCTGCGCGCGCTGGAGGTCGAGCCGGAAGATCGCTTTCAGTCGGCGGCGCAGATGGCCTTTGACCTTGGCCATCCCGATCAGGTGCAGCTGACCGCCCGCGCCACAAAGCTGGAGCAGGACGGCGTCTGGCCGGTCCTGCGGCGGCGCTGGCGCGCGCGGCGGATCCGGGGCTACCTGCCGGCACCGACACAAGAAGACACCGCCCGCGCCCAGGTGGTGATGGCCGCCGTCGACCTCTCGCCCGAGATGGAGGCTTTGTCGCAGGAGATCCTCAGCGCCACACGCGAGATCCTGCATTTCCGCCCCGAGGCGCGGCTCGCCTGTGTCAATGTGCTGCGCAGCGCGCGGATCCAGCTGGATCAGGGCACCGATGAAGCGGGCAACAATCTGCATGTCGCCCGCCTTGTCGCGCTGAAAGCCTGGGGCGAGGCACTGGGCCTGCCCGAAGGCCGCGTGACCTATACCGTGCTGGAGGCCCCCGACCCCGGCAATGCGCTGACCGAACACGCGACCCGTATCCTTGCCGGTCATATCGTGATGGGCGCGCGGGCAAGTTCGGCGCTCCGCCGCTATCTTGGCTCGGTCTCGGCCCAGGTGGTGGCCGAAGCGCCCTGCACCGTGACCATCGTGCGTCTGCCCGCCCCCGGAATCTGAGACCTCTGCGCTGAGAGCGGGGCCTTTTCGTGCCCGGCAAATCAGGCTAGCCATGGGCGGAACAATTCTCCCGGGGAAATCCGATGCCGCGCTCCTGTTCTTTCAGCCACGCAATCAGCCGCAAACCGGCGCAATCGATCATCCGGGGGCTGCGCGCTGTTGATACCGGCAACCCGGATCTTGCCCTGATGGAGGAACATCACAGCGCCTATATCGCAGCCTTGCGCTCGACCGGGGCCGAGGTCACGGTGCTGGAGGCGCTGGACGCCTATCCGGACAGTGTTTTTGTCGAAGACACCGCGCTCTGCCTGCCCGAAGGGGCGGTGATCATGCGGCCCGGCGCGCCCTCGCGCCTTGGCGAAGCGGCTGAGATGGAGCCGCATCTGCGCGCGCTTTACAGCGAGATCCGCCGCATTGAGGGCGAAGACAGTTTCATCGAAGGCGGCGATATCCTGATGGGCGAGACCGAGATCCTTGTCGGCCGCTCGGCCCGGACCAATGAGGCCGGGATCGCGGAGCTTGCGCGTCTGGTCGCCGATTGGGGCCAGGTGGTGCGCGAGGTCCATACCCCGCCGGGCGTGCTGCATTTCAAGACCGATTGCTCGCTGATGGATGCGGAAACCGTGCTCGCGACCGACCGGCTGGCGGCATCGGGCTGTTTCACCGGCTATAAGGTGATCGCGGTTGCCGAAGGGGAAGAGGCCTCGGCCAATGCGATCCGCTTCAACGGGATCGTGCTCTTCCCCGCCGGTTTCCCAAAAACCCGCGACCGGCTGGTGGCGGCGGGCTATGAGGTGGTCGAGATCGGCAATTCCGAATGCCAGAAAATCGATGGCGGCATGTCCTGCCTGTCCTTGCGTTTCACGCCACGCTGAGCGGGGTGGCTCCGGTGGCCCCTGCCCGCCCGTTCAATATCGCCGCCGTGGTGCAACGCGGCCGCCTTGGGCATGAGGCGCTCTTGCTCGCGGCGTCGCTGCGCGCGGCGGATCCCGGTTTTCAGGGGCGCCTTTTGCTGGCCGAGCCACAACCGGGCCCGCTTTGGCCCGAAGATCCGCGCCTGCCAAAAGGCGCGCTGCGCGACCGGCTCGAAGAGCTGGGCGCCGAGTTCGTGCCCTTTGACAGCAAGGTCTTTGGCGCCGCCTATGCGATCGGCAACAAGATCGAGATGCTGGCCGCGCTGCCAGATGAGCCTTTCCTCTTTCTCGACACCGATACGCTGGTGACGGGGCCGCTCTCGACGCTGGCGCCGGATTTCTCGCGCCCCTCGGCTTCGATGAAACGCGAGGACACCTGGCCGGTGATCGAGCTTTACGGCCCCGGCTATGCCGAGACCTGGGCCGCGCTTTATGACCGGTTCGGGCTGGATTTCGCGGGATCGCTGGATCTGTCCTGGCCCGATGAATACTGGCAGCGTTACATGTATTTCAACGCGGGCTGGTTCCTGCATGACCGCCCGCAGGACTTTGGCCGCCGGTTTCTGGATTACGCGGTCGCGATCCACAAAGACCGCCCGGCGGCGCTGGTCTGTCAGGAGCTCTGGCCCTGGCTGGATCAGATCGCTCTGCCGCTGGTGATCGCATCTTTCGGGGGCGGCAGGCCAGGGACTGATCTGGCCGGGCTCGATGGTGATCTGACGCTGCATTACCGCACGCTGCCGCTGTTATACGCCACCGGGTCGGACCGGGCGGTGGACGTGCTGGAATCGGTTGCGAAAGAGAAAGAGAACCGCCGCCTGCTGCGCGACTGGGAACAGGCGAAACAGATGGTTTATCAGAACCGGGGCCGCAAGGCGCGGGCGCTGTTTGACCAGAGCGATCTGCCGGGCCGCGAGAAAGTGATCCGCAACACGCTGAAACGCGAAGGGCTCTGGCTGCGCTGAGCTGCGGCCAGGCCGGTTTCGGCGCATCAACAGCGGCAAAACCAGCATGAGTTCGCGCAGGCCTTATCCGGTCTTACGCGGCACCGGCGGCCCTTCTCCGCCGAACTCCACTTAAACGCCTTTAAATTCAGATATATAGAAGAAAGGACTTTCGGTTCCCCGCCGGGATCTGCCCCAGGGGCACGGGAACCGACATGCTGGCCCGCGTGTTTTCCCTGCATCTGGAACCGTGCCGCGTAAGATGCCGGACATTCCCGGACGTGGCCGCAGAACAGGAGTATTTCGCATGACGTTTACTGTGACCCGGATGAAAACCACCATCGCCGGAACCATGGCTGCCGCCCTGACAATGGCCGCTCTGGCGCTGCCGGCCTTTGCCGTTGATCGCGCGGATGCGGTGAAAAGCATCGAGGTGACCGCAGATATGGGCGCGGTGCAGAATACGGCTGCAGCCGCCTATTGGGCGACACTCGACAAGGATCTCGAAACCGCGATCCTGACCAAAGTGACCGACCGGATGGGAGATGAAGGCGCCGCGATCACCGTCGATATTGACGAGGTTTCGCTGGCCAGTGGCTTCGCGGAATCGATTGGCCTCGCGGACTCGAAGCTTTCGGGCCTCGTCAAAGTGTCCGACCCGACCCAGCCGGGGCGCGGCGATTCCTATACGCTGACGGTTGACATGAATTCGACACTGCCTGCGCTTGGGGCCGGGTTCGATATCACCTCACCCGAAGTCGATACCGCCGCGGTCTATGCCGCGATGCTTGACACATTTGCCGCCCAGGTGGTGACCAACCTGAAGTAACGCAAAAAGGCGCGGGAGCTATCCCGCGCCTTTTCAACCTTTGATCCCTTGACCGTCTCAGCCGTTCAGGGTCTCGGTCGAAGAAAAGAACATCGCCTGGCTCACCGCCGAGCGCACCTGTTCCTCGGTATAGGGTTTGTTGATCAGGAAGGTCGGCTCTGGCCGTTCGCCCGTCAGCAGGCGTTCGGGGAAGGCGGTGATGAAGATAACCGGGATCGGCCCAAGACCGGCCAGAATATCATTGACCGCATCAATGCCCGAGGAATTATCCGCGAGCTGAATATCGGCAAGGATCAGATCCGGCACCTTTTGGGCGGCAAGCGCCACCGCCTCGCTGCGGGTCCGCGCAACGCCGGTCACCGCATGGCCCATCGCCTCGACAATGGCGGTGATATCCATGGCGATGATCGCCTCATCCTCAATCACCATGACCTTGCCGAGGATCGAGCTGGCCATTTCGGCAAAGGCGCGTTCAACCAGCGATGTGGCACTGGCGGTGTCAACGCCAAGGATCGCCGCAACCTCGGCCGGGCTGAAGCCCTCGATGGTCTGCAGCAAAAGCGCCTCGCGCGAATTCGGGGTCAGCCGCGCCATATGCTGCTGCGCCGCAACCGCCAGACGATCTTCGGCGGCAGTCACCGGCGAATCGGCTTTTTGCCAGACCTCATGAAAGCAGGCGAAGAGCCCGACCTTCACCGAAACCGCCCTCAGCACCGGGGACGGATCCGCCAGAACCGCCTCGATTGCCGCAATAGCATAGGCATCGCCGCTGGCCTGATTGCCGGTCAATGCGCGCGCATAGCGCCGCAGATAGGGCAAATCCTGCGCAATTGCGCGGGAAAGATCTTCGCCGGACGCCACATGCCCGGCCATTTGCCCCCCGGCAGACACCGCAGCGGAAGCATCATCTGCCGCTGCCCCCGTCGCGGCTCCCGCAGGAGCCCGGGCCGGAGCCCTGGAATCGGCCATAAAAAAATCTCCGTTCTGCGCAGTTCTTACGGAACCAAACGCAACGAAGCCGCGTTTGGTTCCGTAGAGCAATGGCAGGACCACGAAAAAAATGCTACCAGGCAAACCCTCAGTCGCGACAGATCGCTCAGCGATCCGCACTCAGATCGATGAAAATCTGAGGCGGGTTTATGATGAGGTCCTGACTGAAGCGGTGCCTGACCGCTTTCTCCAGCTGCTCGCCCAGCTGAATTCTGCGCCGCCGGCCAATGCCGATGCCGATAAATGACCCCGACAAATGACCCCGCTTCCGGCCGGACTGCCGGCTCCGGAGCCGCGCAGGACAAGGTGGTGAAAGACAGGGCCGTGAATGACCAGTCTCCTCCCGCTCAGGCCATACCTGATCCGCGCGAGCAGCTGGCGGCCCTTTTGCCCAATCTGCGGGCTTTCGCGATCAGCCTGTCGCGGAATGTGGTTCTCGCCGATGATATCGTGCAGGAGACCATCCTGAAGGCCTGGTCCAATATGGACAAATTCGATCCTGCAACCAATCTGGAAGCCTGGCTCTTCACGATCCTGCGCAACACCTATTATTCGTTCCTGCGCAAAACGCGCCGCGAGGTGCAGGACAGCGACGGCGTCTTCGCCGCCAGCCTCTCTGAGGCCCCGGCCCATGACAGCCGTCTCGCCTATGGCGATTTCCAGCGCGCCTTTGACCAGCTGTCGCCGGAGCATCGCGAGGTTCTGATCCTGATCGGCGCCTCCGGCTATTCGGTGGAAGAGGCCGCGCAGATGATGGGTGTGGCGCCGGGAACCGTCAAAAGCCGCGCCAGCCGCGCACGCAAGCGCCTGTCCGAGCTGATGGGCCTTGCCGAAGGCGAGGACCTGTTCTCTGGCTTCAGCAGCGTCACCGCCGCCGTGATCAGCCGCCCGACCACCCCGGCGACATGAAACTCTTCGCGGCACGCGAGATCACGTCCGGCCTTGCGCTGCGGCTGGCCGCGATGGTCATGATCGCCCTTTTGCCGCTTGGCCTGCTGGCGCTGGCCCAGACCTTTATGACCATGCGCCAGACCGACGAGACCCGCCTTGCGGCCTCGGTCGGACGGACCCTCCAGGAGGCGCTGCGCGAGATCCGGCTGATCCGCGCCTCGCAGGTGACCGCCCAGCTTTTGGCCAGCAGCCTGCGCAAGGATCCCGGGGATTGTGCCAGCCGGATCGCCGCCTATGCCACCAGCGACGGGCGCATCGCGCGCGCGGGCGTTGTGTCGGCAGATGGCCGGATGGACTGCAGCTCCGACGGCAGCACGCGCGATTTCTCGCAGACCGACCGCTTTGCCGGGATTCTCGCTTCGGACCAGCCACGTATTTTCCATGACCCGCAATGGTCCGAGCCCGGGCAATCGGATATTTCGCTGACCTGGCCGCTCGGCAATGTCTCAGATCAGACCGGTTCTCAGTTGGGCAACCAGCCTGAGGGGTTTGTCCTGCTCTGGCTGCCGGAAAGCGCGCTGATCGACCTGCCCGAAGACCCGATTGCCCTTCCCGGTGGCGCAATGCCCGAAGTCGGCGACCGACCACTGGCGCTGATCGCGGCCAATGGCGCGGGCGAGGTGATCTATGCTTCGACCGGGATTGCCGATGCCGGGGCATATCTGCCCGGCGAAGCCAGCCTGAACAGCCTGATCCCGCAGAAAGCGCATAGTTTCTTTGACCGCCCGAAGGGTGGAGAAACCCTGATGTTCTCCTGGGTGCCGGTCAATCGCGATCTCTTTTTGCTGGGCGCCTGGCCCCTGCCGGTCGAGGAAAACTTCCTGAACCGCCATGTGCTGCCCTATCTTTTTCCGGCGCTGATGTGGCTGACCGGGGTTGGCGTGACCATTCTCGGCGTCGAGCGGCTGGTCACCCGCCATGTCCGCCACCTGTCGCGCGCGATGCGCGATTTCACTTCGGGGAACCGGCTGCTCACACAGGAAGTCACCCTCGCACGCCCCCCCGCCGAGATTGCCGGCCTGGCCGAGGAATACCGCGCGCTGACCGCCACGATCCTGCGCGATGAGGCCGAGCTGGAAAATCTCGTGCGACAAAAGGATGAACTGCTGCGCGAGGTGCATCACCGCACCGGCAACAGTCTGCAACTGATCGCCTCTTTCCTTCGGATGCACCGGCGCGAGGCCGAGGACGAGACCATTCGCCTTGTGCTTGACGACCTGCACAACCGGGTGATGTCGCTTTCTTCAGTGCATCTCGGGCTTTACCGGATGGCCGGGGGCACCGCGGTCACGGTCGACCTGCTGATGGCCGAGGTGATCACCAAGGTCGATCTGATCCATGGCCGGGCGGGACTGAAAGGGGCGGTCCAGGCCGATCTGATGCCCCTCCTCCTCCAGTCGCAACAGGCGGTACCGCTGGCGCTTTTGCTGGCCGAGATCCTCTCCTGCTTCCCGCCCTCCGAGGCCGGAAATCAGCCGGTGCGAATCCGGCTGAGCCATGGCCGGGCCGAAGATCAGCCAGGGCCTGCCTCTGTTGCAGCGCCCCCGCCCGAGGCGAAGGCCGATCCGGGCGCGGGCACCGAGATCGCCCGGCTTGAGGTCTCCGGCGCCATTTCCGCGCGTGGCCGACTGACCGGAGAACATGCCGGCGCCCCTTCTGTGATCGGCGCAAGGCTGATCCGTGGATTTGTCACGCAGCTGCCCGGCGACCTGCAAATCATCGAAGACAGCGCGCGGGTCCGGGCAGTGGTCACCTTTGCCTTCGATCCGGCGCTGACGCAGGTGCCAGAGATCGCCGCCGCCAGTCGCGCCTGACCCACGGCGCGCGCGCCTGAGCGCATCCCGTCCGGAATCAGATCGGCCCCCCTCCCTCACCGGAGAGCGACCCGAAACACGGCCCGGGCAGGCGCCCTTTCGCAACTGAGCCACCTCAGAGCCCCGGTTGAGCCCCAGTCTGACGGCAGATACCGAGCCATGCCCCTCAGGCCGCGCCCGCATCCTTATCGTGCAAAGCCGCCTCCGCCGATGTCTCGCCCCGCCGTGTCGCGGTGCTGCCCGCTCGGGAGACGGTCTCGTCCACCACCGATCGCAAGGTCGAGGTCAATCGGGTCACAAGCCGGCTGAGCTGCTCCAGATCATCACGCAGCTCCTCGCGTGCTGCGGCCTCTTCCGCCCCGGTTTCGTCCGGGGCTCTCGCCGCCGCCTCTGCAGACGGCTGGCCCCGCGACAGCAGGCTGGCGACAAAGCCACCGGCCGCCGTCAATGCGGCTCCGGCCGTGACAATCTTCCCGACCCGGCCCAGCATTCCACCATTCTGTCCGGATGCGCCGGACCCGCCCTTGCCGAATTCGCGCCTGCAGGCGGCCTCGCGCGCGGCAAGCGCCGCAGTGCGGGTCTCTGCATCCAGCCCGTCCAGGCCCTGGCCGATTTCCTGGCGGATCGCATGGTCCAGCGAGGCCGCGATATCCTCGAGACTGTCACGCGCCGCAACCTCATCCAGCGCACCGCTGTCTCTGGAGCGCGCCACCCGGGCGCGCAACCGGTCGGCCTCCTCCCGCAGCGCGGCAATCCCGTCCAGCCATTCCGGTCGCGCCGCACGCGAAGATGTCACACGGCGCCGAATTCCGCTCCAGGCGAGCCAGGCCAGCCCCGCGCCGGCCAGCGCCGCCGCCCGCGGATTGGCCCGGATGGCAGCGCCTGCCGCCTCGATCACCGGCATCACCGCCGCGCCCGGCGCAGCGGGCTCTGCACGTCCTGACGCATCCGGGCCTGCTGAGCGGCCATGTACGCTCCCGAAAAACCGTGTAATATCAAAATTTTGCTTAAGCGCCGCAATGGCCTCGGCCAGATCCTTGCGGCTGCGGGCGAGATCTTCACCGATCCGGTCCCGATCATCCATCATCCGTTCCTCCACCATTGGGTCCCCGTTCACTGGCAACCCGTTCACTGGCAACCCGCTCGCTGCCTGCCCGTTCCCCCGCCGTGCCGCGCTGAAGTGCTCCGCCCCGCGCGAAGATCTCGCGACGCGCAAAATAGGAGGCGTGGCTGATGCGGCGCAATTGCCACCAGATCAGACCGGCGGCGATGAGGCACAGCCCCACCCCCAGCACCAGCGAGGCCCAGACCGGTGCCAGCCCCGCCATGACGAGGAGCGCATGAGCCGCCCCTGCCAGCTGCACAAGACCCAGCAAAACCAGCGCAAACCCGATCAGAATGACCACCAGTGCCCGGATCACGATCAGCGCGACCTCGCGCGCCTCGGCCTTGCGCATCGCGATCTCGCCGCGCAAGAGCCGCATCGCGGCACCGGCGATCTGCAGGATCAGACCACCAGGCGTCACCTCTTCACCTTCCGGAGCGCCGCTCAATCCCTGCGATCTCCGCGCGGCGTCAACAGTCGCGCAAGGGCAAAGCCCGCCAGCGCGGCGCCTGCCATGAAGACCCCGGGATGGCGCTTTGCCATATGCCGCAGATCGGCCGCGATCTCACCGGCAGTGCTGCCTTTCAGCCGCGCCGCCGCGTCGGACGCCGCTTCAGTCGCGCGCGCCGGGATCTCACGGGCGTAGCTTTCGGCAGTGGAGGCCGCCCTGCGCAATTTTTCATTCAGCCTCTCGCCGGAGTCGGTCAGCGCATCGCGCGCGGCATCGCGGGCGGAAGCAGCCCGTTCCAGCACCGCCTCACCCGCCGCACGCGCTGGCCGGCTGATCCGCCGCAGAACCTCCTGCCCGCTGTCCTGGACGCTTTCGGCGGCATCGCTCACCGCCTCGGCCATGGTCTTGGAGGCACTGGCCTGTTTGCCAGACCGTCTGGCTGACGCTTGCCGCGGGGGTTGCCTGGGGGTTTGTGCCATTTCAACGCTCCTGTCTTCGGGTTTCGTCTTCCGGTCCCGGCCTTTGCAGATGTGGCCGATCAACCGTTACCGCAATCCCATTGAAGACAATTCGGGATCTCCTGTCGCCAAAAGACGGGCACACAGGCTGTCTTTCGCCGACCCGGAGCCTCAACTGCGGAAATTCTTCCGGATTTTGCAATTTTGGATTGCGCAACGATCCGGGGTAAAACACGCGTCGGATGAAAGAATCTAAAATACAACTTTTTTGTATTTTTCCGGGAACCACCCCCATAGCACCGCGTTAACGGTTTGACAGGACACGGAGCAGGCCGAAATGCACAACTCCTTGTTCACATTATAAAATACCATGCTGCAACCGCGTAGAGGATTATGAGAGGGTGACGGTGACGAAAATATGTATCGGCGAGAATTTGCCGGCTTATCTTTCGGGTAACCGAACCCATTGCGACCCCTTCTTCATCGACCGGCAAGGGACGGTCAGCGGCGGCAAAGCCCCGTCTGCACCTGCCCCGACAAGGTCACGCAACTCAGGCTGACTTCCTGAAAACCGGAGAGGTTCAAAGGCGGCGCCAACCGCCCGCTGTCGTGCTGCCTGCTGGCAGGCGACGGTCTAAGGACAGATGTGCTTTGACGCCCCAAGGGCACAAGTTCAGAGCATATCCAAAATCCGCAGCCAGCCCCCAGACTGGCTCGGTCGCACCCCCGGTCAGGGAGGCGAACAGGACGCGGCTTTCGGCATTACGAGTGTTTTTTTATGTGCCAGTCACCGAAAGCAACGACCACAAAACGACGGGCCCGGTCCCAGGTAACCAGTGCGATTTTTTCCAGTCGCCGGGCCCGTCACCTTATCTCGCGCCGTTGTGCGAGATAGCCTGAGGCCGCTGTACCTCCACTGTATTCGGTTGTGTGACCGGGGGGCAGCGGCCTTATATTTTTTCGGCCATGTATTCTTTCGGCCATGTATTCTTTTTCGGCGCCGTTTTCCGCGGCGCACCGGCCTGGCCGACGAAGCCCCAGAATCATTCTCGCCGCATCAGGTCCAGCTGGCATGCGCGAAGTCGGGTTCGGAACGGCATTGACCGCGATCCGCGCTCATGCCGTCGACAGGGCTTTCTGCATATTGTGGTGCCGGCACATTCCGACACGACAGCATCCGGAATTCCCGACCCCCTGCCAGCAATCTGCTCAGCTCCTGGCAAGAATGTGAGAACAATCCCGCCGGCAAATGCTTGATTATGTGCGCAATCGCACTAGACTTGAGCGAGATCCAGCCAGCAGGTGAACAAGTGCGCCTTAATAGTATTCTCAGCGGCCTTTCTGCAACGAGCGCGTTGCTCATCGCTCTCTCGTCTCCGGCTCTCGCAGCTTTTTGCTCAGACAGCGGCGGTCGCTATGAAGAGTGGAAACCTGTTATCGCCAATGAGGCCCGTGCGGCCGGCGTCGGAGAGCGTGGGATCCAGGCCCTGATGGGCAGCTCTTATTCCAAGGCCACGATTTCGGCCGACCGGAACCAGAAGAGCTTTAAATACTCGCTTGAAAAATTCATGCAGGTGCGCGGCGCCGATACGATCGTGAAACAGGCGCGGTCGCGTAAGGCGAAGAACGCCGATTTCTATGCTTCGATCGAGCGGCAATATGGCGTCCCGGTCGGAGTATTGCTGGCCATTCACGGCATGGAAACCGCCTTTGGCAATTATATGGGCGATACCAATGTGGTTTCCGCCATTGCGACGCTGTCCTATGACTGCCGGCGCAGTGACTTTTTCACCCCGCATATGATTGCTGCCCTGATTTTGGTTGATCGCGGCTCGATCAGCCCGCAGAGCATTGGCGCGAAACATGGCGAGCTGGGCCATACCCAGTTCCTTCCCGGCAATGCGCTGCGCTATGGTGTTGATGGCAATGGCGACGGCAGGATTGACCTGAACAATGTGACCGATGCCCTTGCTTCTACAGCGAATTTCCTGCGCCAGAAAGGCTGGCAGCCGGGTCAGGGCTATCAGGAAGGCCAGCCGAATTTCGCGGTGATCCGCGAATGGAATGCCGCAACGGTCTATCAACAGGCCATCGCCATCATGGGCGGCCGCATCGACGGCTGAGCCAGGGGCTGACGGCACGGGGGGCTCACGGGGGGCTGCCCCCCGTGCTGATCCCTCTTGCGCCATGACGTCCTGGTGATGCCTCCCTTGCCGGTTGCGGCATCCGCCTTTCTGATACGTCATACAAAAAATACGCCTTCTGGCAGAGAAAGCCGGTCTTTCAGAGCGACTTCTGTCTCGCATCTCCGTTTGTAAATTCTGCAAAGGTGGCGCTCCCGCAGCAACGCGGACGGCGCGCCAGTCAGATGGGCAGGCTGCTCTGCCGCGAAAGCCATTCCGGCAAGACCGTCGACGCTGCGATGCAGCCGGAAGATCTGCGCGCTATCGCGGCCTTTCCCCGATCACCAGCTGCACCGGCCTCACGGGAGCTGCAACAGCGCCGGACATATTTTCCTCTGCCACCGCCACCTTACCGGTGACAAGCACCACACGGCCTCGCCCCGCGGCCCTGGCGGCATAAAGTGCTTTGTCTGCCTCGCCCAGCAGATCCGCCGGGTTCGGGGTCTCGCCTGCGGGGACAGTGACCAGACCGATGCTGGCCGCCGGGCCCGGTATCGCAGCCCCCCTGACCTGCCGCAGATCAGGGGGCGGGTCACGGGTTTACCAGTGACCGATATTCTGCTTCGTGCTCCAGGGCTCTGCCGGCGGCAGCGCGCCGCCCTTTTGCAACAGCTCGATCGAGACATTGTCGGGGCTGCGCACAAAGGCCATACGACCGTCGCGCGGGGGTCGGTTGATCACCACACCATTGGCCTCGAGATGCGCGCAGGTGGCGTAGATATCGTCAACCTCATAGGCGAGATGCCCGAAATGACGGCTGTCCGAGGGCAGCCCGTCATCGCCATCCCAGTTGAAAGTCAGCTCGACCGGGCAGTCCGGCTGACCGGGCGGCGCAAGAAAGACCAGCGTGAAGCGGCCATTTTCATTGTCAATGCGGCGGGTCTCTTCCAACCCGAGAAGCCGGTAGAATGCCATGGATTTCTCAAGGTCCAGCACCCGGACCATGGTGTGAAGATAGCGGATCGTCATCCTGATTTCCTTTGCCAAAGGGTGTGTTATGGCTAACACGACACAGGGCAAGGCGACAGACGGGATTTCCCCCCGATGTCCCGCAGCCGGCGCAGTGGCGCATAATCGCCCCGCGACACTGACCTAAGTCATTGCTCAAAATGCCAATTTATAGCGCAGGCAGGTCGCGGCTTCCCGGCCCCGGATCTGTGATATTGCCGAAGCCAGCGGGCCTGCCTATAGTCAGGGGACCTCAGGCCCCGTGGCCCGCGCGCATCCCCCTGTCGGCTGTCGAATGGCGGCCCCCCGGGCCAGACCCGCCACCACCTCACCAGGAAAGCCCCGCAGTGCGACACCCGGAATATCAATATCTCGACCTCATCGACCGCATCTTGAAAAGTGGCGATGAGAGGGTCGACCGGACGGGTGTCGGCACGCGGTCAATCTTTGGCGCAATGACCCGGTTTGACCTCTCCGACGGGTTTGCGCCCATCCTGACCACGAAAAGGGTCTATTGGAAAACCGCGATCAAAGAAATGCTCTGGTTCCTGAAAGGCGGCACCAATATTCAGCCGCTCCTGCAGGACAATGTGCGGATCTGGACCGACTGGCCGCTTGCGAAATACCGCAGGGAGACCGGCACGGCGATCTCTCAGGAGGAGTTTGAGCGCCGCATCATCGAGGATGACGATTTTGCGAAAACCTGGGGCGAGCTTGGCCCGGTTTATGGCAAGCAATGGCGCAGATGGGTCGGCTCAGATGGGCGCGAACATGATCAGATCGCCACGCTGATCCATACGCTGCGGACAAATCCGTCGAGCCGCCGGATGCTGTTCCACGCCTGGAATGTGGGGGAGCTGGAGGAGATGGCGCTGCCGCCCTGCCACATGGTCTATCAATATCATGTCACCAGCGATGGCAGGCTGAACAGCCTGTGTTTTCAAAGATCTGCCGATCTGCTGCTGGGGGTTGCGTTCAACTGGGTCGGGGCGTCCGCCCTGCAACTGATGATCGCACAGCAGGCGGGGCTGAAACCCGGCGAGCTGGTCTGGTGCGCGGGCGATGTCCATTTGTATCTCAACCACCTGGACCAGGCCCGGGAACAGCTGCAAAGAGAGCCCCGTGAAATGCCGAAGCTGCGGATCATTCGCGAGGTTGCGCGCAT
This sequence comes from Paracoccus sp. IB05, assembly GCF_016405985.1. Taxonomy (GTDB): domain Bacteria; phylum Pseudomonadota; class Alphaproteobacteria; order Rhodobacterales; family Rhodobacteraceae; genus Pseudogemmobacter. Next base: position 71,361 of record NZ_JAEFCF010000015.1, read on the forward strand.
CGAAGATTATCGGATCGAGGATTTCGAAGTCGAAAACTATGCGCCTCATGCGGTGATCAAAGCCGAGGTCGCGGTCTGAACCTTTGCTGCATCGCAGGGCTTTTCTGCGTGCCGCCGGACGCGGCGCACAGATCTCTCTCAGACTTCATACGGGCCTCACGGCACGGCTGCCCCAGGCCCGCGATGCGGCCCTCGCAGTTTCGGTTGCCCCGAAACACACTTATACCTGAACATCATTTGCGCCGGCTGTCGGGCAGGGAGATCACAGTGAAATCAGGACATTCCGGGCGGGTCAGAGCGCCCTTCACCATTGCCCGTCCGCCCCATATGCAGGGGCGCGCCCTGCAAAGCATCCGTAAAGGGGCCGGTGAAACCCTGCCTGCCCTTGGCTGCGTCTGCTTCACATCAACCCTGATCGGGCCGGCGGCCTCCAAAGGCGGTGTTCCTTGCTGAGCCTTATCGTTGCCCGCTCGAAGGAAGGTGCCATCGGCCGCGACGGCGATATTCCCTGGCACGCGCCCGAAGATCTCGGCTTTTTCAAGCGCGAAACCCTTGGGGGGGCGGTGATCATGGGGCGGCGCACCTGGGAAAGCCTTCCCTTCAAGCCTTTGAAAAATCGTGACAACATTGTCGTCTCTTCGACGATGGAAGAAGATTTCGCAGTCCCCTCTCTGGAAGAAGCCCTCGCCCGTGCCACGGCGCTCGGCCATCGTCGGATCTATGCGATTGGCGGCGCCAGCATCTATGCGGCGGCGCTGCCGCTGGCCGACCGGCTGCTGATCACCGAGGTCGATCTATCGGTCCCCGATGCCGATACGTTCTTCCCGCATTTCGCCCCCGAAGACTGGCGGCTGGCAGGCTCGCAGGATCTGCGCCGCGAGGCACCGTCTTGCCGGCTGGATGAATATCTGCGGCGCCAGCACTGAAGGCACAGCGGGACCGTCAGGCCCCGCGCAGCGGGCGGAGGCCCCTTCCGGCAGCGTCGCCTTTGAGCTAGGCTGCCGCCTGATACAGGAGTTCCCCCATGTTCTTGCGCATATCCGCCCTTGCCATGATGCTCGCCTCGCCTGCTGTGGCGCAGATGTATTACGAACCATTCGAACCCAATGCCGAGCGCACCCGCGTCACCGGCGGTTATGAGCGCTATCAGACCCATGTGCTGAAACTCTCGAAACATCGCTATGCGGTGCTGTTCCAGCCGGGCTATGTCGATTTTGACACCGCTGTTCGCGCAGTGACCCCGCTTTGCGCGGCGCAGGGACGTGTGGCGCAGGGAGACAGCCGGGTCGCGCCGGTCGATGTGCTCCTGGAAAACGGCGCACCCGCGGTCCAGCAGGGCATCCGCGTAACCTGCGTGAAATCGGAGAAGTAACATGATCCTCTACGGCATCCCGACCTGTGACACCTGCAAAAAGGCGATCCGCACGCTGGAAGCGGCCGGGCGTGAGGTCACGTTCCGCGATATCCGCAAGGATCCGCTCTTGGAGGCCGAAATCCAGGAGATCGTCACCGAATTCGGCGAGCGCGCGATCAACAAACAATCGACCAGCTACCGCGCCTTTTCCGATTTCCTGAAAGCATCAGAACCGGAGGCGCAGATCGCCGCACAGCCCACTGTGATGAAGCGCCCGCTGATCCGCGACGGGGCCAGCTGGACCATCGGCTGGGACGAGGCCATCGAGACCCGTCTGACCGCAGGCTGAAGCCGGTCAGATATAAGCGCGGTAATACCAGGGGGAAACCGTTGCAGGCCCGTGGCCTGCGGCGCGTCTTTCGCAAATCGCCCCTGCCCTCGCGCACGGAACAGCCGGGGCACCTCATATAAGGGCAAAGCGCAGCGGTCTTTCGTCCGGTTCAGTTACCGCGCCCGGCGAACCGGACAGCGGCAAAGACTTTGCGTCCTCAAGACTTTCGTCCCTTAGACTGGCAGGCAACTGACGGGAAAGCCGGCTCCGCTCAGGTTCCGGCAGCGCCATCAGCGCTCAGCTGGTCAACGCGGGCGGTCAGAGCAGTTTCAGCTCGCTGGCCGAGGACTTGCCGTCACGTCCGGTTTGCAGCTCGTAGCCGATCTTTTGATTGTCGTTCAGACCCTTCAGACCGGCGCGTTCAACCGCCGAAATATGCACGAAGACATCTTTGCCGCCATCATCGGGCGCGATGAATCCGTAGCCCTTCGTTGCGTTAAACCATTTTACGGTGCCAGTCGGCATTCCCGTCTCTCCCTTAGTAACCCTCCGGGCTGCGGAATTGCGGCCCGGTCGTAGCCGCCAGGTCTTCCGGGCCTGTCAGGGTAGAGAGGCTAGTCAGAAAGTCTGTCGTTACAGGGGCAGGATGCCACGGAGATATTGGAAATCAAGAATTTTGCCACGATTTCACAGGGAATCGCGGTTTCATGCCGGGTTTCAGAGGGGAATCTCTTAAGAAACTGGCCGATCCCGGTGGTTTTTTGACCATTTGATCGAAAAATCACCAGAATCAGCCCATTCCTCAGTTCATTGGCGGCGGCAGCGCGTCAAAGGCCAGCGTGGCAAGTGCGGATTCGAATCCCATGCTTTCGGTACGGTTTTCGCCCAGACGGCGCAGCGAGACGCTGCGCTCCTCGACCTCTTTCATCCCCACGGCCAGAATCACCGGCACTTTGCCGACGGAATGCTCGCGCACCTTGTAATTGATCTTTTCGTTGCGGGTATCCGCCTCGGCCCGCACACCGGCCTTGCGCAGCGCAGCGACCACTTCGGTCACATAAGGGTCGGCATCCGAGACGATCGAGGCCACCACCACCTGGCGTGGCGCCAGCCAGAACGGCAGTTTGCCCGCGTAGTTCTCGATCAGAATGCCGATGAAACGCTCGAACGAGCCAAGGATCGCGCGATGCAGCATATAGGGGCGGTGTTTTGCACCATCCTCGCCGACATATTCCGCATCCAGCCGCTCTGGCAGGTTCGGGTCGACCTGGAAAGTGCCGCATTGCCATTCACGGCCAATCGCATCAGTCAGTTTGAAATCAAGCTTTGGCCCGTAGAATGCACCGTCGCCGGGGTTGATCTCATAGGGCAGGCCGAGGTTCTCAATCGCAGACTGTAGCGCGCCTTCAACCTTGTCCCATTGCGCATCGGTGCCGATACGGACCTCGGGGCGGGTCGAGAGCTTGATGTCGAATTTATCAAAGCCAAGGTCGCGGTAGACGGAAGACAGCAGTTTGATGAAAGCGCCGCATTCCGATTCAATCTGATCTTCCGTGCAGAAGATATGCGCATCATCCTGCGTAAAGCCGCGCACCCGCATCAGCCCATGCATCGAGCCTGAGGATTCGTAGCGGTGGCACGATCCGAATTCCGCCAGACGCAAAGGCAGGTCGCGGTAAGACTTCAGACCCTGGTTATAGACCTGGACGTGGCAGGGGCAGTTCATCGGCTTCAGCGCGTTGATGCGCTTTTCCTTCGCGCCCTCTTCGTCCACTTCCACGATGAACATATTCTCGCGGTAGGCTTCCCAATGGCCGGATTTCTCCCACAGCACCCGGTCGACGACCTGGGGCGTGCGGATTTCCTGATAGCCGGCGGCGCGCAGACGGCCGCGCATGAAATCTTCAAGGCCCCGCCAGATCTGCCAGCCATTCGGGTGCCAGAACACCATGCCCGGCGCTTCCTCCTGGAGGTGGAACAGATCCATTTCACGGCCCAGCTTGCGGTGGTCGCGTTTCGCGGCCTCCTCCAGCATGGTCAGATGCGCCTTGAGGTCGTCGCGATTGCGGAACGCCACACCGTAGATGCGTTGCAGCATCGGACGGGATGCATCCCCGAGCCAATAGGCGCCCGCGACATGGGTCAGCTTGAATGCATCCGCCGGCACCTGGCCGGTATGTTGCAGATGCGGCCCACGGCAGAGATCCTGCCAGTTCCCGTGCCAGTACATGCGGATGTCTTCATCGCCGGGGATGCGGTCGAGGAGCTCCACTTTGAAGGGCTCGCCGCGCTCTTCATAATATTTACGGGCGCGCTCTCGCTCCCAGAGCTCGGTTTTCACCGGCTCGCGCGCATTGATGATCTGCTTCATCCGCGCCTCGATGGCGCCAAGGTCTTCCGGCGTGAAGGGCTCTGCCCGGTCGAAATCATAGAACCAGCCCTGATCGCGGACCGGGCCGATGGTGACTTTCACATCCGGCCAGAGCTCCTGCACGGCGCGCGCCATGATATGGGCGAGGTCATGGCGGATCAGCTCAAGCGCCGGGGCCTCGTCTTTCATCGTATTGATGGAAAGCTGCGCATCCGTCTGGATCGGCCAGGCCAGATCCCAGTGCTGACCGTCAACCTGCGCCGAAATCGCTGCTTTCGCGAGCGAGGGTGCAATCGAGGCGGCAACCTCGGCAGGCGTTACACCGGCCTCATAGGTCCGGATATTGCCATCTGGAAAAGTAAGGGAAATCTGGGCCATCGGCCTTGCTCCTCGTCGGTCTGGCGCCCACTGCGCGCCCGGTTGCGGGTTATATCCGCGCCCATTTGCGCCTGCGCCGGTCCGAGGTCAAGCGCATTGGCGGGAAAATTTGCGAAGGGGACCTCAGAGCGCCGGGACGGCTTTGCCGGACCTGTTGCTCTGGCCGGATGCGGGCGATTGCGGCGAAGAAAGGCCGGGAAATGCAGTAAAGCGCCGGGGGATCCCGTCACAGGCCATGCGCGGTCAGACGGCGAGTGACAGGGACGGAACGGCCGCGATACCAGGAGGCCGCACCTGTGATCCTGCCAAATCCTGAATCAGCTAACTCACCCAGCGTTATGATTTCGACGGTCAGCCACCTGAAGCCACACCCCAGCCAGGGGCGCGGAAACCGAAACGGTTTCCGGCACGATTTCTTTGAAGAAATCGTGAGCCGCGCGATACTGGCGGGGGTACTTCGGCTCTGATAGGCTCCGGCCTGCGCGAAAGACGCCCGTGAAGGAGCAGCAGTTGACCGAATTCCTTACCTCGCCCCAGGGCCGCCGGCTCGCCTTTACCCAATCGGCAGGGAGTGACCCGACTGTGGTATTCCTCGGCGGTTTCAAATCCGACATGCAGGGATCAAAGGCCCTGTTCCTGGAGGCCTGGGCGCGCGACCAGTGCCGTGCCTTCCTGCGGCTCGATTATTCCGGTCATGGGCAATCCTCGGGTGATTTCGAGGCGGGCTGCATCGGTGACTGGGCCATGGATGCGCGCGCTGTGATCGAGGCCCGGACCGAGGGCCCGCTGATCCTTGTCGGATCGTCCATGGGCGGGTGGATCTCGCTCCTCCTCGCCCGTGCGATGCCGGACCGGATCGCGGGCCTAGTGGGCATCGCGGCCGCGCCGGATTTCACCGCCCGTACCTGGGCGGAAGAACTGAGTGACGCCCAACGCGATCAGGTCACTGCCGAGGGCAGGATCGAGATCGCCTCGGATTACGCCGATCAGCCCTATATCTTTACCCGCAGGCTGTTTGAGGATGGCGCGCAGAACCTGGTGCTGGAACGCCCGCTGCCGCTCCCTTTCCCGGTCCGGTTGTTACAGGGCACGGCGGATACCGATGTGCCGCCTTCGGTCGCGCTGAAGCTCCTCGCGCATGCCGATGGACCGGATCTGCGGCTTGCGCTGGTCAAGGGCGCGGATCACCGCTTTTCGACCCCGGATTGCCTGGCGCAGATCGCGGCCAGCGTGAGCGAGGTCATCGCGCGCGCGGCCGGGCAGCAGACAGCGCAGGACAGGGCCGCGCGGTGATACACCGCCTTTTCGCCGCTTTGCCGGTGCCCGCACGGCTTGTCGCCGCCCTGCTGATCGCCATGCTGCTGATCGCCGCGCTCTGGGTCTTCGCGCCCCGCGAAAGGGTCGAGCGCGGCATCAGCTTTACCCCTGCGGTGCTGGGCGATGACCCCGAGGTCTGGCTCCAGGTCAGCGAGCAGCAATATGCCGATATCCGCCCGGGCGCCGCGAAACGCATCCTCTGGGCCGGTGAAAAGGGGCGCAAAACGCCGCTTGCCATTGTCTATGTGCATGGGTTCACCGCCTCGGCCGAGGAAATCCGCCCGGTGCCGGATGAGGTCGCCCGGGCGCTTGGCGCCAATCTCTATTACACGCGGCTGGCCGGACAGGGGCGCGCGCCCGAGGCCATGGCCGGGGTCGAAGCCGACGCCTGGATCGAAGATATGGCCGAGGCTATGGCGATCGGGCGCATGCTGGGTGACCGGGTGATCGTGATCGGCACCTCGATGGGTGGCGCGCTGACTGCATTGGCGGCAACTGACCCGCAGCTTTCAGAAGCCATGGCCGGGGTGGTGCTGATCTCGCCGGCCTTCGCATTGCACAATCCGGCAAACTGGATGATCGACGCGCCCTTCCCCCGGCTCTGGACGCCTTTGATCCTTGGGGCGACCCAATCCACAGCGCCGGTCAACAGCGGGCATGAGAAATTTTGGGCGACCCGCTGGCCAACCGCCGCGCTCTACCCCCTGGGCGCCCTGATGCGCGAGGCGCGGGCGGCCGATTTCACCGCTGCGATGATGCCGCTTCTGGTGCTTTACGCGCCCGCAGATCAGGTGATCGACCCCACAGCCATTGCGCCGGTCATTGCGACCTGGGGCGGATCGGTCGCGGTGAACGAGCGCCGGATGCAGGCCGGTGATGACCCCTATGCCCATGTTATCGCGGGAGACATATTCTCGCCGGGGCAAAGCGAGGCCGTGGCAGAGCTGATCGTGAGCTGGGCGCGCGGGCTCTGAACCCGCCCTCTGAACCCGCGGCCCGCCGTCTCGCCCGCCGTCTCGAAAGCAAAAGGGCCCCGAGGGGGCCCTTTACCATATGTCTCGCAAGATCTGCAGCTGACCCGGGGCTCAGCCCGCCAGATCAGTCGGGCTGCCCTGAACGCTGGCCAGCCGGATCGGCGTCACGGTTCTGGCCCGTTTGCGCTCTGGCTTCGGGGCGGCCGCATTGGCGTCGATGAAGTCCAGAACCAGCGGGCGGATGTTCAGCCGCCAGGATTTTCCGGCGAAAATACCATAATGGCCGGCGCCGGGTTCCAGATGCTGCGCTTTTTTCTCTGGCGGCAGGCCGGTCAGCAGGTCGAGCGCCGCAAGGCATTGGCCGGGCGCGGAAATATCGTCATTCTCGCCCTCAACGATCTTCACCGCCACCCGGGTGATGGCCCCGATATCGACATGCTTGCCCTTCACGGTAAAGGCATTGCGCGCAATCTCGCGGTTTTTAAAGATCCGTTCGACCGTTGAGAGGTAGAATTCGGCGGTCATATCCATCACCGCCAGATATTCGTCATAGAAGCGGTTATGACCGTCCTGGTCCGAGGCCTCGCCCCGCGCCTCGCGCATGATCTGGTCGGAAAACGCCTTGCTGTGGCGTTCGCCATTCATCGAGATAAAACCCGCCAGCTGCAACAGCCCCGGATAGACCAGCCGCCCGGCGCCCTTATACTTAAAGCCGACGCGCTGGATCATCATATGTTCCAGCTGACCCATGGTGACGCGGTTGCCGAAATCGGTCACTTCGGTCGGCGCCGCATCAGGATCGACCGGCCCGCCCATCAGTGTCAGCGAACGCGGCTGCGCATCGGGATCTTCCTGCGCCAGCCAGGCCGTGGCCGCGAGCACCAGAGGCACCGGCTGACAGACCGCGACGACATGGGTGTCCGGCCCGAGTTCCTTCAGGAAATCCGCGATATAAAGTGTGTAATCCTCGACATCAAAGGTGCCCGCCGACACCGGAATGTCACGCGCATTATGCCAGTCTGTGACCCAGACATCTGCATCCGGCAAAAGTGACGCAACCGTAGACCGCATCAGGGTGGCATAATGGCCCGACATGGGCGCAACGATCAGGATGCGCCGCGCCATCGGCTCGCGGCGCCGCACAAAGAACTGCAGGAGATTGCCGAAGTCGCGCTCGAGCGTGATCTTTTCGTCGACGAGGTGGTCCTGGCCATCGGGGCCGACCACAGTGCGGATACCCCAGTCGGGCTTTGCCACCATCCGCGCAAAGCTGCGCTCGGTCACCTTGCCCCAGGCCGCCATCACCGGAAGCATCGGATTCATCGAAAGCGCAAAGATCGGATAGCTCGCAAGCGCCTGCATGGACGCGCCCAGCCACTCATTTGTGTTACGGGCGCTTTCCATCACGTCATAGGTCGCCATATACTTCACGTCACGTCTCCATACCCGCCGGGGGTTCCTGAGGCATTTGCCAAAGATAGCCCGTACCTGCGCTTCGCGCGCGACTGGTCCGGTCCCACATGGTTTCGGGCGGGGCGGGGCTGGAGTCGTTATGCTGCGCAGCAGCAAAGTTAGGGGGGAAATTTTTATATGACAACTACCGAAAAAAAAGAAGAAACGGATAGTGTCGCAAGGATGGAACGGCTGAATGCCAATCTTGCCCGTATCGAAGAGCTGACGCAGCGCCTCACAGCCGCCGTTTCCGCCAGGCGCAGCCATGATGCCGCCCTCGATGGTCCTGCCTCGGATGTCTATCTCAAAGCCGCCGCCTCCTGGGTTGCCGGCATGATGCGCGACCCTGGCCGGGTGCTGGAACAGCAGATCGGCTATTGGGGCAAGACGCTGAAACATTATGTCGAAGCGAATCAGGTGCTTGCCAAAGGCGAGTTCAAAGCCCCCGCCGACCCCTTCCCCAAAGACCGCCGCTTTTCCAACCCGCTCTGGGAAACGCATCCTTTCTTCAACTACCTCAAGCAGCAATATCAGCTGAACTCCGAGGCGATGACCGGCGCGGTCGGCCAGATGGAGACGCTTTCGCCCGAGGACAGAAAGCGGGTCGACTATTTCACGAAACAGATTGTTGACATGTTCTCGCCGACGAATTTCCTCGGCACCAACCCCGATGCGCTGGAACGCGCGGTCGAGACCGATGGCGAAAGCCTTGTCCAGGGGCTTGAGAACCTCGTCCGCGACATGGAGGCCAACAGCGGCGAGCTGATGGTGACGCTGGCCGATAAAGAGGCCTTTACCGTTGGCGGCAATATCGCGACGTCCGAGGGCGCGGTCGTCTATCGCAACCGGATGTTCGAGCTGATCCAGTACACGCCGACAACCGACAAGGTTCACAGGACGCCGCTGCTGATCTTCCCGCCCTGGATCAACAAATTCTACATCATGGATCTGAAGCCGCAAAATTCGCTGATCCGCTGGATCGTCGATCAGGGGTTCACGCTGTTTGTCGTGTCCTGGGTGAACCCCGATGCCTCTTATGCCGATGTCAGCCTCGATGATTATATCCGCGACGGCTATCTGCGCGCGATGGCCGAGGTGCGCCGCATCACCGGCGAAAAGCAGATCAATGTCACCGGCTATTGCATCGCCGGCACCACGCTGGCGCTGACGCTCGCGCATCTGCACAAGGCCGGCGACAAGACCGTCAAGACCGCGACCTTCTTCACCACCCTCACCGATTTCTCGGATCCGGGTGAGGTGGGGGTCTTTCTCGACAATGATTTCGTCGACGGGATCGAGCGGCAAACGGCCCAGGACGGCATCCTGTCGAGCCTTTTCATGCAGCGCACCTTCAGCTTCCTGCGTTCGAATGACCTGATCTACACGCCGGCGATCAAAAGCTATATGATGGGCGAGGCGCCGCCGGCCTTTGATCTGCTCTATTGGAACGGTGACGCCACCAATCTGCCGGCAAAGATGGCGGTCGAATATCTGCGTGGATTGTGCCAGCAGGACGGGTTCGCGAAGGGCGAGTTCCCCGTTTTCGGCGAGCCGGTGAACCTGGCCCAGGTTCAGGTGCCGCTTTGTGCGATCGCCTGCGAGACCGATCACATCGCGCATTGGAAAGGCAGTTTCAACGGCATCAAACAGATGGGGTCAAAGGACAAAACCTTCATCCTGTCGGAATCCGGCCATATCGCCGGGATCATCAACCCGCCCTCCAAGGGCAAATACGGCCATTGGACCAGCGCGGCCCAGCCCGAGGGCACGCCCGAGGCCTGGCTTGCTGCCGCTGAAAAGACGCCGGGCAGCTGGTGGCCCCGCTGGGGGGCCTGGCTCGCCGCCTCTTCTGGTGCGATGGTGAAGGCCCGCGCGCCTGGCGGGCCGGAAAACCCGGTTCTTTGCCCTGCGCCCGGAACCTATGTGAAACCGGCGGAGGCTCAGGACTGAGCCCCAGATGCATCGGTTATGCCCCGTGGGCGATTCGAAAAAGCCAGGTTTTCCTGGCTTTTTTGCTGTGTCATCCCCCCGGGAATGGGCGAGCTTCCGCCAGGTCACCCAGACCTCTGCCGAAGCAACGATCCGCCTCACGGGCGCAGCGGAAAGCCGGGCGTATGAAAATAGCGTTAAATCACAATTGCCTGCACGAAAGACGCCGTGGCGGCCTTTGTCACTGCCCTGTGATCCGGTCATGCTAATGCTGCATCGCAGAATAATCCTTGAAATGCTGCACCGCAGCATGTATATAGTCCTTCAGGAAACGGGCTGAACCGCTGCAACCGCCCGATATTCAGGAGAATTGCAATGACCAAGACCACCGACTTCACCAAAGTGTTCCAGGACGTCCTGGCTTCTTTCCCGGTTGACGCTTCGGCTTTCCAGAACGCTTTCAAAACCCAGGCCGCTTTCGGCGAGAAATTCTCGAAAGTTGCTCTCGAAGCCGCCGAGAAATCGACCGAGCTGTCGGCCATCTGGGCCAAAGAGACCTTCTCGCGCCTCTCGGACATCACCAAAGCCAAAACCGATCCGGCTGACTACACCAAAGCCGTGACCGATTTCGCCTCGAAATCTGCCGAAGCTGCTGCCGAGAACCTGGCTGCCTTCGCTGAAATCGCGAAAAAAGTCCAGGTCGAGACCGTTGAGCTGCTGCTCGCCGCCGGCAAGGAAGCCCAGGACGACGCATCCGCCGCAGTGAAAAAAGCCGCGGCCGACGTGCAGTCGGTTGCCAAAAAGGCCACCGCCGCCGCGAAATAATCGCAGCAAATCATAGCCCCGTGCCGGCGCGCCCCTCTCTCCCCAGGGGCCGGCCGGGGACCTGGTTTGAGCGGGCTCAGTCGAGCCCGCTCTTGCTTTTTGATCAGACGCGCCGCTAAGCTTCTCTGCGAGCGCAAACGGAATTGATGCCCTGCAGCGTCCATTACCGTAAATCCCGGGAGGAGAGCAGAATGTCCGCCACTGACAAGCCATTGCTGATCAAGCGCTATGCCAGCCGTCGTCTCTATAATACCGAGACCTCGGATTATGTGACGCTCGAGGATATCGCCGGCCTGATCCGCAAGGGGCGCGAGGTGCAGATCATCGACCTGAAAACCGGCGATGACCTGACGCGGCAATATCTGCTGCAGATCGTGGCGGAACATGAATCCAAGGGCCAGAATGTGCTGCCGGTGAATGTGCTCACCGATCTCGTGCGCAGCTATACGACCGGCATGCAGGCGGTGATGCCGCAATTCCTTGCAAGCTCGTTTGAAATGCTGCGCAACAGTCAGTCGAAAATGGTCGAGAACCTGTCGACCTTCCCCAATCCGATGGCCACTATGCCGGGCTTTGATGCGCTCCGGAAGCAGCAGGAGGCCTTCCTCAAGACCGTGATGAACGGCATGCCGGGCTGGCCGGGGGCCACTTCGGCGCCGGAAGCCGAGCCGGCAGAGGAAAAGGGCGAAGACCTCGCCGATATCCGCAAGCAGCTGGCCGAATTGCAGGCAAAGCTCTCGAAACTCTGACCCCAGCCCGCTGCGGAGGCCAATATGGCGGAAACCGAGGGCCGTGTAACGCTCTGGGGGATCGAGGTTTTCCTCGCTGCCGCCGAGGAGGGTGCGATTTCTGCAGCCGCGCGGCGGCTCGGGGTCAGCCCGTCGGCGGTCAGCCAGCAGCTGAGCGGGCTTGAAGCCGCGCTTGGCACGGTCCTGCTGGATCGCGGCGCAAGGCCGGTGCGGATGACCCCGGCGGGGACGATGTTCCGCCGCCATGCCCAGACCATGCTGAATGCAGCCCAGGAGGCGCGGGCGGAGCTTGCGCGCTCAGATCTGGCCGGGCTGACGACGCTGCGTCTCGGGATGATCGAGGATTTCGAGGCCGATGTGACGCCCCGGCTTTTATCGGCCCTGGCGCGCGAATTGCCGGGCTGCCGCTTCCTGCTCGAGACCGGGCCGTCGCACCGTCTGCTGGAGAAGCTCGACGCGCGGGCGCTGGATATCGTGGTTGCGGCGGATCTGCCCGGCGAAGTGACCTGGGAAGGCGAGCGCGAGCAGCATCCGATCCTGCGCGAGCCGTTTCTGGCGATCCGGCCGAAAAGCGGCGCGGCGGATCTGCCACTGATCCAGTATTCCGCCCGGCATCTGATGGGCCGCCAGATCGCGGCGCATCTCTTGCGCGAGGGCCAGCGCCCTGCGGCGCGTTTCGAGCTCGACAGCTATCATGCGATCCTTGCCATGGTGGCCGGAGGCGAAGGATGGGCTATTCTGCCACCGCTGGCGCTGCATCAGGCGCGGCGCTTCCGCGCCGAGGTAGAGGTATCGCCCCTGCCCTTCGCCGCCCTGTCGCGCAGCCTCTCACTGATGGCCCGCGCGGACGTCATGCGTGATATACCGGCCCTGATTGCGGGCCGGTTGCGGATCCTGGTGCGCGAGGAAGTTCAGACCCCTGCCCTGCAGGACTGGCCCTGGCTGAAAGACCAGCTCTCGATCCTGTAAACCACGCCCCGCCAGAGACGCGCCAAACGAAATCTTTAAAGATTTCGTGCCGGTTCCTTGTAAGGAACCGGGCGTTTCAATCCTTGACGGCTTTCACCGCGTCAAGCACCGCCGTTGCCAGATAGTCCAGCTCCTCGCGCTTGAGCCGCACCGGCAGCCGCATATCGCAGGCCCGCATCAGCATCGCCCTGGTCATCGGCAGCTCGGGCGTCTCACCAAGGAACTGCCAGTTCCAGAAGGCCCGCGCATTGCCCTCGGAAAGGCCGAAAATCTGCACCGGCACACCACGCGTTTTCGCCTCGGCCTGGAACTCCCGCGCCTCGGCATCGCTCCATTCGCCGATCAGACTGAACTGGATCGAATCCGGCGCGCGTTCCTCTGGCGCCAGCGCCTGCGGCACCGAGAGCCAGGGGCTTTCATTCAGCAGCAAAGCCACATGGTCGTGATTGGCCCGCCCCTTCGTCACCCGATCCGCCAGCATCGGCAATTGCGGCCGGATCACCGCCGCCGACAGGTTCTGCATCCGCACATTGTACAAAGGCAGCTTGTTCTGCCAATGGCCGAAGCTGTTTTGCAACCCGCCATGCTTCTTCCAGTTTTCCTCATAGGCGCCCGACATGATGATCGCGCGCGCCGCGAGTTCCGGATCATCGGTGATCAGCATCCCGCCTTCGCCCGCATTCACCATCTTGTAAGACTGGAAGCTGAAACAGCCCGCCTTACCGATCGTCCCCAACTTTTTGCCATGCCAGAGCGTGCCAAGGCTATGCGCCGCATCCTCGATCACCGGGATGCCGGCGGCATCGGCAAGCGCGCAAATCGCATCCATATCCGAGGTATGGCCCCGCATATGGCTGATCAGCACCGCATCGGCACCCGGCAGTTTCGCTTTGAAATCAGCGATATCGATGCGCATATCCTGGCCCACTTCGACCAGCACCGGCACGCATTCCGCATGCACCACCGCCGAGGGCACCGCCGCAAAGGTAAAGGCCGGGATCAGCACTTTCGCGCCCGGCTTCAGATCCAGCGCCTTCATCGTCAGGAACAAGGCCGCCGAGCAGGAGGACACTGCCAGTGCATATTTCGCGCCCAGAAGTTCGGCGAATTCGGCCTCCAGCAGCGCGACCGGCGCGTCTTTCGGCGCATTGTAGCGAAAGAGGTCAGCCGATTGCAGCAGTTCCTCGATCGCGGCACGGGCCGCCGCCGGGATCGGCTCTGCCTCATGCAGATCGGGGGCGTTATGGGCGTTCATACGGGGGGTGTCTTCGATCACCGGGTTCTGACCATCGGCAGCCATGTTCAGCTTTCCTGAAAACTCTATTCAGGAAGCATTTAAACCCGCTCCCTGCGACATGCCAGTGACGAATTTTTAACTGGCCGGTTTCCGCCAGTCTTTTCTCCTCGGACGCAGGCTGAAAAGAGAAGGATTTACCCTTCCCTCTTCACTCAGCCTGTTCTGGCCGGAGCCGAAGCGCCGCCCTGCACGGCTGCTGCACGGGCGGCAAGATGCTCCAGCACCTCGACCAGCTCGGCCCAGGCGCTGCGTGCCATGGAACGAAACACCCGGATATGAAACTCCGTCTCGCCCTCGCGCAGGATGATTGCCGGGATATGGTTCAGCCCGGTCCGGACCACATGACCGACCGGGAATGCCGCGAGCCGCAGATCCGGCGTGACCAGTCGCGCGAGCGCCGCCTCGCCGCCAATGCCGCTCAGCGAAAACCCCGCCCAGGCGCCGGACTGATCGGTCACCGCTGCCGCCAGCCCCTCGGGCGGGCGCCCACCGAGGAGGAAGGCCTGATCGCGCCCGGTCCAGATCAGGCGCAGATCACCGGCCCTGTTGCTGCGCCCCGGCGCCGGAAAATCAAGCCCGAGAGCCGCAAGCGCAGGCGTAAGATCCTCGCCCGGAAAGGGCGCAATCGACCAGACCGGCGCGGGCGGCAGCACAGAAAGCACCAGCCCCGCCCGTGTCACCGGCCCCTGCCCGTCCAGCGCCGCTTTTGCGATCAGTTCAGCCACGCATCCGTCCTCCATCCGCGTCGAAGAACACCGGATGGGTGACTTCGCATTCCACATCAATGCCGCGCAGGTGGTCGACCAGCCGGATCCTCTCGCCATGCCGCGCACGGCCATCGGTCAGGAAGGCCAGCCCGAGCCAGCTGTCGAGCGTCGGCGACCAGCAGACCGAAGTGACATAGCCCTGATCATTCTCACGCTCGACGGCAAAGCCGGGGCGGAAGAGATGCGCACCGGCAGAAATCGCCCCGGCAGCCTTGAGCCCGACCAGCTGCTCGCGCTCCGGCCCCCAAAGGCCGGGGCGCTGGCTTGCCGCGCGACCGATGCAATCCTTCCTCGGGCTGACCATGGCCCCGAGGCCGACATCATCAGCCGAGACCCGGCCATGGATCTCGGCATGGGTCAAAAAGCCCTTCTCGATCCGGAGCACATTCAGCGCCTCCATCCCGTAGGGGCCACCGCCCATGGTCTCGGCCCGGGCGACCAGATCGCGAAACAGCGCCTCGCCGTAATCGACGGGCACCGCCAGCTCATAGCCTTCCTCGCCAGAAAACGAGATGCGGAACAGCCGCGCCTCCACCCCGCCGACCGAGACCGGCCGAACGCCCATGAAGGGCAGATCGCCCAAAGGCTGATCCAGCACCGTGTCGATCAGCGCACGCGCCTTCGGGCCGGCAATGGCGAATTGCGCGAAGGCCTCAGTGACCGAGATCAGCCGCAGCTTCCAGGTGGCGCAAAACGCCTGCTGCACGAAATCGAGATGGCGCATCACCTGGCCCGCTGCGGCCGTGGTGGTGGTCATCAGATAGTGGGTCTCTGCCAGGCGCGCCGATGTGCCATCATCCATGACAAGCCCGTCTTCGCGCAGCATCAGCCCGTAGCGGACCCTGCCGACCGGCAAGGTGCTGAATGTATTGGTATAAACGAAATCGAGGAATCGCCCCGCATCCGGCCCCTGAATGTCGATCTTGCCAAGCGTCGAGACATCACAGACCCCGACCGCACCGCGCACCATGCGAACCTCGCGGTCGCAGGCCTCGCGCCAGGTCGTCTCGCCCGGTTTCGGGAAGTAGGAGGGGCGATACCAGAGCCCGGCCTCGATCATCGGCGCCAGCCGGTCGCGCGAGGCCTGGTCCGAGGTCAGGAAGCGTTCGGGCGCAAAGCCCTTCGCGCGCCCCCCCGCCCCCATCGCAGCGATGGAAACCGGCACATAGGGCGGGCGGAAAGTGGTCGTCCCGGTTTCCGGGATGCCACGTCCGGTCGCATCCGCCAGCACCGCCAGCGCGGCGACATTCGAGTTTTTGCCCTGATCAGGCGCCATGCCTTGCGTCGTATAGCGTTTCATATGCTCGACGCTCGCGAAATTCTCCTGCGCCGAGAGCTGCACATCCTTGACCGTGACGTCATTGGCAAAGTCGAGCCAGGCGCGGCCATTGCGGCCCTTTGCACCCTCGACCGACCAGATCGCGCGATGGGTATAGGGCGTGTCTTCCGCCGCCGGCACAGCCAGATCCGGCGCGCGCAGGTCCAGTGCCGCCAGCGCCCGTTCTGCGGCCAGCCTGCCCGCCGTCAGCGCGCCATGGGTCGAGAAAGACCCATTCGCGGCGCCTGCCGCAGCAAGCCCCGGCACCGCCGCTTCGACCGGTACGAAAGCCGCGATCTCCTCCGACCAGCGCGGACGGCTGTTCATATGGCAGGTCAGGTGCAGGCCCGGATTCCAGCCGCCGGAAACCGCCAGGCAATCGGTTTCGATCCGGAAGGTCTCGGACCCTTTCCTGACGGTGATCGCCTGCAAAGCGTGGCGGCCTTTGGTGTCGATCACCACCGCGCCTGCATGGACCGGGCACTCCTCGACCACCGAGACATCCTCTCGCGGGTCGATGATCGCCGCGACCTGGACGCCTGCCGCCATCAGATCGCGGGCGGTCTGGCGGGCCTGGTCATTGGCGGCGAACAGGGTCACACGTTTGCCCGGCGCCACGCCAAAGCGGTTCAGATAGGTCCGCACCGCCGAGGCCAGCATGATGCCGGGCCGGTCATTCATCGGAAAAGCGATATGGCGTTCCTGCGCCCCGGTGGTCAGCACCGCGCGCCTCGCCACGATGCGCCAGAAACATTCGCGCGGCAGATTGGGCCGGGGTGAGCGGTGGAGGCCCACGCGTTCAAGCGCGCCATAAGTGCCGTTGTCATAGGCGCCGGTCACGGTTGTCCGGGTCATGATGCGGACATTCGGCATCGCGCGCAGCTCTGCCTCGACCCTATGCACCCATTGCGCCGCCGGATCGCCGCCGATCAGCCCGCCATCCGCGATCAGGCGTCCGCCGGTCAGGGGCTGTTCCTCAGCGAGGATCACATCGGCCCCGGCCCGGGCGGCGGTCAGCGCGGCCATCAGCCCCGCCGGCCCCGCCCCGATCACCAGGAGGTCACAATGCGCCCAGGCTTTTTCATAGACACCCTCGTCATGGACCTTTGCCAGGCTGCCAAGCCCGGCTGCGCGGCGGATGATGGGCTCGTAAAGCCCTTCCCAGAAATGGCGCGGCCACATGAAGGTCTTGTAGTAGAAACCGGCGCTGAGAAAGGGCGAGACGAGATCATTCACCGCCATCAGATCATGGCGCAGGCTGCCGAGCCGGTTCTGGCTGCGGCTTTCCAGCCCGTCGAAAATCTCCTGCATCGTGGCGCGGGTATTGGGGGTGCGCGAGGTCTTGCCGATCACCTCGACCAGCGCATTCGGCTCTTCCGGGCCTGCCGTCAGCAGGCCGCGCGGGCGGTGATATTTGAACGACCGCCCAAACAGCTTTACCCCATTCGCGAGCAAAGCCGAGGCGAGCGTATCGCCGCGAAAGCCGCGATAGTCGCGGCCGTCAAAGCGGAATGACACCTCGCGGGTGCGGTCGATGATGCCTTTGCCCTCAAGCCTCATCGCGCGCTCCTTTGCGGGCGGCGACCAGCTCGACGCCGGTGATGTCATGGGTGAGCGTGTTGCGGCTGACGAGAAGCCAGGCGGCGCAGCCCTGGTCGTGATACCACAGATCGCGGGTCGGCCCGGCCGGGTTGTCCCGCAGATGCAGGTAATTGTCCCAGGCCCCCCCTTGCGAAAGATCGGGCGCGGCATCCGGGCCCGGGCGGTGGAGATATTCCTCCGCCCCGTAATAGGTGAATTCACGGCGGTCGCGCGGGCCGCAAAGGGGGCAGGTCAGTCTCACGTCAGGCTCTCCGCAAAGGGCGGCAGGGTTGATGGCAGGGAGCGAAAAAGGGGGCTCTGCCCCCCGGCCCTGGCGGGCCTCACCCCGGGATATTTCCGGACAGAAAATGAAAGGTGGGGCATCGGTTTACTCCCAGGGCGGGCAGGCAGCGGCCGGCGCGCGGGTCAGGCGGTAGGTGGTTTTGGCGCTGCCGGTCTCAGCCAGATCGCTGAGCCCGCCGCAGCCTGTCTCGGCCCCGGCACCAGGAACCTCCAGCGTGAAACTGCTGGTCTCGATTTCGAGACTGTCGCCTCTGGCGCTGCGGATGGTGAAATTGCCGCCATCGCATTCGACCTGGCAGGTGGTTTTGCCGCCGGTCTCGCCGCAAAAGGCGGCCTGGCGGAAGCTGTGGTTCGAGAACCCCTCGCTGCGGGCACGGCCCTGGTCGCTGAACCGGCCGGTCACGATGGCCGAGATAAATCCGTTGCCCCAGGGGTCGGGGCCGAGGCTGATCCGCAGCGCGGCGATATGTTGCTTCGGGGTCTTTGCGAGATGGTCAGCCGTATAATCGCGGGCAAAGCAGCCCTGCGGGATCCGGGCCTCAGCCTGCGTCAGAGCAGAGGTTGCGAACAGGGCGGCAAGGGTAAGACCGGTCAGAAGGCGCATGTCAGTCAACTCCTTTACAGGTCGCGGGAACGGCGCGGGGCGGGTGGCGCGACGGGCGGGTTCCTTCAGTTTCTGCGAGATCCTGGACCAGCCTGCAGCCCGCTCGGTCCTGGAGCGCGAAGCAATCGAGGGACATCCTAAGGGCGAATTCCTCAAAGCTTCGGCTGGTGCCGGTGCCGCCATCGCATGCGGCCCTGCCCGGGCTGCCCCGGAAGAAGCGCGGGTTCTGGCGCATTCGCCCCCCCTGGCAGTTGCCGCAGAACTGGAGGGATCGCGGGGCGCTGCGTTAGGGGCGCCTCTTTCGGGCAGCGAATGGGCAGAGGCTGACGGCCTGATCAGACAGTCAGGCGCAGCGCGCGTTTGCACAAGGCCCGGCGATGCGGCGCAGCTGGCGTCCTGCAAACGCGGCTCTGACCCGCGCTTCCGGGACCGGACGGGCCAGACGGGGCCTGCCTGATCACGCGACCGTATTACTTCGGGAGAGGTTTCAACCATGGCCGGGCGAAGCTGAAATCCTGCCGGACGCGCCAGCGGCTGCGCCGGCCGAACTTTGCCCGGGCAAATATCCGCGCGGGCCCGCGCCAGAGCCGGGCTTGTCACCATCGCCGGCAGAAGGGCGGCGATCTTATGCAGGCGCCCCCTCAATGCAGGTTATGCTGGCTGCCGGTGCCTTCCTCATCGAGGAGATGCCCGGTCGCGAAACGGTTCAGACGGAAGCGGCGGGCGAGCGCATGGCTTTCGCCGGTGGCCATCAGATGCGCCATACACCAGCCCGAGGCCGGCACCGCTTTAAAGCCGCCATAGTTCCAGCCACAATCGAGGAACAGCCCGTCGATATGGGTTCTATCGATGATCGGCGAGCCGTCGGGCGTCATATCCATCACGCCGCCCCAGGACCTGAGCACCTTTGCCCGCCCGATCATCGGCATCAGCGTCATACCGGCCTCCATCACATGTTCGACCATCGGCAGATTGCCGCGCTGCGCATATGAGCTGTAGAAATCCAGGTCGCCGCCAAAGACCAGCCCGCCCTTGTCGGACTGGCTGATGTAGAAATGCCCCATGCCGAAACTGATGACATGGTCGATCACCGGCTTCAGCCCCTCGGTCACAAAGGCCTGGAGGATATGGCTTTCCACCGGCAGCCGCATCCCGGCCATCGCCGCCACATGGCCCGACCGCCCCGCCGTGATGATCGCGACCTTGTCGGCGCGGATGACACCACGCGTGGTCTGGACGCCGCGCACGCGCCCACCCTCAATATCGATGCCGGTCACTTCGCAATTCTGGATCAGATCAACGCCGCGCCGGTCGGCGGCGCGGGCATAGCCCCAGGCCACCGCATCATGGCGCGCGGTGCCGCCGCGCGGGTGCAACAGCCCGCCATAGATCGGAAAGCGGGTCTGTTCGAAATCAAGGTAAGGCAGCAGATCGCGCACGCCGTCCTGGTCCAGCAGCACCGCATCATCGCCCTGGTTGATCATGGCATTGCCGCGCCGCACGAAAGCATCGCGCTGGCCGTCGGAATGGAAGAGATTGATCAGCCCGCGCTGACTGTGCATCACGTTGTAATTGAGATCGGCTTCCAGCCCCTCCCAGAGCTTCAGGCTGTGCGAGTAGAATTCGGAATTGCCGGGCAGAAAATAGTTCGCGCGCACGATGGTGGTGTTGCGCCCGATATTCCCGCCGCCGAGATAGCCTTTTTCCAGCACCGCAATATTGGTCATGCCGTGGTTTTTCGCGAGATAATACGCGGTTGCCAGCCCGTGACCGCCGCCGCCGATGATCACCGCGTCATAATGCGGTTTTGGCTCGGGCTGGCGCCAGACCGGCTTCCAGCCGCGATTGCCGCGCAGCCCCTCAAGAATGACTTTCCAGCCGGAGTAACGCATCAGACACCTCGGGAATCTCTGCCCCTATCAGACAGCGAAGCCGGCAGAATTACAACGCCCGGGCTCTGGCATGGTGGCGGGCGACGCCTGGTTTTCCCCGACGCGAGGCGTAGCCCGCGGCGTTTCCCCAGCCGGACCGGGAGCGGGACGGCGGTTTGGGCGGAATTCTGCCATGGCCCGGAACCGGGATCTCTTTTGTCTGGCGCCGCCTTGTTTTGCCGCGCCCGGGCCGTTTTTCTGATCGCTGCGCCGGCTTCTGCCCGCGCTGCTGTCCGGCGGCAGCCAGGTTATGATTGCAGCCGACAGCAATGCTGGCATCCCCTCAGATGCGAGGCTCACCGCCCGGCACAGACCGGTCGGCGATGTGTCAGGTCGGCTGATGATGTCCGGACGGAATCTCACGCTGGCGCAGGATGAAAGTCAGTGGCAGTCGCCGCCCGCAGCGCGCAAACCGGTCGCCGCACCGGATAAGGTCTGCGACATCGGCCCTGACTATGGTTGATCTGCCGGGGAGAGACTGCGACCACGCCGAGGCCATTCAGCAAAGCCTCCGGGAATGCCGCCACCAGATGCCCCTCACCCGGAGCATGATCGGGTTCAGGATCCTGCCAGATACCGGAGGTCCGGGGCCGATGATCGGGATCAGGCGCAGATCAGGCGAACTCTGTCGCTGGCATATCAGCAGCGCCGGATTGCTGGAGGCCCTTGCCAACATCCGCAGTCAGCAATGACTTCGCCCTGCCCCCGCGATCACAACAGTCCCGGGGACCATGCAGCGCCAGAACAACGAAAAAGAGCCGGGCGTGATGCCCGGCTCCACTGTCAGAGATCCGTCAGACCCCGGTCAGAGCCCCTTGGACCGGTAGGTCTTGGCCACGCGGTCGATGGCGACGATATAGGCGGCGGTGCGCAGATCCTCGACATCCTCGCGACCATGCCAGACCTCGCGCATTGACTGATAGGCCGTACGCATCGTGTCATCGAGACCCGAACGCACCAGCGCGAGCTCGTCCGAGCCGGTCAGGAAGCGCTCTTTGAAATCATCCGACAGGGTCCAGCCAAGGCCTTTGTCAGCCGAGAGCTGCTCCAGCTCTTCGACCAGGAGGCGCGAGCGCGCCTCTTCCGCCCGGCGCTGCATCCGGCCGAAGCGAATATGCGAGAGGTTCTTGACCCATTCGAAATAGCTGACCGTCACACCACCGGCATTGGCATACATATCGGGGATGATGATCTTACCCTTATGGCGCAGGATCTCGTCTCCGCCAAAGGTGATCGGGCCATTCGCCGCCTCGATGATCAGCGACGCGCGGATGCGGTCGGCATTCGATTTGTTGATCACCCCCTCCATCGCGGCAGGGATCAGAATATCGCACGCGCCTTCCAGCAGCGCGGCGCCATCCTCGATGTAAGTGCCGCCAGGAAAGCCCTTCACCCCGCCATTGCGGGCGATCCAGTCGCGCACCGCATCGACATCGAGGCCCTTTTCATCGGTCAGGGCGCCATCGCGTTCAATGATGCCGGTGATCGTGCAGCCATCTTCGTCGCAAAGGAACTTTGCCGCGTGATAGCCCACATTGCCAAGGCCCTGGACGATCACCGTCTTGCCCGAAAGCCCGCCTGTCAGCCCGGTCAGCGCCACATCGCCCGGATGGCGGAAGAATTCGCGCAAAGCATATTGCACACCGCGCCCCGTCGCCTCGACCCGGCCCTGGATGCCGCCGGCATGGGGGGGCTTGCCAGTGACGCAGGCCTTGGCGTTGATATCGGTTGTGTTCATCCGCGCATATTGGTCGGCGATCCAGGCCATCTCACGCTCGCCGGTGCCCATGTCAGGCGCCGGCACGTTCTGCGCCGGATGGATCAGGTCGCGCTTGATGAGTTCATAGGCGAAGCGGCGGGTGATCAGCTCCAGCTCATGTTCTTCCCACTGGCGCGGATCGACACAAAGCCCGCCCTTGGATCCGCCGAAAGGTGTCTCGACCAGGGCGCATTTATAAGTCATCAGCGCCGCCAGCGCCTCGACCTCGTCCTGATGGACGGAAAGCGCGTAACGGATGCCGCCTTTGACCGGCTCCATATGTTCGGAATGGACCGACCGGTAACCGGTAAAAGTCTCGATCTTGCCGCGCAGCCGCACGCCAAACCGCACGGTATAGGTCGAGTTGCAAACCCGGATCTTTTGCTCCAGCCCCGGAGAAAGATCCATCAGCCGCACCGCGCGGCTGAACATCAGATCGACGGAATCGCGAAAGCTCGGTTCGTCGGCGGTCTGCAGCATCGTCATGTTCCTCCAGGGTGAGCCATGGCCTCCCGCCATGTTATCACAAGGTGACCGGTCTTTCCGCCTGACCCAAGGGCCAGAATGATCAAAAAACAGTCAGACCTGGACTGGTTGCAGCGTCTTTTCGTCAAAGTGATTCGTATCAGTAAGCGTTTTGTAAAGGGTTAATGCGCGAGAAGTCGCCCTCGGGTTGCGCGGCGCTGTTCTCTCTCTCCGCACAATCCAAATTTGGGCAGGAAGATCGTTTCTTTGCCACCGGAAAACCCGGGCCGGAACGAAGCTCCGCCACATTTCAGCCTGATCATTAAAGCAGTTTCACCGTGGGTCAGAGCGCCCCGAATCCGCTGTTATGTCCCGCAGGACGGTACCAGCTGCCGGGGGGATGAACATTTAGTGGTAAACGAACCGGGCTGATGCGCGCTCCGGGGCAACAGGGACGTATGTATATGAAGAAGAAGGCATTTGAAGACCTGTCCGTGCGCCTTTCGCGCCAGATGCAGAGATTCACGCTGGAAGAGCGCGGCTCCATGGGGGCCGTCATGGTGTTCTTCTTCTTCCTGATGATCCTTCTTGGTGGCATCGCTGTCGATGTGATGCGCTTCGAGACCCAGCGTGTCGCGGTACAGAATACGCTCGACCGGGCGACACTGGCGGTTGCCAATATGAACTCGGCCCTCAAAACCGACGACGTCTATACGACACGCGAGGCGAGAGCGCAGTTTATCGTCGCCGATTATTTCAGCAAGGCGGGCCTTCCGGACAATCTCGCCTATGTGCGTCTTGATGACGGGATGAATTACCGCGTGGTCGAAGCGCGCGCCGATGTGCTCTCGCATAACATCTTCATGAATCTCATGAATATTCCGACCCTCGAGACCATGAACACCTCGGTGGCCCAGCAAAAGATCACCGATATCGAGATCATGCTGGTGCTCGACGTTTCAGGCTCGATGTCAAGTAATCGCAAGATCAACAATCTGCGCGTGGCTGCGGCCGATTTCATCGACCAGGTGAAGGCCTCGGATGACGAGAACCGCATCTCGATCGGTGTGATCCCCTATAACGCGCAGGTGAACCTGGGCGATGAATTGCGCGCGCGCTACAATATCCGCGATCTGCACGGGGTCCCGGACTCGAACTGCGTCGAGATCCCGATCGGGAACGATGAGAACAACATCTTCCAGACGCTTGCCATGCCGACAGATTACGAGATGCCGCTGATGACTGTGGCGGATACAGAGAACGCCTCTTCGAACGAGCACATCTATTTCAACTGGCGGACCTCCGGCCAGGCCACCATCGAGAACACCGCTGCAAAACGCTGGTGCAAACCGGACACTTCGACCGAGATCACGCTGCCGACCAAGAGCATCACCAAGGCGAAAGCCGGGATCAACGCGCTGGAGGCCAGCGGCAATACCTCGATCCTGTTGGGGATGCGTTGGGCCACCGCCCTGTTGGACCCAAGCGCGCGCGAGGTCTACGATTCCCTGATCATGCGCCACGTGATGGACGAGGATATGGATGGGCGTCCCTTTGCATATAACAGCGCGAGTTCCACCGATGAAGACGCGCTGAAAGTGATCGTGCTGATGACCGATGGCGAACATGTCGCCCATAGCCGCATCGCCGATGGTTTCAAGACCGGCCAGGCGACCATCCGCTTTTCCTATCGCCCTAACGGCGCCAAAGTGGATTCGACTGAGACCGCCACGATCTGGCGTTCGGCAGCGGGCGAATGGTCGGTCTTCTTTGAAAGCAAGGTGCTCTCAAATGTCTGTGGCAGCAAGCCTTTCTGGGTCCCATCGACGGGATCATGGCAGAACCATCCGCTCGGCCTGACAAATACCGGGTGCTTCAATCCGAACCGGATCGTGAAGCCCGATGATCCGGCCCATATCGCAATCTGGCAGGAAGTCTGGGCGTCAGTCAGGATGGACTATGCAGTGCGCCAGTTCTTCGCCCGTCCGCTCGGGGCAAACAACAGTACCAACCGCGAAAACGTCTACAAAGGTGTGCGCAAGACCCTCTACACGACCTATGCCGATGCAGCGACGATGAACAGCCGTCTGGCCTCCAACTGCGCCGCCGCCCGCAGTGCCGGTGTCCTTGTCTACGGCATCGCCTTCCAGGCGCCCAAGGCCGGCAAGGACGCGATCCAGAGCTGCACCTCTACCCCGGCTTCGACCTATTACTTCGACGTTACCGAAACCGCGAAGATCAAGGACGCGTTCCGCCTGATCGCAACCAATCTTAGCCAATTGAAGCTGACGCAATGAAACCCAGGTCCTTTTCATATGTCGGTCGTCGCCTGCGCCGCCTCTGGCGTCGCGAAGACGGCGTGGCCTCGATCGAGCTCGCCTTCTGCCTGCCGGTCCTGCTGATGCTTTTCATGGCCTCCATGGAGGCCGGCCTCTTCATGGTGCGCAGCGCCATGCTCGAGCGTGGTCTCGATATCGCGATCCGCGATTTCCGGCTCGGCCATATGCGGAGTATGGATGCTGATCAGATCCGGAACCGCGTCTGCCAGTTCACGCTTGCCGTGGCGGATTGCCCGAACAACCTGAAGGTCTGGATCGAGCCGGTCAACACTAGCACCACGCCCTGGACCCTTCCGTCGCGCTTCGATCCCCGGACCGGCCAGCTTCGGGTATTCTGTGGCGACCGCAACGTTCCCCTGACCTCGCCGATTCCCGGCACGGTCCCGGATGATGCACATGACCAGAACCGCATCATGCTGATCCGTGTCTGCGCGCTTGAGGATCCGATTTTCCCCTCGACCTATTTCTCGATGCGTCTGACCAAGGACTCGGCCACCGGAAGATATGAGCTGGCCAGCGCAACGGTCGTTGTGACCGAACCGATCTGAGGAGATGCGCGTAATGTTGATCCTGTCCCTTAAAAAATTGCGGCAGTTCGCCAAGGACGAATCCGGTGTCATCATGACCGAATTCCTCATTGTCCTGCCCCTGATGACCTGGTCCATTATGGCCCTGGTGGTCTGGTGGGATACCTGGCGCACCATCAACGAGGGCCAGAAAGCCGCCTATGCCGTGGCCGATCTGGTCTCGCGTCAGAAGGAGGTGGACATGAATTTCATCAACGGTATGGAAACCGTGATGGCAGGGCTGCTGGACCGCCCGGACGCCATTTCGATGCGCATCACATCGGTCAGATGGATCTATGACGAGATCACAGGAACCGGCAGATATTCCCTGATTTTCTCGCGCTCGCCCTTTGACAAGAAGACCCCGCTGACCGAGAGTTACGTAAACAGTGACATCAGCCATCTGATCCCGGTGATGAATTCCGGCGAGTCGACCGTTATCCTTGAGACCTGGACCAAATATTATCCGGCCTTCGATGTCGGCATACCGGTGTCAGACTTCCGCAATTTCATTGTGACGAAGCCGCGGTTCTACCTCAGTGTCTGCCTGAGCGAAAACATGACGCCCTGCGAGAGCGCGGCGAGCTGAAAGACTTCGGGCCCACCAGGTCCCCCGCCAGGGCCGCCCGCATCCGCGCGCGGCCTTTCGCATCTTCGCCGGTTCCGTGGACGAATGTGGCAGGCGGGCTTTCGCGGGGCGCGCAGTCGGGTTAGTGTCTGCCACAGATCCGGCGCGTGGGCGCACGCCTCCCTCACCCGCCCGCCCCTTCCCCCGCCCTCCTCTTCACCCGCCCCCTCTTCTCCCGCCAGGCAAGCCCGCAGATGACACGCCTTCCGATCCTTCTTCCGCTCATCGCGCTTCTGGGCTGCGCGCCCTTCCCCGAGCTCGGCACCCTGCCCGATGCCTCCGGCGCACCGCCCTCGCTTTTGCCGATGGACGAGGTGCTGGCGCAGGCGCCATCCGGGCGCATCCCGGCCTCTGCCGGCGAGGCCCTTGCCGCCCGCGCCGCCCGGCTGCAAAACCGCGCCAGGCTGATGCAGGGGCCGGTGCTTGACCCGGCCACCCGCGCCCGTCTGGCTGCGGCCATCGCGGCAGGCCGGGCCTGAGCCCTATCGCCGCCGTTGCGCCCGGCAAGGCCTTGGGCTAACACCCTTGGCGGAACAGCAATATGAGGCCTCCCATGTCGAGCACGCCGTCTGAAACCGGACCCCTCCGCCTCGGGATTGCCGGCCTCGGCACTGTCGGCATCGGCGTGGTGAAAATCATCCGGCGCGAGGCCGAAACCCTTGCCGCACGCGGCGGGCGCCCGCTGGTGATCACCGCCGTTTCAGCCCGTGACCCGAAGAAGAACCGCGATGCCGATCTCTCGGGCTACGCCTGGGAGACCGACCCGGTTCAGCTGGCAAAACGCGATGATGTCGATGTTTTCATCGAGGTGATGGGGGGCCATGAAGGCGCGGCGAAAGACGCGACCGAAGCGGCCCTCGCCGCTGGCAAACATGTGGTGACCGCGAATAAGGCGCTGCTCGCGCATCACGGCCAGGCGCTGGCGGAACTGGCCGAAAAAACCGGTGCCGCCCTGCGGTTCGAGGCGGCTGTCGCCGGGGGTATCCCTGTGATCAAGGCGCTGACCGAGGGCCTTGCCGGCAATCGCATCAAACGCGTCATGGGGGTGATGAACGGCACCTGCAATTACATCCTGACCCGGATGCAATCGGCTGGCCTGCCCTATGAGACCGTGTTCGAGGAAGCCCGTCAGCTGGGCTATCTCGAAGCCGATCCGAACCTCGATGTCGGAGGGATCGACGCCGGGCATAAACTCTCGCTCCTGGCCGCCATCGCCTTCGGCACCCGTGTCAGCTTTGACAAGGTCGAGCTGGAGGGGATCGGCAATGTCTCGATCGACGATATCAACCTCGCCGATGATATGGGCTATCATATCAAGCTGCTGGGCGTGGCGCAGATGACCGGGCGCGGCCTGGAACAGCGCATGACCCCTTGCCTCGTGCCGGCGGAAAGCCCGCTTGGCCAGCTCCAGGGCGGCACCAATATGGTCGTGCTCGAAGGCGATGCGGTCGGCCAGATCGTGATGCGCGGCGCCGGTGCCGGCGAAGGCCCGACCGCCAGCGCGGTGATGGGCGATGTGATCGATATCGCGCGCGGCTACCGCCGGCCGGTCTTCGGCATCCCCGCCGCGCAGCTGACCGATCCGGTGGCGGCACGTTCTGCAACGCCCGCGCCCTATTACCTCAGGATGCGGCTCCAGGACAAACCCGGTGCGCTGGCCAAGGTCGCAACCTGCCTCGGCGAGGCCGGGATCTCCATCGACCAGATGCGCCAGATCAACCAGCCCGATGCCGATGACGGCGATGCGATTGTGCTGATCGTCACCCATAAGGCGGCCCCTGCCGATGTGAGCCATGCGCTGGCGCAATTCAACGTGACCGGCGTCCTGGTCGGGACCCCCGTCGCGATCCGCATCGAAGAAGTCTGAAAATACGCCGCCGCCGCCGCTTTAGCGCTACCGCGCTTGCGGCAGGCGGCGGTGGCGGCTAAGCCTCGGGTTAACTCCATGCCATCAGGGATATCCGCAAAATGGCCGATCAGGCTCAGTTCCAGGACCGTATGCTCTCACTGGGCCTCGCCCGCGTCTCCGAGGCCGCCGCACTCGCTTCGGCCCATCTGATCGGGCGTGGCGACGAAAAAGCCGCCGACCAGGCTGCGGTCAATGCCATGCGCGATCAGCTGAACACGCTTGATATCAAAGGCGTGGTGGTGATCGGCGAAGGCGAACGCGACGAGGCGCCGATGCTGTTCATCGGCGAAGAGGTCGGCACCGGGAACGGGCCGGAGATGGATATCGCGCTCGACCCGCTGGAAGGCACCACACTGACCGCAAAAGACATGCCGAACGCGCTGACGGTGATCGCGATGGCACCGCGTGGCACGCTCCTGCATGCACCCGACGTCTATATGGAAAAGCTGGCGGTCGGCCCCGGCTACCGCCCCGGCGTGGTGACGATGGATATGTCGCCCTCCGAGCGGATCTCGGCACTCGCGGCGTCGAAAGGGGTCTCGACCGAAGACATCACCGCCTGCGTGCTGGAGCGCCCGCGCCATGAAGCCCTGATCGAAGAAATCCGCTCGACCGGCGCCTCGATCCGGCTGATCACCGATGGCGATGTGGCCGGCGTGATGCATTGCGCCGAACCGGAAGTGACAGGTATCGACATTTATATGGGGTCGGGCGGCGCGCCCGAAGGCGTGCTGGCAGCCGCCGCGCTGAAATGCATGGGCGGGCAGTTCTTCGGCAAGCTCCTCTTCCGCAACGAGGATGAAAAATCCCGCGCCCGCAAGGCCGGCATCACCAATTTCGACCGGGTCTATACCCGCGACGACCTGGTTCGCGCCGATGTGATCTTTGCGGCGACCGGCGTGACCTCGGGCTCGCTTCTTTCGGGCATCAAGCGTGAGCCGGGCTGGGTGACGACCGAGACGATCCTGATGCGTTCGAAAACCGGATCGGTGCGGCGCATGTCCTATCGCAGCCCGCTGCGGTAGGCGGGGTCAGGGGGGGCCAGCCCCCCTTCTCCCTGCGGGAGAATCCCCCCGGGATATTTTGAGACAGAAAATGAAACTTTTTACATTTTCTGTCCTTAAATATCCCCGCCGGAGGCACCCGCCGCCGCACCGGAGACGACCGGCATGGCAGGAACTCCCGGAACACTCTTGAACCCGGCCCCGTTTTCCGCCAGCCATGACGCATGTCACAAGATCATGCATTTCTGGGTGTCGCGGCCTCTCTGAACGGGCGTCGCTGGGTTGGGCCTGACGCAGGCCAGGAACGGCTTGCCGAGGCGATGGGGCAACAGACCCGCCTGCCATTGCCGCTTTGTCGCATTCTGACTGCCCGGGGCGTTGCCGCCGAAAACGCTCAGGCCTTTCTCAATCCGCAGCTGCGCGATCTCCTGCCTGATCCACGCCGGCTGAAGGATATGGAGAAAGCGGCCGCGAGATTTCTGGTGGCACTTGAGCGTCGCGAGAGAATCGCGGTTTTCGCCGATTATGATGTCGATGGCGGGTCTTCGGCGGCGCTGCTCCTGATCTGGCTGCGCGAAATGGGGCATCAGGCGACCCTCTACATTCCCGACCGCATCGACGAAGGCTATGGCCCCAATGTGCCCGCGATGCAGGCGCTCGCGCGCGACCATTCTCTGATCATCTGCGTCGATTGCGGCACGTTGAGCCATGATCCAGTCGCCGCCGCCCGGCCCGCCGATGTGGTGATCCTCGATCACCACCTTGGGGCCGAAACCCTGCCGGAGGCGCTCGCGGTGGTGAATCCCAACCGCCAGGATGAGGATGACAGCCTTGCCCATCTCTGCGCGGCGGCGGTCGTCTTCCTCATGCTGGTCGAAGCCGGGCGCCAGCTGCGCGAAGCGGGCCACAAGGGCCCGGATCTTATGGGGTTACTTGATCTCGTAGCCCTGGCGACCGTGGCGGATGTTGCCCCATTGACGGGTGTGAACCGTGCCTTTGTCCGCCAGGGCCTCAGGGTGATGGCGCGACGCGACAGGGTGGGGCTGCGCGCGCTTGCCGATGTTTCCCGCATGGATCAGGCGCCGACGGCCTATGCGCTCGGCTTTCTGCTGGGCCCGCGGATCAATGCCGGTGGCCGGATCGGCGAGGCGGATCTTGGCGCCAGACTGCTTGCCACCGCCAGCGAGACCGAGGCTCTGGCTCTGGCCAGGCGGCTGGATGATCTGAACACGGAACGTCGCGAGATCACCGACCGGGTGCGTGAGGAGGCCCTCGCGCAGGCCGAGGCGCGCGGCACCGAGGGGCCGCTGGTCTGGGCTGCAGGTGATGGCTGGCATCCCGGCGTCGTCGGCATCGTCGCCGCCCGGCTGAAAGAGGCGACCGGCCGGCCTGCTGTGGTGATCGGCTTCGATGGGGATCACGGCAAGGGCTCCGCCCGCTCCGTACCCGGGGTGGATCTCGGCGCCTCGATCCACCGGATCGCCGCCGAGGGGCTGCTGGAGAAAGGCGGCGGCCACAAGATGGCGGCTGGGCTCAGCCTGTCCCGCGCCATGCTGGAACCCGCCATGAAGCGACTCGGCGAGTTGCTGTTGCGGCAGGGCGCCGGCGGAACCGGCCCCGAGCCCCTCCGGATCGACAGTATCCTGCTGCCCGAGGGGGCAAATGTCGAATTCGTCGAACAGATCGCGCAGGCCGGTCCCTTTGGGGCCTCAGCACCGTCACCGCGATTTGTGATTCCCTCGGTCGCAGTTCAGGGCAGAAGAATCGGAACCACCCATCTGAAGCTCACCATCCGGGGCCAGGCCCAGGGCCCCGAAATCATGGCTTTTGGCGCCTTTGACGGCCCGTTGGGGCCACAACTGGAGAATAGCGGTCACCGGCTGTTCCACCTTGCGGGACGCCTGGAGATCAACACCTGGGGCGGAAAATCCAGGGTTCAGCTGCGTCTGGAGGATGCCGCAGCAGCTGATTGAGAAATTTGTTATTTTTCCTCTTGCGCATCCTTTTGCCGCCCATTAGACACCGCTTCACAGAAACAGTGGCCCGTTCGTCTATCGGTTAGGACGTCAGGTTTTCAACCTGAAAAGAGGGGTTCGACTCCCCTACGGGCTGCCACTTCTGTAACTTCCCCGAACATTGTCAAAGACTTAGCCATTCGAGTTCCTAACCTTTTCGGAGGGGTTAGCAGATTGCTGTTGGGGTTCGATGTCGATCAGCTTGCCCATGGCATGTTGCGCCAGCTTCTTCTGATCGGCGGCTTTGGTATATCGCGTCACCTCGGCCTCCGTCTCGTGCCCGGTGATCGCCTTGATCTCCTGATTGCTGCATCCTGCCTCTGCCAGGCGGCGGGCACAAGCCTTGCGCAACCCGTGCGAGGAACAGGCAGGAAGCCCCGCCTCGTCGCACCTGGCCCGCAGCCAGTTCCCGAAGCCGTTCGTCGTGAAGGGCTTGCTGTACTCGGTCAGAAGAAAGATCAGGTTGGCCCTTGGCGTTTGATCGAGCACCACTCTTAGATCCGGGTGCAGAGGTATCGCCAACGTGGCCTGGGTCTTTTGCTGCCGCACGGTGATAAGCCCGTCCTTGACGTGCTGCCAGCCCATCCGCACCGCATCAGATCGGCGTTGCCCCGTGCAAAGCATGAGGGTCATGGCAAGCCGGGCCTTGCTGCCTATCGGGTGCCGATTTTCAAAGGCCGCGATTTCTTCCTCGGTCCAGGTATGAAAGCCTTCGCTGGAGCTCTTGAAGCCTTTCAGGCCGGTGAGCGGATTGCGCTGAATGATGTCCATATCCACCGCGAAGCCCATCAGCACCTTGAGGCGCTTCAAAAGAGTGTTTGCCGCCTCGGGGCGCGATCCGACATCTTTCCCAGAATGAACATGACGTGTTTGCGTCCGAAGCCGTCGACCGTCTTTGTGCCATGTTCCTCCCGAAACTTGTCGAGTTGCCGCCGGTATGTGTTGCGGCTGACCTCGGCCAGATCCTTGTACTCTGGGGATTTCAGATAAAGCTCGATCAGCCCGGCAAAGGTGTTGGTCGCCACACGTGGCGGGGGCGGCGGTGCAATTAATGTCACCCCTGCCACCGCCTTCGCATAAGCTTCAAAAATGGCCGGACTGTTGAGAGGTCCGGGCAGAGGCACCTTCGGTTGCCCTGGCTTGTTCAAATAAATCCGCACCCTGCCATGCCGGTCGCGATAAACATGGACGTAGGGCGGCTTCGAGACTTTGGTCTTACTCATCGAATATCTGATCCCAGGGATTGGCCTTTGGGTCGGCCTAGGGCAGGCCTTTGTTCTTCGATTGAACCGCTGCCACGACACGAAAGCCACCGCCCGGCATGAGTTCGATAGCGGCCAGGGACTTGCCCGCGCCTTTCAGGAGCTTCATGGCCTTCTTCACTTCCACCACGGGCAAGCTGATCTTGGCTGGCGGTGATTGTTTGGCCCAGTTCCGCCCCCCGGCACCGGATGCCGGAGGGTTGAGGCGGGGCAGCCGGGATATGGTGCTGCCGGTCATGGTCAGTGCACAGAGCAAGATGCAAAGTGAAAGGTCGCCGTGCCGCCAAGCCATTCTGTCGGCTCGTGCAGCGTATGGTCGTACTCCTTGGTCTGGATCATTTCGATAAGAGCCAGATCGGTGCTGAAGTCCCCGGTGTTGCCCGTCACAACAAAGCCTGTCATTGCCCGCTGCCCGCCTTCCTGCGCAGAAGCGATGATGATGGACTTGCCTTCGATCACAGCATGATGAAACGCAACCCAGGACTCTGCCCCGATCTCTGCGGCAAGGTCATGGGATCGCGCAAAGTCCAGCACATCGCCCCAGTCTGCCCGGGCGGTCAGCGGAAGGCGTTCGCGGTTGCCGTCCTCATGCAGGCAGATGATTTTTGAAGAGATTGATTTGTCGTCATAATCCGCGAAAACCTCGGCGGCGGCGAAGTCGATCAGGTGTTGCAGGCTCAATGTGCTGTTTCCTGGGTTTCTGCCGCCATGGCGGCTTTGATGATCTCGACAATCTGGCGGTTCATGCTGCGGCCTTCGGTCTGGGCTTTGGCTGTCAGCCAGACTTTCAATTCCTCTGGCAGTCGGATGTGCGTAGGTTCCTCGTTCTCTTGCTACCCCACCGAAATGGACCATAGCAACACTACTATGGTCCATATTGAGTGCAGGACCATAGTGGTGCATCATTGTTTCATGAGCGAAGACACACAGGTGAAAATCCGGCTGCCCCTTGCCTTGAAAGAGGTGATCGAAGCGGCGGCTAAGGCACAAAACCGATCTATGACCGGGGAGATCATAGCCAAGCTGGAAGAAGCCTTTGGGATGGCTTCCAGCACCGCCCCCGGCGTTGTTAGGCGCGCTATGAAAAGCGGTGGCCCAGCCGTAAGCGAGGGGCGGCTAGATGATGTCGAGAAACGATTGAAGGTCCTGGAAGCGTTTATAGACGGACTGGGCGTGATCGGGATTTCCGACGATGAAACCGGCGAGAGGCACCTTGCCTATGTCGCGCCTGGTGCAAAGCCCCGCGCCTGATCGTCAGTGCAATACAGGGCGCAAGTGATCGCGCCTGTGATGCCATAGGAAGCTGAAATTGATAACGGATGACGAATTTAGCCAGGCGATCTTGGAAATTGATGAAGCATTGAGAAATGAAGACGCACCGATTACCGGAAGACCTTTGGGCGCGATTGTGCGTTTAGGTCAGCGCTTCAAAATTAGTCTTCCGTTCGCCGCACCCATGCCCGGGCACCAGATGCCACCGGGTGTTGCGGAAAATTGAATTTACTCCGAACGCATATACGATTGCTACGAAAAAAACATATGGTGATTCTATCAAAGTAGACCCAAGTGCTACCAGAAAAGCCGCGGTAATGCTTTTGGGTGATTTATGGGAATTAAGGTTGCCGTGGGCTCTGGGTGGCTCTTTTTTCCCGCAAGTTGAAAACGCAATTACGGAAAATAATACCATCATCGGGGACGGTGTGCGTTTTATAAATGTCAGCGCCCAAGTTACAGGACTCAATCAGGCGAGACTTGATCAGTTTTCGCAAGCAGATAAGGATGAAGCTTACGGCCTGTTCTGGGTCGGGGTGGGCCTGTTTGTTATGTTCGACAGGATAGAGGGTCGGCACCAGAAATTCGTAGAGACAAGAAGCGACCTGATTACATCCGTTTCGCACTTAATTTCCCAGCGGCCCAACTATGGGCAATCCAGATGGTTTTCGCTTCAATTTGTTGAGTAATTTATGAAGGCCATGCTTTTTTCCATCACCGAAAGCGAGGGCAAATTTGGGCACAATCTCCAACCCCTGCATGACGAATTGGCCAAATACATCGGAAATCTCAACCTGTCGCATCTGGTTAAAGATGTTCAATGTAGCGCAGCCACGCGCTACGGTGAAGAGGTTTCCACCAAAGCGCAGGCATTCCAAGCGCACAAGTCCAGCCTTTTGATAGCTCGCACACTTGGTCATGTGTTGCTGCCGTCGGAAGACTAACGGTCCGTTGCCCGATTAAGCTGGGTGCTGCGCTTGCGGTTTTTCTGGTTATCCGATCTTCCGAAGGCGTCCGGGGCGGGCAAACTGCCCTGGACTTCCTTTGCCACAAGCCGGGCAAGGGCGCGGTCTTTGTTCGGGTCGCCCGATCCCGCCACGCTGATATGCAAGACAGGGGCATAGGTGCTGGAAGATCCGGCGCGGCCCCGGAGGCCGGTATCGCCAAGGCTGGGCACCCGCCCGCTGTTCATGGCTTCCAATGCCCCGACTCCGAAGCGGCTGATGGCCTCCCGGTTCAGGACAAATTCACCGGCATGGACAATCCCCTTGGGTTCGTACTTGCCACCGGCCCCGGTATATCCCCGGAAGAAAAGTCCAGCATTCCCCCGACTGCCCCAGTGATGCCACCGCCCACGCTGCCCCAGAGGTTTTCAAAGAGCTTGTTCGCGGCCATTTCCATGAGCTTGGAAATCAACTGGTCGAGGGCACCCAGGAGGGTGTTTGCCCCGGTGACGGCTCCGGTGAAGGCTCCCCGGAAAGCGTCTTTTACCTGGGCTTGCTGGTCGGCTGTCTCCTGCGCTGCCTCGGCCAGTTTACGGGCGGCATCCTCTGCGGCGAGATAGGAAGATGCCAGGGCCTGGGCTTCGGCGCGTAGCTGGGGCGTGATCGTCATTCCCGACTCTTGCGCGGCGGTCAGGAGGTCGTGCGCGATCTTCGCCTTTTCAACGGCGGCTTCCTGTTCCTCTATGCTGCCGGTCGCGCTGGCGCGGGCCTGGGCCTCCACTTCGAGGGCGGCAATCTGTTCCCGGATCCGGCTGGTTTCGCGCTGGTATTGGCTTTCGCGCTCTTTGGCTGCCCCGCCTCCACCGGATTTCCCGCCACCGCCTCCACCGCCTTTCGATTTCGGGCTGTCCTGGATCGCGTCCGGGATGCCGTCCCCGTCCATATCCGCCACCCAGCTTTCCGGCCTTGCACCGGGGCGCGGGCTGGAAGTCATGCCGGAATTGAAGGTCGGCGGCATGTTCGCAGCCGCCCCGCCTTGCAGAGGGGTGCCGGTATCGGTGCCACCGGGCAGCTTACTCATAAGATTGGCTGCGGCATTGGCGGCGGCGTTCAACAGGCCAATGAGGCCGGAAACCTGGCCCCGCGCGCCCTCCAGGGTGATGGTGTCGATACTGTCAATCCGGGCAAGGGCTGTCTCTGCCTCGGTGCCAAGTTCGATCAGTTCAGCGCGAAGATCCGCAGCACTGACTTCCCCGCGATTGGCGCGGTCGGTCAGATCATCCAGCCGGGCAAGTATGTCGTCTATCGCCTGCGCGGCCTCGGCATCGCCCACAGCGTCCAGCGCGTCAACGATCATGCGCAGCGTGCCCACAAGGGCGGGCGCGTCCTGTTGCAGCATGGCCTGGGCATGGGCAAGCTCATCGAAGGATCGCAGGTCTTCCTGCCCCCGCACTGTCACGTCAGGGCTGCCCGTCAATTCCTGGGCCGCCTGATCCACGGTAGGGGTTTCGTCTATCGCGTCCCGCATGGCATTGACCGCGTCAATCCCGGCTCCGGCGATAGAGGCAATCCCAAGGATCGCGGATTTCGCGGTATAGCCCAAGCTGGTGGCAAGATCATTCCAGCGGCGGTCAAGGTCCTGGGCCTTCTGGATCATTTCATCATCCATCACGGCCCCGACTTCATGGGCGCGGTCGATGGTGCGGCGAAGCCCATCTTCGCCTTGCGCAATTAATTGCACAAACTGTTCGCCCCCGGTCCCGCCCAGAAGCTCGTCAAAGATGCGGATCTGGGCTGCGGTGTCGAAGTTCTGCATTTTGCCGAAGATTTCCAGCATGAGGGCGGAAGGGTCTTTCAGCTTCTCTTTCAGGCTCTGGGCGGAATAGCCTAGACGTTCAAAGGCCTCTGCCGCCGATCCCTTTCCGGTGCTGATAAATTCGTCGGCGCGAAGGTTCAGCTCTTTGAAGCCGTCCACAAGGGCGTCAATTCCGACACGGTTCTGTTTCGCCACATAGCCCCATTCCTGGAAGGCACGGGTGGACATACCGGCGCGTTTCGCTTCATCCCCGATCTGGGCAATCGCCTTCACAGCATCCCCGGCTTGTCCGATCAGGCCCGCAAGACCACCGGCAATAAAGCCCCCTGCAAAAGCGGTCGCCATGCCTTTCAACTGTTTGGAAACCCCGGCGCTGGCCTTTTCCATAGAGCTTTCGAGGCGATCAGCGGATTGCTTCGCCCGGCGTTCGATCCCTGTAAACTCCCGGTTGGCAGTGCGATTGGCCTTCTGGAAATTCTTCTCGAATTGCGAAACCCTTGCTTCGAGGCGGACAAGGTGGCGTTCGGTATCAGTGGACATTGCTATTCCCTCACCAGATCAAAATGCCCTCGGGGCGGTCTTCGGTGTCATAAACGGATCGCTGATCTTCGGCTTGCGCGGCTCTTGCCACGGCCATTGCGGTCGCCACCGCGCCGTCAATCTTTTCGGATGACTTCGATTTATTGAAAGACTTGTTCCCGGCCTTGTCTGTCTCCACCTGGATCGGCTTTGTTGCGCTATTCTGATTGAGGCCGCATGTGTCCCTTTCCCGCTAGCTTC
>NZ_JAEFCF010000016.1 GCF_016405985.1 Paracoccus sp. IB05
GATACAACGTACCGATCGACCTGCACATTCCCGGTGGCGCAACCAGCCCGCCCCCATGACCCCAGCCGCGAAACTCAAGCTTCAAACGGTCCAGACCAGGGGAGCAGAGCACAACCCCAAGGACTCTCGCTATGAACAAGGGACGACCGGGGCGCAGGTCAAGGTCAACCGCATGTTGCGGCTGTTCCACGGCGACGAGGTGGACCGCGTGATCCGGGAAATAATCCGACTTGGCGGTACCGTAGCGCGCAATCCGGCGACCGATCTGCTGACGATCTGCGGCGAATTCACCACTTCCGTCGTTGTCGCCTGCTGCCGCGAAACCACCGCAGGCGGCCTGCGCTGGAAAATCCGCTTCGATACGGGACTTAGCCCCGACATCACCATCGCCATCCGGATGGACCGAACGCACACCGCCGCACTCGACTATGACCTGCTGCCCCAATTCGAGATGCGGCGCAAACCCCTGGGGCTTGCAGAGGAGAATGGCCTGATGCTGGACGCTTTCCGATTTCAGACGCTGGATTTCTTCTTCGACATCGGCCGGCGGGTTCCGGTTGCTGAGGTCGCCCCATGGTGAGCGAGGTCAAGACGCTGAGCGAGGTACGGACCATCCCGATTTCCGCAATCAGCGTGAAAAACCCGCGCGAACGCTCGGAAAAGACCTTCCGCGCACTCGTGGACAGTATCGGAAAGGTCGGGCTGAAAAAGCCGATCACCGTTGCCCGGATCGATGGTGAGGCAGGCGTTTCTTATCGGCTGGTCTGCGGTCAGGGCCGGATGGAGGCTTATGTCGCCCTTGGGGAGACCCGTATTCCGACCATTGTCATGGACGCTGACGAAGCAGAACGGCTTCTGCGCAGCGTGATCGAGAACATCGCCCGGCGCCAGCAGCGGCCGCCCGAGCTTTTGCAGGATATCGCAATCCTGCGCGACCGGGGCTATTCGGACCATCAGATCGCGGACAAGACCGGGCTGTCCCTGGCTTATGTCCATGAAATCGGCGCGTTGATCGCCAATGGTGAGGAACGATTGCTGATCGCGGTCGAGACCGGCCAGATGCCTTTGGCCAGGATGGCCTCGCGCATGACGGTTCATGCTGGCGAGGAGGATCCGCTCCAGCGCGCCGGGCGCGGTTTGCGGCACGCCGGTCACCTGGCGCGCTCTACGGGCAGCGGTCGCATTCGCGCGGCCACGGGTCCATTTTGCAACCGGAGGCACGGCGGCGGCGGCGACTTCGGTGAGCGTGATACGGATCACATTCGGACGCTGGACCAATATACGGCAGGCCAGATGCCCGGGCCGGAATGCGCGATTGCTGTGCCCTGAAAAACTGACGCGGGTGTTCTCATGGGGTTCGGGAACGAATTGATGGGCTGCAACGAAAATGATCAGCCGGAGCCGCCCCCCAAGAGCGGTCCGAGACAGCGCATCAGGGCATCGGCCCACGCGACTGTCGCGACAACACGGTTGGGTGGCCACTGGTCATCCGTTGCAATCGCCAGGGCGGTGAAACCTTCCTGCCAGTTTCTCCCACGCCAAAGCAGACATTGACCGCCAGGGCGCTCTGTCTGCACCTCGAACGCGCTGATGCGAAGCCAGCAGTGCCCCCGGTCGACTGGCAGCTTCGGGTCGGCCTCGGATATCCCGGCAGCGCGCCTCCCCTTTTGTTCGGGGAATTCGGCGCTGGCCTTCGGGCCACAAACAAACACCTGAACGCGGTGAGCTGAATGCCAGCGTCGCTGCGATCCCGGTCCAGGATGCATCAGTCCGGTGCTGCGGGATGACATTCCGCAAGCCGTGCCGCCAGATGCGGCCACAGCCGAACGGCTTTGCGGCACCCTGCCGGGCACTCGCCATCGCTGCCTCTGGTGCCAGTGCAATCCTTCCCTTTGCGCAATTTCGTCAGCGGTTCAGGGCCAGGCCCCATGCCGGGAATGCAGGCCTCTCAGCATGAGATGCATCTGGAGCGGCGGCGGCGGGGGTGACGCCAATCCAGGGCGGTTCTGGTCAGTGATGCAGAAAAAAATTACAAATAACGTATGATTTTCTGATACTTCCCTGGTCCATTCCCCGTCCCGCCCCTGTTCAGGCCGCTCAATTGCAAGGAGGGTTTCCTACGCGTCCACACAATCAGACAGACCGTGATCAAATTAACTCATAAATCCGACAATTTGGCATGAATGATTGCCTTCTGGGCATGATCGCGTTCAGGATTGCGAAAAAAGAAGAACGTTCGGGTGTGAGCAGGTGGTTTCAGGGGGTCGTCGTCAGGCCATCTGATTTTTGTCAGGGTTAACGTTTTGCGACGACGTTAACGCGACTGCGTTTCATCCGGCTGTAGTGTGTTGTGTACGGGAGCCGGCTTATGGCCTTCGCATTTGGTGCGATTATTCGGACCGCCTTTTTGGTCCTCGGCGTTTCTGCGGGGCTTGCCCGGGCGGATCTCGCGCTCAACATCACCGATATCGGCTATGATCCCGTCCCGGCCGGAGGCGAAATTTCCTATACGGTGCGGATCGCGAATGGCGGCAATCTGAGAGAGCCAGCCGACACCGTCACCTTCTCAATCCCGCCGCAAACTGTCTATCTGGGCACCAGTGGCGGCCTGCAAAATTGCAGCCCCGCGCCCGAAGTCACCGGCCCGGCATCGGTCACCTGCGATGTCCCCTCGCTTGCCCCGCGCGCGGCGATCAGCGGCGCGGTCATCCTGCGCGCGACAACGGCGGATATCCTCACCTTCACCGGCGCCATCAATACGGCAGGGCTCACGGTCTCCGAGACCACAACCGTCACCGAGGGCGCCGATCTCTCGCTTGGGCTGAGCGGGCCGGTGGTGGTTCAGGCAGGCGCCTATGCCACGATCACTGCCACGGTGACCAATCTTGGCCCCTACAGCGCCAATGGTGGCCAGTTCCAGATGAGCCTGCCGAGCGGGTTTTCGGCCAGTGGTGTCGTGCTGCCGGCGGGCTGTTCGATATCCGGCGCGCTGATTACCTGCGTTCTGCCGGGCCCGATCCCGGTCAATGGCGTGCAGAGCCTGGATTTCACCACCCAGGTGATTACGGCCAATGATTCCTCGATCTCGGTTGCGGGCTCTGTTGTGCCCCTGTCGCCGCCCGATCCGAACCTCAGCAACGATTCCGCCAGCACCCTGATCCGGATCAATCCCGGCACCGATGTCGCACTGAGCAAGAGCCGCTCGCCCGCCGGTCTGGTTTTTGCCGGTGATACGGTGACCTTCACCCTGACGCCGCGCCATGCGGGTCATGCGCCGCTTGATGCGGTGATCACCGATACCGTGCCCGCGAATTATACCGTGACCGGCGCCTTTGCCGCAGGCAGCGGCTGGACCTGCCCGGCTCCGGCGGGAAATCTGGTCAGGTGCAGCTACAGCAGCGCGACCCCTGATCCGGCGGGCTATAATGCCCCGATCACCATTACCGCCACCGCGAACACCGCGACGACGGCGGGCAGTCCTGTGGTCAATACCGCCTCGATCTCATCGACCACCGATGTCATTCCCGACAATAACCAGGCCTCGGATGGCGGCACTGACATCGCCGTGCCGCAGACCGACCTGATCGCCCGCAAATCCGGGCCGCCCCATGCGCTGATGGTGGTCGGAAATCAGTATGACTGGCAGATCTGGACCGAGAATGACGGCAATATCCCCTTTCTCGGGCGGCTGATCTTCACCGAACATCTGCCTGCCGGGTTGCGGGCCGATGCCATTGTCACGCCCGCCGGCCTTGGCTGGAGCTGTGATTTCACGCCGCCCGCAACCGGGCCGCGAACCATCATCTGCCAGACCGATTACTATATGACCCACCCGCTGCCCGTCGGCGGCAGGACGCAGGCGCTGGCGGTGCGCACCACTGTCCTCGCCGAAGGCAATATCTCAAATGGCCTTACGGTCGGGTTCAACGGCGAGAATTACGGCGACCGCGATCTGAGCAACAACACCGTCTATACCGGCGGAACCGCTGGCGAGGGGCCGCGCATCGCGGATCTCTCATTGCGCAAACAGGTCACCAGCACCGGGCCCTATGTCTCGGGCGATCCGGTCTCTTTCGCCATCGAGATCATCAACAGCGGCAGCGCCGGGGCAGAGGATGTGGTTCTGCTCGACCGGTTGCAGGATCTCTATTTCGCGACCTCCACCACCACGGCGACCACGCTGGACAGCATTCCTGCGGGGATGACCTGCAACGTCACCCGGGGCGCGGCGTTTTACAGCGATCTGCGCTGCGACATGGCGGCGCTGCCTGTCTGTACCGCCGGGACCGATTGTCCGGTGCTGCGGCTGACCGTTCTGGCCGGGGATGACGGGGCAAAGGTCAATACCGCGCAGACCTATTCCACCTCTACCCCCGATCCGGGCTATGGCAATAACGAGGCCTCAGCCGGCTATGCCATCACGCCGCGCTCTGACGTGACGGTCGAGAAAACCGCGTCGCATCCGGATGGGGCCTCGCTTCCGGCGGGTCAGCCGATCATTTACACGATTGCGGCGATCGTGCCTGGCACCGGGCTGTCGCAGGCCGAAAATGTCCAGATCGTCGACAGCCTTCCCGCCGGGCTCCGGATCATCAGTGTTACGCCAGGCCAGGGCAGCTGTACGCCGGTGACCGCGCTGAGCAACGGCCTCACCACCGCCGGTTCAACCGTGACCTGCGCGCTCGGGACCATTCTGAACGGCAGCCGCCAGTCGGTCACCATCAATGCGGTCCCCTCGACTTCGGTGATGAACAGCCGGGTGACCAACAGGGTGGTGATCAGCACCTCCACGCCCGAGATCGACACGACGAATAATGACGACGAGATCTCGCATAATATTCTGCCGCCCTCGCTGGATCTGGTCATCAACAAGACCGACAGCAAAGACCCGCTGGAGCTGAATGACGCAACCGTCTACACGGTCTCGGTCAGCAATACCGGCCCGTCTGAATCCTATGCGGTGGTCATCACCGATACGCTTCCCGGGGTGGGGATGCGGCTTGATGCGATCCGCAGCCTGACGCCCGGTCTGAGCTGCACCCCGCAGGGCGGTGCTGCGATCGGCGCGGCGGGCGGGCAGATCCTCTGTGCCATCGACCACCTGGGCGTCGGCGCCCGCGCCACGTTCGAGGTCGTGATGACCGGCACGATCCGGGGCCGCTGGACAAACAGCGCCCGCGTCACTTCGGCCGAAGCGGCCTATGACCCCCAGGTCAATAACAGCGCGACCCAGACCACTTCGGTCTTTGAACGGGCCCATCTGCAGGTGACCAAGACCGCGTCAGAGGCCACGCCGGATGTGCTGGAGAGTTTCGACTGGATCGTGACGGTGCAGAACCAGCCAGGGATCGGGATCGGCCTTGCCGAAGAGGTGGTGCTGCGCGACAGCCTGCCTGCGAATATGATCATCACGGGGCCGCCGGTCCCGACCGCCGGCAGCTGTGACGGCCAGACCGGCGGGCGCGATATCATCTGTATCCTGCCCGATCTTGCAGCGGGTGCCGGTGTCACGATCCGGATTCCGGCGCGGGCGACGGTGGTCTCGGCCAATCCGCAGCCCTTCAGCAATACGGCGCATGTCGAGACGATCTCCTTTGACGAGGCCTCGGGTCATAGCGGTACGGCGAATGTGAATGTGCTCAGCACCTCGGTTTCGGGGACGGTCTGGCGCGATTTCAACGAGAACAGCGCGCGCGATCTGCCACAGGATGCAGGGGTGGGCAGTGTGACCGTGACGCTGACCGGGCGCGACCTGCTGAACAATCCCCTCACCCGGACGGCTGTGACCACCGCCGGCGGCGCCTATTCCTTCACCCTGCTGCCGCCGGGCACCTATGATGTGAGCTATACCCTGCCCGGCGGCGGGCTCTATACGGTCGGGTCGGCGCTCCCGTCCGGTGCCGGGGGCGGCACCGGGGGGATCGGGTCCCGGACCATCACCGGCATCACCACCACCACCGCAGCCCCGGCCATCAGCAAGGATTTCACGCTGATCCCCGTGCCGCAGATCGCGCTTGCAAAACAGGTCGCGGCGCCTGCGCTGCAGCCCGATGGCAGCTATCGCCTGACCTATACGCTGCGCCTGCGCAACAACA
The DNA here is from genome assembly GCF_016405985.1 of Paracoccus sp. IB05. GTDB lineage: Bacteria > Pseudomonadota > Alphaproteobacteria > Rhodobacterales > Rhodobacteraceae > Pseudogemmobacter. Next base: position 6,096 of record NZ_JAEFCF010000016.1, read on the forward strand.
GCCTCGAGCCGGTCACCGGCGTTCAGCTGCGGGACATCTTGCAGCCGAATTTCGGCACCTGGGTCGCCTCGGCGCCACAGCCGTCCCAATATACGGTCATCTCGGCCACGACTTCGGGCAGCGGTGTTGCACTGACCCCCAATCCTGGCTTCACCGGCCAGACCGAGACTTTGCTGATCAGCAGTGGCACCATCCCGGCGCAGACCACGGCGACGGTTCAGCTGATCCTGCATGTCAACCCGCCAGTGCCGCGCCCGGGGTCTACCCTCGTGCTGGTCAATAATGCAAGCAGCGCTGCGACCGGCCAATGGTCGAACCGCGCTCTCTCGGACAATTCAAACAATGGCGCCACCCCGCAGCCGGGGGTTCAGGGCCCGACCTCGGTCACGCTGACCTTCACTCCGGCGATCCGGCTGACAAAGACGGCGGATATCACCGGTCTTTCAAACCCACCGCAGCCGGGGGAGTGGATCGGGTACACCTTCACCGCCACCAATTCGGGCAATACGCCGCTGCTGAATGTAACGGTCACGGATCCGATGACCGATCTCGAATGGCTCACGAATACCTCCGTGCCGCTGCTGGCTCCGGGGGCCAGCACTGCGGCAGGGCAGTTCACCGCGCGTTATCAGCTGAAACAATCCGATATCGAGACTGGTCGGATTTCAAACACCGCCACGACTGTCGGGGCCTGGGCGCAGAGCCAGGTCGCCGGCGGCCCATTGCGGACCGTCTCGGCGGCAAGCACCGCAAATGTGACCACTCTGGCCCGGCCCGGGCTGAGCGTGGTGAAAACCAGGGTCTCGGATACGATCCAGACCCCGACGCGCGTCGGCGATACGATCCGCTACAGCTTCGTGATCACCAATACCGGCAATGTGGCGATCCGCAATCTGGTGCTCAGAGATGTGCTGACCGGGATCGCCCCCGATCCGGCCACGAGCTTCACCATCGGGACATTGCCCCCCGCGACTGTCGGCGCGAACAGTGTCACGGTCTATGCGAATTACACCGTCACCCAGAATGACATCGACGCGGGCGTGGTGGTAAACACCGCCACAGCTGCGGGGATTTACACTGCCGGCGGCCTGCCGGTCAGCGCCGCCTCGAACGAGGTTCGGGTGCCCCTGCATCAGCAGAATCTGATGCGGGTGACAAAACTCGCCACGACGGTGCCGGCGGTGCCGGTGCCCGGGAATTCCGTCACCTGGACCATTTCCATCGAGAACCTCGGCAATACAAGGCTGCGGATCGGCACCATCGCAGAGCCGCTGGCGCGAACCACGGTCTCCGCGCCCGAGCTGGCAGTGCTGGACCCGGGTCAAAGAACCACCGCCACCGCCACCCATACGCTGGATCAGGCCGAAATCGACAGTGGCGAGGTGCGCAACCAGGTCACGGTTGCCGGCACGGTCCCGGTCTCGGGCAGCGCTTTCCCGAATACGCCGTCGGGGAATGACCCGGTCAGCCCGAATACCAATCCGACGCTGACACCGCTGCCCGCGCATCCTTCGGTTGCGCTTCTGAAAGAGCTGATCACGGATACCAGCGCGGCGATGATGCCCGGCGACGGGATCAGCTTCCGCTTCACCATCCGCAATACCGGCAATGTGACGCTGGACGCGATCACGCTGACCGATGATCTGGCGGGCGTCACACTGGATGCCGCAGCCCTGACCGGCCTGCGGCTGGCGCCGGGTGCCACTGTGGGCGTGACCGGGACCTATGCGCTTTTGCCCGCCGATATCGAGGCAGGCGGGCTGACCAACAGCGCCCGGGTCGATGCAACAGATCCGCATGACACCGGGGTCTTTGACCGCTCGGGCACCGGGTTCGACAATGATACCCCGACCCCGGTGACGCTTTTGCGCAGCCCTTCGGTCGCCCTGGTCAAAACCATCGCCACAGCGCCAACCGCGCCGGTCCGCGCGGGCGATCAGATCCAATACGCTTTTGAGATCCGCAACACCGGCAATGTTGCGCTCCGCAATGTCGCGATCAGCGAACTGGTGGCGGGCGTAACGCTTTCGGGCTCCAGAGCTTTGCCGCTTGCGGTTGGGGCCACTGACAGCACCAGCTTTACCGCGCGCTATAGCCTGACCCAGCCTGATATCGATGCGGGGATCTTCACCAATGAGGCGCGGGTGACCTCGGTGGCCAGCGGCCCTGCCGGAACAGATGTGCCGGTCACGGCGGAGGCAGAGGCCGATCTGGCGATCGCCGCCGCTCCGGGCCTGACCATTTTCAAGACGGCGGATGTCTCCGGCGTGCAGAACCCGACGGTTCTGAATGATGAGATCATCTACAGCTTTACCGTCACCAATACCGGCAATGTGACGATGACGGATGTGACGGTCACGGATCCCTTGCCGGGGCTGAATTTTACCGCCGGCAATGTCATCGCGCGCCTTGCGCCCGGGGCGGCCCAGGCCGTGACCCTGAGCGCGACTTATGCGGTTGATCAGGATGACATCAATCTGGGACGGGTCGACAACCAGGCCTCGGTCTCGGGCAGCTATTTCGATCCTGCGGGCGGCGGCACGGCGACCCTTCCGCCGGTCTCGTCAGGTCCGGTGCGGGTTGATCTGCACCAGAATGCGCAGATCGGGCTTGAGAAGCGCGTCACCTCGACCCTGCCGGTGCCGGTGCTGGCCACGACCCCGGTCACCTATGGCTTCACGGTGACCAATACCGGCAATGTCACGCTGACCGATGTGCGCGTGACCGAGGCGCTCGCGGGCGCGACCGTTTCGGGCGGGCCGGTCACTCTGGCGCCCGGCGCTTCGGACAGCACCAGCTTCACCGCAAGCTATACCCTGCTCCAGACCGATATCGAAAAGGGCCATCTCGACAATACCGCCGGAGTTTCCGGCATCAGACCGGGCGGGGGCCGGGTCGCGGATTCCGCCGACAACCAGCTGCCCCTGCCGCAGGTGCCGGAGATCGGGCTTGAGAAAGCCGCGAATATCTCGGGCTTTGCCGATCCTGCGGCCCCGGCCGAGGGCGACGAGATCCGCTACAGCTTTGTCATCCGCAACACCGGCAATGTGATCCTGACCGGGATCACCCTGACCGATGCGGGCCTGACATTTGATGCCCCGATCCCGGCTTTCACCCTGGCTCCGGGCGGGGTGAGGGTTTTCGCGGATGTGGGCGGCCATGTCCTGACCCAGGCCGAGGTCAATACCGGGGTCTACACCAATACCGCCAGCACAAGCGGCAATTGGGGTGCAGATGGTCCGGTCCAGGATACGATTGCGGATGATGATACGATCAATACCCCTCTGACGCCGGCGCCGGGGATCGACCTTGTGAAGGTGATCGACCTTGCGAATTCGACGCTTTCGGTGCCGCCGCAGGCCGGGGATGAGGTGCATTATGCCTTCACCGTGACCAATACCGGCAATGTCAGCCTGACCGGTCTGACCCTGACCGACCCGCTGACCGGGATCCTGGTCACCGGCAGCATCGCTCAGCTTGATCCGGGGCTCGCGGACAGCACCTCGTTCAGCGCGCGCTACACGCTGACGCAGGACGATGTGAACAGTGGATCGGTGGTCAACCAGGCCACAGTGACCGGCACCTGGGGTGTGGATGCGGGGGGCGTGCCGCAGACTGTCTCGGATCTGTCGGGAACCACCATTGGCACCGATGGCGACACAGTGCTGCCGATCACACGGACGCCCTCGCTTTCAGTCGTCAAATCGGCCGCGCCTGACCTGCAGGATCCGCCACGTCCGGATGATCTGATCACCTATAGCTTTGTTGTGACCAATACCGGCAATGTCACCCTGACCGGGGTGCAGCTGGACGATCCGCTGCCCGGCCTCACCTTCGGCCCTGCCGGCAGCCTGATCGCCAGGCTTGAGCCGGGCGCCTCGCAGGCGGTCACGCTGACCGCGACCCATCCGCTGACCCAGCAGGAGATCGAGGCGGGCCAGGTCGTGAACACCGCCACCGCCGAAGGGATCTTCACCGATCCGGTGACGGGGGCGGTCACCGATGTCGATACCGTCTCGAACACGATCACGGTGCCCCTGCGCCGCCTGCCAGAGCTGACAGTGGTGAAAACCGCCACATCGGCGATCAGCACCCCTGCGGTGCCGGGCGAGCAGGTCACCTATACGATCACCGTCACCAACAGCGGCAATGTGCTGATGACGGGTGTGGTGGTTGATGACCCGCTGCCACGGCTGACCCCCGGCGCGTTCACCATCGGGGATATGGCGCCGGGCGAAGTCGAGGTGCTGACCGCGACCTATAACATCGACCAGGCCGATATTGATGCGGGCGAGGTGGTGAACCAGGCAATCGCGACCGGCGGTTTCGGCGGCACGCCGCAGGTCTTCCCCTCGGGGCCAGATACATCCGGGCCAGGCGTGACCATGGTGCCTGTGCCGCAGGAGCCGGGGATCGCGCTGGTCAAGACCGCCGATGCGGCGGCCGTCAGCGATCCGGCGGTGGTGGGTCAGGAGATCCGCTACAGCTTTACGATCCGCAACACCGGCAATGTCACCTTGCGCGATGTTTCGGTCGCCGACCCGCTGCCCGGGCTGCAACCCGGCAGCCTGACCGCCGGCGTGCTCGCCCCCGGCGCCAGCATCACGGTCGGCCCGGCGATCTACCGGATCACCCAGAGCGATATCACCGCCGGCGCAGTGACCAACCGCGCGCTGGCCAGCGGCACCTGGGGGCCACCCGGCAACCCGGGCAGCATCGACACGTCTTCGGTCACCGATACCGGCGTGGATGGCCCGACCGTTACCCCGATCTCGGGCGTGCCGGCAATTGCGCTGGTCAAGGCGCTGGCCCCCGGCCTCGATCCGGCCAGCCTGCGGCTTGGGTCCGAGGTCGTCTGGGTCTTTACCGTCACCAATACCGGCAATGTGCCGCTGACGGGGATCACAGTCACCGAGACCCTTGCCGGCGCCACGGTTTCGGGCGGGCCGGTCAGCCTTGCCCCCGGGGCCAGCGACACCGCCAGTTTTACCGCGCGCTACAGCGTGACGCAGCCGGATCTGGATGCAGGTTTCATCCTGAACCAGGCCATCGTGACCGGCGTCTTCGACACTGGCACCGGCACGCCGCAGCCTGTCACCGACCGGTCGGGCACGACGATCAGGGACGATGATCCGACCCGCACGCCGCTGACACAGCAGGGCGCGATTGACCTGGTGAAACGCGCCGATCTCTCGGGGCTCAGCGCGCCCCCTGTGGCGGGAGATGTGATCCGCTACAGCTTTACCGTGACCAATACCGGCGCGGTGACGCTTGCGAATGTCGTGGTCAGCGATCCGATGCCGGGTCTTGTGCTGACCGGCACTGCGATCCCGAGTCTCGCGCCGGGGGCATCGAACACGGTCAGTTTCAGCGCGAGCTACACGCTGACGCAGGCAGACATCAACAGCGGCAGCGCCATCGAGAACCAGGCCGAGGCGACCGGCACCTATACCGATGGCGCCGGGAACCCGCAGACCGTCCGCGACCTCTCGGGCACGGAGGCCGGGACGGACGGGCCCACCATCGTCAATCCGCCGCGTGTCAGCGGGCTTACTTTGGTCAAGACCGCCGATACCTCGGGCATTTCCAGCTCGGCCCAGGTCGGAGAGGTGATCGTTTACAGCTTTACCCTGACGAATACCGGCAATGTCACCCTTAGCGATGTCGCGGTGAATGACCCGCTGCCGGGCCTGCACTTCAGCGGCAATCCGGTGGCAAGTCTTGCGCCGGGAGCCAGCGTGGTCGTGACCGGGCGCTATGCGCTGACCGAGGCCGATATCCGCGCCGCCGAACGTGAGAATACCGCCACGGCAAGTGGCATCTGGGTGCCTGTGACCGGCGCGCCGGTGGCGGTGCCGTCAGGCCCGTCTTCGGTGACGGTGCCGCTTGGCTACCCGCTTATCGGGTTCAGCATCACCGTCGGGGATCTGCGCGATGTGAACGGGGACGGGATCATGGGGCCGGGTGATCAGGTTCTTTACCGCTTCGAAGTGATCAATAACGGCACTGTGGCACTGCAGGATGTGAACCTCGATCTTTCGAGCCTGTCGCTGTCGCTGCCGGGGCTGAGCTGTCAGCCGGTCACGCTGGCGGTGGGCGCGCGGGCGTTCCTTACCTGCACCGGCAATGCCTATACGATCACCGCCGCAGATGTGGCATCGGGCACAATCACCCTTGCCGGCGATGCGACCGGAATGTCGGATGCCGGCATCCTGGTCCGCGACCATTCCAGCGCGCCGGCGGTTGCCAATCTCGGCCAGGGCGGTCTCGTGGTTGAGAAGCTTGCGGGCGTCCAGACGGCGATGGTCGGCGATCTGGTGCCCTATACGATCCGGATCACCGGATCACCGGATGGCGTGCCGGTGACGCTGCGGCTGAGCGATACGCTGCCGGCGGGCTTCCATTACCGCGCGGGGACGTCGCAGCTGGACGGGGTTGCGGTCGAGCCGGAAGAAAACGGGCGGCGGCTGGAGCTGCCTGCGGTCACGGTGGCGCCTGGTCAGGTGCGGGTCTGGACGATGCGGGTTCTGGTTGGCTCTTCGGTGCGGCCGGGCAGTCATACGAACCGTGTTCTCGCGGTAAACCCTGTCACCGGCGCCCCGCTTGCACCGGAAGCCACAGCTGCGGTGCGGGTTCTGGCAGATGCGGTTTTTCAATGTGCGAGCGTTCTGGGCCGGGTGTTTGATGACACGGATCAGAATGGCGATATGAGCAAACATGCCGAAGAGCGCGGGCTGCCGAATGTGCGGCTGGTGGCGCCGAACGGGGTGGCGATCACCACGGATGCGCATGGCCGCTTCAATGTGCCCTGTGCGGCGCTGCCGCGCGCGATCGGGTCGAACTTCATGCTGAAGGTTGACGAGCGCACGCTGCCGGCGGGGTACCGGATGACGACCGAGAACCCGCGTGTGGTGCGGCTGACGCCGGGCATGATCACCCGCATGGACTTTGGCGCGACGATGGCGCGGCTGGTGCGGATCGATCTGGCGGCCAATGCCTTCGCCCCCGATGCGCAGGGCCGCGATGCGATGGTCCAGGAACTGACCAGGGGCCTGAACGCGCTTGTGACCGAGATCCGGGGCAGCGGTTCGATGCTGCTGATCACCTATGTGCTTGCCCCGGGCGAGGCAGAGAAGCTGGCGAAACAGCGGCTGCGTCTGGTCGAAAAGGCGCTCCGGAATCTGTGGTCGCGTCATGGCAGCTACAAGTTGAATATCGAGACCCTTGTTCAGAGGGCAGGAGCACCACAATGAGGCAGACCGGTCTGAAATCCCCCGCCCTTCGCGCGGTCCTTGCCGGCGGCGTTGCCCTTTCCGCCCTGGTCTTTGCGGGTCAGGGCCGGGCGCAGGATGCCTGCCGGGCGGATGGCAACAGGCTCGACACCGACTGCCTGCATTACAATGGCGGGACGGTGGTCAGCCGTCCGGTGCAGCCCAATGTCACAAACGAGCCCGCGCCGCCTCTGGGCGAGATCGGGTTCTCGATCTCGATCGACGGGGTCTCGGCAGGGCAGGGCGCGGAGCGGCGCACGATTGCGGGCGCTCCGGCGCGGCCGCAGGAGCTGCGCGAGATCGACCGTCTGCTGGATATTGCGGGCGTCGATCTGACCTATGACGGGCTGGGCGCGCGGCCGCGCCTGGCGGTGGCCACCCGCGATCTGCGTCAGAGCTTTGTGCCGGGCGAGGTTGTGACCTTCCGGGCGTCCTCGAACTACCCGGCCTGGATCGCGCGATCCGAGGTGGTGATCACCGATACGCGGGGGCGTACCGTCGCCGTGGTGCCGATTGCCGCCAATGGCGAGGCGGGCTGGACCATGCCGGCCGCCAGCGGGGATGACAGCGACAATGGCGAATATCTCTACTTCCTGCGCGCCAGTGACAGCGCCGGGCGGCGGGACGAGACGCGCAGCCTGGTGCTCGCGCGCGCGGCCAGCCGCCTGCCGACCGATCTGACCGGCCCGGTCACTGCGGCAGGCGAAGGCGAAGACATGACGGCGCGGCGCGGCATTCCGGTGACGGGCGGCGCGATCACCGTTTCGGGCCATTCCCCCGCCGGTCAGCCGGTCAGGGTCCTGGGCGAGGCGGTGCCGGTCGATCCCTCGGGCAATTTTGTGGTGCAGCGCATTCTGCCGCCCGGCACCCATGCGGTGGCGATCTCGGTTGACGGGCGGGCGATGGACCGCTCGGTCACCATCGAGCGGTCGGAATGGTTCGCCACCGGCATCGTTGATGTGACGGTCGGGCGCCACGAGGGTGAGACCTGGAAGCTCGGGCGTATTGCGGGCTTTGCCCAGGGCACGCTGGCCAATGGCACCCGGATCACCGCCTCTGTCGACACGCAAGAGGAGGAGCTGCGCGATCTCTTCCGCAATTTCGGCCGCAAGAATCCCGATCAGACGCTGCGCTCGATGAAATCCGAGGATGTGTTCAACACCTTCGGCGATGACAGCCAGACGTCCGAGCTGGCGCCCTCTTCGGGCAAGTTCTTCCTGCGCGCTGAGAAAGATGGCTCCTATCTGCAATGGGGCGATTTTAAACCGCTGGAGGACCAGAATCTGACCGTGCGGACCGAGCGCGCGCTTTATGGGGTTTCGGGCGAATACCGCTCGCTCGACGTCACCCCGGACGGCGAGGCGAAGCTGCGCTTTACCGGTTTTGCCGCCCAGGCCGACAGTCTGATGCAGCGCGATGTGATGCGCGCGACGGGGGGCTCGGCCTATTTCCTGTCGCATCAGGACATCCTGTCCGACAGCGAAAGCATCTGGGTCGAGATCCGCTCGCGCACCACCGGGCTGGTGGTCGAACGCCGCCGTCTGACGGAAGGCACCGATTACCGCATCAATGCGGTGCAGGGCGTGGTGATCCTGAACGCGCCTTTGTCGGCAACGGCCGGGGGCGACGGTCTGGTGACCAACAACCCGCTCGGGGATTATGACGTCAATCTGGTCGCGCAATATGAATATGTGCCGACGACCGGCAATGTCGACGGCTATACGGCGGGGCTGCGGGGCGAGACCTGGGTGAATGACCATCTCCGCCTTGGCGCCTCGGTGCTGCGCGAGACCACGGGGCTGGCCGATAATGAGCTGGGGGGGGTCGATATCCTCTTGCGTGACGGCGAGAGCCGCGAGCTGTCGCTGGAATATGCGACCAGCGAAGGGCCGGGATTCGCCTCGAATTTCTCGCTCAATGGCGGGCTTGATCTGGAACCGTCGAACCCGAGCTACGGGCTGCCGGGGCTGCGCGCCGATGCCTGGCGGATTGCGGCCAGGACCGACCTGGCCTTTGCCGGTCTCGATGGCGAGATCGCGGCCTTCTATGACCGCAAAGAGGCCGGGTTCTCCTCGCCCGATGACAATATCCAGTATGATCAGGAGGCCTGGGGCCTGTCGGGCCGGGTGGCGATTTCTGCCCGCACCGAACTGACCTTTGGCGGCGAGGGGATCCGGGATGACAATGGCCGGCGCGAGGAAAAGGCGCGGATCGGCTTTGCGCACCACCTTGATACGGCCTGGAAGCTCGAGGGCGAGATCGCGCATGACAATCGCGATGCCAGCGGCCGGCCGGAGGACTACGGCAAACGCACCGATGCGGCGCTGCGCCTGACCTGGACGCGCGACGAGGATCTCTCGGTCTGGGGCTTTGGCCAGGCGACGCTGGCACATGACGACACGCGGCGCGATAACGGCCGGATCGGGGCCGGCTTTTCGATCCGGCTGAGCGAGCGCAGCACCCTGCTGGCCGAGGCCTCGGGCGGCAGTCTTGGCGGGGCCGGACGGCTGGAATTCGGCTACCGGCCGAATGACAATACCACCACCACCATCGGCTACCGGCTGGATCCGCTGCGCCGCTATGATACCGGCAGTTTCTCGGGGCGCGACAAGGGCAGCCTTGTCTTCGGCGCCACGTCGAAGGTGAATGACCGCTGGTCTTACCTGTCGGAAACGACCTACAGCGCCTTTGGCACCAGGCCCTCGCTGACTTCGGGCTACGGCGTGAGCTATACGCCATCCGAGCGCTGGATCTATGACGGCACGCTGCAATTCGGTGAAAGCCGCGAAGAGGATGGCAGCACTCTGGAACGCCGCGGTCTCTCGCTCGGGCTGCGCTACAATGAGGCCGATGCGATCTCGGCGGGTCTGCGCGGTGAATGGCGGCGCGAGACTTCGGATCGCCCCGGCAATGCGCTGGACCGCGACACCTGGCTCATCTCGGGCTTTTATGAGACGAAGGTCTCGGAGGACTGGCGGTTTGTCTCATCGGTGGATGCGGTGATCTCCGACAGCGATCAGTCCTCGTTCCGCGATGGCCGCTATGTCGAGGCGCGCATCGGCTATGCCTGGCGCCCGGTGGAAAATGACCGGATCAACGCGCTTTTCAGCTATACTTACCTTCATGACCTGCCCGGTGCGGATCAGGTGAATATCGACGGCAATGTCGACGGCCCGCGCCAGAAAAGCCATATCCTGAACGCCGCCGTCAGCTGGAAGGCCGACCCGGTCTGGACGCTGGCCGCGAAATACGGCTACCGGATGCGCGAGGCCGCCGATCGTGGCAGCAATGACTTCACACGCTCCGAGGCGCATCTCGCCGTGCTGCGCGCCGATTACCACATCGTCCATAACTGGGACGTGATGGCCGAGGTCCGCGGCCTCTGGACCCCGGGCTCCAACACCACCGAGAAAGCCGCCCTCCTCGGCATCTACCGCCTCTTCGGCGACAATATCCGCGTCGGAGGCGGCTATCTCTGGGGCGAGGTCTCCGACGACCTGCGCAAAATCGACAGCCCCGACAAGGGATACTTCCTCAATATCACTACGCAGTTCTGAAAGCCCGGCGGCGAGAAATGGCAGATCACTTGATAACAGTTATCAAGCCTGCCATGATGCGCGCAAAGCAAGGGGAGGCCGCGATGATCAGTGCGGATCTGGGCACGCAATTGGAGAGCTTCGTGGCGAAGCTGGTCGAGACCGGTCGCTACAACTCCAAAAGTGAAGTGCTGCGCGAGGGGATCCGGCTGATCCAGGAGCGCGAGGCACGGCTGGCTGTCCTCGATCAGGCCATCACGCGGGGCCTCGCCGAGGCAGAGGCCGGGCGGGTGACACCTGCCCGGGAGGTCTTCGCGCGGCTTGAGGCGAAGTATCAGGTCAGGGGTGGCGCGACGGAATGATCGTCGAGATCACTGCCGCAGCCGAGGCGGATCTGGAATCCATCGGCGATTATATCGCGCGCGACAATCCCGCGCGGGCTGTCGCCTTTATCCGCGAGCTTGGCCGCAGCTGCCTTGAGCTGGCAGAGCATCCCGAAGCCTGGCCGATTGTGCCCCGCTACGAGGCCCATGGCATTCGCCGCCGGGTGCATGGGCGCTATCTGATTTTCTATCAGCTCCATCCCGGCCGGGTCACGGTGCTGCATATCCTGAACGGCGCGATGGATGTCGAGGCGATCCTGTTCCCGCAGGGCTGAACCGGCGCGGGACATTCCCTGGCGCTCTGCACAATCCCGCGCCAGCTGTGGTCGCAAAGCGTCCCATGGTCAGGTTCCTGGTCATGCGCCCCCGGTTGCGGCCATCGCCACAGCGGGAGGCAGGATCATCGTCCCGCACAGATCGGGACCCCGGGCCGGATTTCTGCCCCGGCGGGGCTGGTCAGGTCAGCAGCCCGCCCGTTTCAGGGCGATAGCTGCGGGTGCAAGGCGCGCCGGGGAAGGCCTCGTTCTGCCCGACGAGCAGCATGGTCAGCCGCAACCGGTCACGCAGCATCAAACGCGCCTCGACAATCTCTTCGCGGATCAAGGGCCGGATGCCTTCGGTCGGCTCGTCCGGCATGACAAGGCGTGGCGCAGTGCAAAGGCTGCAGGCCTGCGCGCGGAACTGTTGCTCACCCCCCGACACTATACCGCCGGGGCAATCGTCGCAGAGGCGGGAAAAGCGCGATCATGTCTTCGGCCCTGAACGAAGATGGCCCGCCCGCGACACAGGCGGCCTGCAAATTCTTGCACACGGTAAGGCGCGGGAAGATCCGAAGTCCCCGACGCACATTGCCCAGCCCGTCCGCGCCCGCTGATGCCCCGGCAGGCGGGTCGCGGGTGTGGCCGTGACGCAGCCATGACGAGCTTACCCCTTAACGGGAATGAAGTGAGAGACCTCTCCAGCGAAACCTGGCCAGGATCGAGGCAGCGGCCCAGGACTGTCAGAGGTCTGGCCCCCCGATCTTCCGCCTCAAAAGGAGCCGGAAGGCCGGAAGATCAGCGGGTTTTCGGGTGGTTCAGCCTTTTGATGCCACTTCGCCGAAATAGCGGGCGGTTTCGGACAGGAAACCCTGGCCAAAGCCGCCATCCGTCAGGCTTTGCAGCGCACCATAAACGCCGCTTGCCGTCTGGTGACCGGCAGAGACGTCTTCGGCCATCTGGACATAATAACTCAGATCCTTATGGGCGTTCGAGATGAAGAACTTCATCTTCGAATTGTCACCCTCCAGCAGGAAGGGGCTGACCCGGTCGAATGCCGCGCCATAACCGCCGCCTTTCGCCAGAACCTCGGTGAAGATTCCGGGCGAAATACCGCCGCGCTCGGCACAGGCCGCCGCTTCGCCGATCAGCGTCACCATGCCCAGCGAGCAGAAATTATGCAGCAGTTTCAGCTTGTGGCCGGCCCCCGGCCCGCCCGCATGGAAGATGTTCTCGGCGAAGGTTTCCAGCAGCGGGCGGATCCGCGCAAAAAGCTCCGGATCCGCGCCGACCAGCAGGTTCAGGCGCCCGGCCTCGGCCTCGAGCGGCGTGCGGGTCATTGGCGCATCCATGAAAAGTGCGCCGGCGGCCTCGGCCTGATTCGCAATCGCCTCGGTCGAGCTCGGGATCGCGGTCGAGCAGTCGATGATGACCGTGCCCTTTTTCACCGTTTTCAGGATGCCGTTCTCACCCAGAAGCACGTCTTCGACCTGAGGCGTCCCGGAAACGCAGAGGATGATCACTTCGGACGCCGCCGCCAGATCATGCTTGTCAGCGAATTTCGCCGCGCCAAAGCCGATGAGATCGCTGCAGTCCTGGTTGCCCGGATGGTCAAGGAACCCAAGCGCCCAGCCCTTGGAAACCACGTTTTTCGCGATGCCATGCCCCATCAGGCCGACACCGATAATTCCAGCTTTGAGATTGCCCATGAACCCCTCCTCAGGCCAGAGCGCGGCAGATCGCATCTGCCATTTCAGTGCATTTCGCATGGCCGCCCAGATCGCCCGGGACAGTTTCGCCCGCCGCCAGCACGCGGCCAACGGCGCTTTCGATCCGGGCACCCGCCTCGGTCAGACGCGCATCACCTTTGCGGTCGCCCAGCCAGCGCAGCATCATCACCGCCGACAGCACGCTCGCCACCGGGCTTGCGATATTCTGCCCGGCAATATCCGGGGCCGAGCCATGCGCGCCCTGGAAGAGCGCGTAATCATCGCCGATTTCACCCGAGGGCGAGATCCCCATGCCGCCCACAGTCGCGGCCCCCAGATCCGAAATGATGTCGCCGAACATATTCTCGGCCACGATCACATCGTAGAAATCGGGGCGCTTCACCATATGAACGGTGATAGCATCGGCATAGGCATAGTCGATGCCGATATCGGGGTAGCCCTGATGCACCTCGTCGCAGATTTTGCGGAAGAAGGCATAGCTGCGCAGGATATTCGCCTTGTCGCAGACCGTGACCCGCGACTTGCCGTCACGCGGCGCGCCATTGCGCTTTTTCGCCAGATCAAAGGCGAATTTCGCCACGCGCTCGGTGCCCTTGCGGGTGATTACCAGGCTGTCCGAGGCAAATTCATCGCGCAGGACCACACCCGCGCCCCGGCTGGCATAAAGCCCTTCGGTATTCTCGCGGATGATGACGTAATCAATGCCGCCGCCGTCAAAGGCACGCAGCGGTGACAGCACGCCCGGCAGCAGTTTCACGGGGCGCACATTGGCATAAAGGTCGAGCCGGAACCGCAGTCGCAGGTGCAGGTCATTGCCGACTTCCGTCCCGTCCGGATAGACGACGCCCGGCAGACCGGCAGCCCCGTGCAGGATCGCATCAGCGGACCGGCAGGCGGCATAGGTGTCGTCGGGCAGCACATCGCCCGTCTTGACATAGTGACCGGCACCGCCGTCAAACATCTGGAAGTCCAGCAGATTTTCACCAACCGCCGCTTTCAGCACCCTGATCGTGGCCTCGGTGATCTCGGGGCCGATACCGTCACCGGCAATGGTCGCAATCGTGTAATTGGTCATGTTGCAGATCCCCGTCGCTTACCAGTTGGTCGCGATATATTTGGCTTCCATGAATTCGAGCATCCCGTGATGCGCGCCTTCGCGGCCCAGCCCGCTTTGCTTGACGCCGCCAAACGGGGCTGCCGGGTCGGAGACCAGACCGCGGTTCAGCGCCAGCATCCCGGCTTCCAGCTTTTCTGACACCCGCAGACCACGCGCCAGATCTTGCGTGTAGACATAGGCCACCAGGCCATATTCGGTGTCATTGGCGCGGCGAATGGCTTCTTCTTCGGTGTCGAAGGTGTAGATCGGCGCAACCGGCCCGAAGATCTCCTCACGCGCGAGATCAGCCGTGTCGGGCACATCGGCCAGAACGGTGGCCGGGTAGAAATAGCCCTCGCCTTCAATCGCCTTGCCACCGGTGGTCACGCGTGCGCCTTTGGCCACCGCGTCATCGACCAGTTCGCCGACCTTTTTCACCGCAGCGGCATTGACCAGCGGGCCAAGATCGGTGGTTTCCTCGGCGCCCGGGCCAACCCGCAAGGCCGCCATGCGTTCGGTCAGCCGGCGGGTAAACTCTTCGACCACACCGCGCTGTACATAGATGCGGTTCGCCGCCGTGCAGGCCTCGCCGCCATTGCGCATCTTGGCAATCATGGCGCCCTCAATGGCCGCATCCAGATCGGCATCATCGAAGACGACGAAAGGCGCATTGCCACCGAGCTCCATCGAGGAATGGATCACCTGATCGGCGGCCTTGCGCAAAAGCACCCGGCCCACTTCGGTCGAGCCGGTGAAGGAGAGTTTGCGCACGCGCGGATCATCCAGCATCGCGTTCACGACCTGGCCGGTGGTCGAGGTGGTCAGCACGTTTACCACCCCATCCGGCACGCCTGCTTCCGCGAGGATCGCGGCGACGGCATAGGCGGTCAGCGGCGTCTCGGTCGCGGGTTTCAGCACGCAGGTGCAGCCAGCGGCCAGCGCCGGCGCGATCTTGCGGGTCGCCATCGCGGCGGGGAAGTTCCAGGGCGTGATCAGAAGCGAGACACCAATTGGCTGATATTGCACCAGAATCCGGTTCGCGCCCGAGGGTGCCACGCCCAGATCGCCATGGCCACGCACGGCCTCTTCCGCGAACCAGCGGAAGAACTCGGCGGCATAGGCCACTTCGCCGCGGGCATCTTTCAGCGCCTTGCCGTTTTCCAGCGAGATGATACGCGCAAGCGCTTCGCCGTCGCGCACCATCAGCTCCCAGCATTTCCTGAGGATCTCGCCGCGCTGGCGGGCGGGGGTGGCGGCCCAGCCGGCAGCAGCTGCGGCGGCTGCGTCAACTGCGGCGATGGCATCTTCGGGCGCGGCATTGGCGACGGACCCCAGAACCGACCCGTCGGAAGGGTTGGTCACATCGATCCGGGTCGGGCGGGCGCCTTCGCGCCATTTGCCGCCGATGAAAAGGTCGGTCGGCCAGGATGTCTCGGGGGGGGTGTTGTCTTGGGTCATCTTACAGTCCTCAGGGTCTCAGGCGGACGCCATGGCAGTGTCGAGAATCTCACGGATCGCCTCGGGCGACAGCGGGCGGGGGTTGTTTTCCACAAGGCGGGCCGCGTTCATCGAGAGCATCGCGATGGACTCGAGGCTGGCCTCGGTCACGCCGATCCTGTCGATGGTGGCGGGCATGCCGATACGGGCGAACAGCGCAGACAAAGCCGCGATCAGCGCGTCAGAGGCTTTTGCGTCATCATCCGCAGCACCCGCCACGCCGATTTCGCGGGCGATTTCAGCGTAATCGCCCGCCGCGACCGGCGCGTTGAAGCGCATGGTGAACGGCAGCAGCACGCCAACGCCAAGCCCATGCGCGGTATGGGTTTCCGCACCGATCGGATATTGGATCGCGTGCGCCGCTGCGGTGCCGGCCGAGCCGAATGCCAGCCCGGCAAGGGTCGAGCCGAGCATCACGGCCGAGCGCGCCTCGATATTGTCCGGCTGGGTCACGGCGGTCTCCAGGTGATCAAAGATCAGCCTGATCGCGCGCAGCGCGTAGACATCGGAAAGCGTGTTCTTGCCGACGAAAACACGCGTCACCGCCAGATCCGGCGTCGCCGCGCGGCTGACAGCCGCAAAACCCTCAATCGCATGGGCCAGGGCATCGGCGCCGGAGATCGCGGTCAGTCCCTTCGGGCAGGTCACGGTCAGTTCCGGGTCGCAGATCGAGGTATGGGGGATCAGTTCGGGGGACGAGATCCCCACCTTCATCACCCGCTCCGGATCGGCCAGAACCGCGACAGGGGTGGCCTCGGATCCGGTGCCGGCGGTTGTCGGGATCGCGATGATCGGGCGCACCGGGCCGGGGATCCTGAACTCACCGTAATAGGCAGACAGCGGGCCGGGAAAGGTCAGCAGCAGGCTCACAAGTTTCGCGAGATCAAGGCAGCTGCCACCGCCAAAGCCGATCACCATATCCGGGGCAAAATCCCTGTAGCGTTCGGCGCAGGTGGTGATGCCATCCAGCGGCAGTTCTGGCTGGGTTTCCGCGAAGACCTCGACCGTGACGCCATTTGCCTGCAAGTCGGCCACCAGCTCGCCCAGAAGCGGCAGCCCGCCCAGGCGTTCATCGGTGCAGATCAGCGCGCGGGTGCCAAGGTCGCGGGCCAGCCGGCCCAGAGCCGCACGCTGGCCGGGGCCGAAAACAAGGCGCTGCGGGGCGCGGGTGACACCATAATCGAACCGCATGACTTTACTCCTTTTTGCCCTGTCGGCAGGGCCGGTATTGATAGCTTATGAAAGCGCCTGAATGCGCTGCCAGACTTCGATGGCGACGGTCAGCCCGTCGCGGCCCGCGCGGTCGCGGGTGACGGTGGCACGGTCGCCGGGGATGCGGACGGGCTGTGCCGGATCGGCAGGCGCCGAATGGCGCAGCTCTTCCAGAAAGCCCGAGACCAGCGGCATGAAGCCCGAGGCAGGCTCCATCACCACGAAAAGATCGCCCTTGTTGCAGGGCTCGGTGGAATCGAGGGTGCCTTTCACGGCGGTGCCGATGGCCGATCCGGTCAGCGCCGATACCAGCACCTCAAACGCCAGCCCAAGGCCATAGCCTTTCGCGCCGCCAAAGGGGGCAATTGCGCCGAGCTTGGCGGCATTCGGGTCGGTGGTCGGGTTGCCCCCGGCATCCAGCGCCCAGCCTTCGGGGATCGGGGCGCCGCGATGGGCGTGGTCATGGATCTTGCCCATCGAGACCAGGCTTGTGGCCATGTCGAAGACAAAAGGCAGCGGCTCTGCCGGCACGCCGATGGTGATGGGATTGGTGCCGATCATCGCGTGCCGCCCGCCGTAGGGGTGAACCAGCGCCTCGGACACGGTCATGCCCAAAAGCACCTTGCCGTCACGGGCCAGCTTTTCGGCATAGAAGGCGAGCATGCCGAGATGGTCGCAATTGCGGATCGCCACCACACAGGAGCCGGTTTCAGCCGCCCTTGCGGTCGCGGTTTCAAGCGCGGCCAGGGCGACAACCGGCCCGAGCCCCTGTTCGCCGTCAACATCCAGCAGCGCCTGGCCGCGCCAGGACTGCGCGCCGCGGGTCGCCGGATTGGTCACGCCATTCGCGACCCGCTCGATCACGCGGGGCAGCCGCAAAAGGCCATGCGAGGGAACACCGCGCATTTCGGCATCAAGCAGCAGCTCCAGCTGGATCGCAGCATGCTCGGGCGAAAGACCGCCTTTGGTCAGCGCGCGGATCGCGACAGATCGGATTTCCTCGACAGGGATCATGGGGTCAGCCTTCGTATCTGGGAGCGGCGGCAACCGGGGGAGCACCGGTCGCCGCCGGGGTTACCTATTGCGCCAGAGAGAGATCGCGGAGGAACAGCGATATCTGTGGCACATAGGTGATGAGCATCAGCGACAGAATGATCGTCGACACCGGCCAGATCAGCGGTTTGAACATCCGCTGCACCGGGATCTTTGCAACCGATGCGGCAGCGAAAAGGTTCACCCCAAGCGGCGGCGTGATCATCCCCATGGCAAGGTTCACGATCATGATCATGCCGAAATGCACCGGATCGACGCCATAAGCGATGGCAATCGGCGCAAGGATCGGCGCCAGCACCAGGATCGCTGCCGAGGTCTCGACGAACATGCCGACGACAAAGAGCAGCAGGTTCACAAAGAGCAGGAAGGTGATCCAGCTTTCAAAGCTGTCCGAGGCCCAGGCGCCCACCATTTTCGGCAGACCCGACATCGAGACGAGGAACGAGAACAGTCCCGCCGCCGCGATGATCAGCATGACCGCGCCGGTCGATACCACCGACTGGCGGAAGATCTTCGGCAGGTCAGAGAAGCTCAGCTCGCGATAGATGAAAAGCCCGATGACCAGCGCCAGGAAGACGGCGACAGCTGCGGCTTCAGTGGGCGTAAAGATACCGCCATAGATGCCCCCCACGATCACCACCGGCATCATCAGCGACCAGAAGGCGCTGGCGGCGGATTTCAGGAAGGGCTGGCGGTCATTGCCGTCATTCTTGCCATAGCCTTTCACGCGGCACCAGATCTGCGTCATCACGATCAGCGCCACCGCGATCAGGATGCCCGGGCCGATGCCCGCGATGAAGACCTGGGTGACCGAGGTCTCGGTCGAGACCGCGTAAAGGATCATCGGGATCGACGGCGGCAGGATCACGCCCAGCTCCGCCGAAGCGGCCTGGATCGTGCCCGCAACCGGGGTCGGATAGCCGTGTTTCACCATGGCAGGGATCAGGATCGCACCCACAGCGAATGTGGTGGCGACCGAAGAGCCCGAGATCGAGGAAAAGATCATGCAGGTCAGCACGCAAGACGCGGCAAGCCCGCCTTGCACACCGCCAACCATCGATTTCGCGAAATCAACCAGCCGGCGCGACACGCCGCCATGGCTCATCAGATTGCCGGCAAGGATGAAGAAGGGGATCGCCAGCAGCGGAAAGCTGTCCAGCGCGTTGAACATCTTTTGCGGCACCACCATCAGCGGCAGATTGCTGAACATGGTGATGCCGAAAATGGCGGAAAGCGCGATGGCAACCGCCACCGGTACCGAAAGCGCGAAAAGAACGATCAGCGCGGATACGAGAGCGATATTCATTCGGGCAACCTTTCATCCGCGACCGGGCGGAAATGGCCAAGGAGCACGCCCGGCAGTGCGCAGATGCAGCCAACGGGGATTGCCGAATAGAACCAGGCCATCGAGACGCCGAGCATGGCGATCTTCTGGTTCGCGACCCGCATCGCCATCTGGATCCCGTACCAGGACATCACGAACAGAAAGACGAGCGTCAGCACAAAGACCGCCCAGAGCACCAGCGATTTGATCGGCGCCGGCACCACGTCGCGAATGAATTCCAGCGGAATCATAGCGTTAAGGCGGAACCCGGCACAGGCGGCCATGAAGACCATCCAGATCACCGTGCCGCGCGCCAGAATCTCGGTCCAGGCCAGCGAATGCCCGCCCCCGAAACGCGACACCACCTGCAGGAAGACCAGAATTGCGGATACGGCAAGCAATGCAGCCGCGATATTATGTGTAAGAGAGACAAACCTCTCTCCGGCGTGCACAAGCCTGCGCATCGCTCCTCCTCCATATGTTGTTGTGGGAGAGTGGGGTCGCGCCCCTGCCCGGGCCCTTCAGCAGGGCCTGTCCAGGCGGGGCGCGACGGGCTCAGATCACTGCTGCGCGGCGCGGATTTTCTCGAGCGTCTCGCTGCCATAGGTCGAGGTGAAGACGTCATAAACAGCCGAGACTGCCTCGGCGAAAGCTTCCTGGTCGACGGTTTCGATCACTTCCATGCCATTGGCGCGCAGCATTTCAAGGCCGCGCTTTTCGTCGTTTTCGACATAGGCGCGATTGGCGGCAACACCGGCAGAGGCCGCTTCACGCACCCAGCCCTGCTCTTCTTCGGTCAGCTGGTCCCAATGGACTTTCGACATCATGATCAGAGAAGGCGAATAGAAATGCCCGGTCAGGGTCGCGTATTTCTGCACTTCCCAGATGCGGTTCGCGATGAAGATCGACATCGGCGTTTCCTGGCCGTCGATGGTGCCCTGTTGCAGCGCCGTGATGACCTCGTTCCAGGACATCGGCAGCGGTGCGGCCCCAAGCGCGGTGAAAGACCCCAGATGGATGTCATTTTCCATCGTGCGGATCTTCATGTCCTTCATGTCTTCCGGGGTCTCGATCGGCTTTTTCGAATTGGTGACATAGCGGAAGCCATTTTCGGCCCAGCCAAGCGCCATGATCCCGATCGGTTCGAAATCGTCCAGCAGGTCCTGGCCAATCGGGCCGTCAAGGATGGCGCGCGCATTGGCGTAATCTTTGAACAGGAACGGCAGGTCGAGCACATAGGTCGAGGGCACGAAACCACCGACCGGACCGGTCGAGGTGACACCCATTTCAATGGAGCCGATCTGCATCCCCTCGAGGATCTCGCGCTCGCCGCCAAGCACGCCATTGGCTTTGATCTCGACAGTGATATCACCGCCCGACAGGTCTTCGATCTTTTCCTTGAAAGCCTTGGCAGCCGCCCCGTAATGCGATTCTTCCGGCGGGGTCATCGCGATATTCAGGGTGCGGGCTTCAAGCGCGGTCCCAGCCAACATGGCGCAAGCCGAAACGGCAGAAAGCGCCAGAGCGCGGAAATTAAACGACATTTTATCCTCCCTGGGATGGCGGAACTCCCTCCAGAAACGCGCGCCACCCTTGTCATGATATCAACGTATGGACCGGAAAATCCGATACGATACGATTTTAAGCTAGACATCCGATGCGGAAGGGTCAAGAGATTACGGACGGGGAGGAGACGGAAAATGTCAGGGAAGACGCTTGGCCCACAATTATCTTCTGCGGCGCAGCACCCGCGGGAGAAGCATGTGTCGCAACCGCTCGGGGATGAGATCTACGATGCCTTGCTGGGAGATCTGATCTCGCTTCGGATCCCGCCGGGCGAAAGGCTCTCGGTCGATGCGCTGGCGCGTCATTTCGGCGTGTCGCAAACGCCGATCCGGGCGGCGTTGATCCGGCTGGAATCCGAAGGGCTTGTGCAGCAGAAATTCAATTCCGGCTTTTCCGCCGCCCCCCTGCCCGAGGGCAGCCATTTTCGCGATGTCTATGCCTTTCGCCGCATGATCGAGCCCGAACTGGCGGCGCTGGCGGCAGAGAAGGCAACCGCCGAAGACATCGCCGCCCTCGAAGCGCTTTGCGCCGAGATGAGCCGCATCGCTGCCGAAAGCCGGCCCGACAATTTCGGCAGTTTTGCCGAGCGCGACAATGCCTTCCACGCCCGGATCGCCCGGATCGCCGGCAACCAGGTCGCCGCCGAGGCGCTGGCGCGGCTCTATATCCATTCGAATCTGTTCCGCCTGCGCTACCACGCGACGATCACCACAAGCGCCGTCAGCGAACATATGGACTTGCTGGAGGCTCTCAGAAACAAGGACGCCGCAGCCGCGAGGGAAACCATGGCGCGCCACCTTGGCCATTCGAAAGACCGGGTCGAGCCGTTCTTTATCGAAAGCTGAAACCCGTCTGAAATCAGATACCTACGAGGCGCATTGCCGCCTCTTGTCAGATATGGAGGAAAATCATGGCACTTGATCAACTGATGTGGATCGATTCCACGAAAGTGTTCGTAAACGGCGCATGGATCACGCCCGCGGGCGCTGAGACGATCCCGGTCGAGAACCCTTCGACCGGCGAAGTGATCGGTCAGATCGGACGCGGCACCGTGGCCGAGGTCGATGCCGCCGTCGCCGCCGCGCGCGGCGCGCTGAATGGCGAATGGGGCAAGCTGACCGCGACGCAGCGCGGCCGGATCCTGATGAAAATGTCGGCGCTGGTGCTGGAACGCGCCGAAGAGCTCGCGATGATCGAGACGCTGGATGTCGGCAAACCGCTGAACCAGTCGCGCAATGATTCCATCGCGCTCGCCCGCTATCTCGAATTCTACGCCGGTGCCGCCGACAAGCTGATGGGCACCACGATCCCCTATCAGGAAGGCTTCACCGTCTACACTTTGCGTGAACCGCATGGCGTTTGCGGCATCATCATCCCGTGGAATTACCCGATGCAGATCCTCGGGCGTGGTGTCGGTGCGGCGCTCGCCGCCGGGAACACGGTTGTGCTGAAGCCGGCAGAGGATGCCTCGCTTTCGTCCCTGGCGGTTGCCGCCATCGCGGCAGAGGCCGGCGTTCCGGCAGGCGTGATCAACGTGGTCACCGGCTATGGCCATGACGTAGGCGCGCATCTGTCCTCGCATCCGGGCATCAACCATGTCTCCTTCACCGGCTCGGTCGGGACGGGCGTGCGCATCCAGGAAGCGGCGGCGAAGAATGTCGTGCCAGTCACGCTGGAGCTGGGTGGTAAATCGCCGCATATCGTGTTCGACGATGTCGATCTGGAAAAAGCGATGCCGGTTCTGGTCGGCGCCTGTATGCAAAATGCGGGCCAGACCTGCTCGGCGGCTTCGCGGGTGCTGGTGCAGAAGGGCATCTATGAAGAGGTGAAGGCCCGCATGATCGCGATCTATGAGGGTCTGACGGTCGGCCCGGCGATTGAAAGCCACAATCTCGGCCCTGTCGTCTCGAAGAAACAGCATCAGATCGTCCAGGGCTTTATTGACCGGGGCCGCGCCGAACTGACCACCGCAGCCCAGGGCAAGCTGCATGCGGACGCACCGGCGGGCGGCAATTACATCCTGCCGACGCTCTTCTCGGAAGTCTCGCCCGACCACGCCCTGGCCCAGCAGGAGATTTTCGGGCCGGTGCAGGTTCTGATCCCCTTCGAGGATGAGGCCGAAGCCATCGCCATCGCCAATGGCACCGATTATGGCCTCGTGACCGGGATCTGGACCCAGGACGGCTCGCGTCAGCTGCGCATGGCGCAAAAGATCCATTCCGGCCAGGTTTTCATCAACAATTACGGTGCAGGCGGCGGGATCGAGCTTCCCTTTGGCGGTGTCGGCAAATCCGGCCATGGCCGCGAAAAGGGCTTCGAGGCGCTGAACGGCTTCACCCATATCAAGACCGTCACCATCAGCCACGGCTGAAGACTGTCCCCGCGGGCGCGTGAGAGGGCGCGCCCGCCCCGTTTCATATCGCAACGGCCAGCCCCCTGCTGCGGCGGGTCGGTCCGCTGTTGGCGTGGACCCGCTGGAGGAGATCACCATGACCAGAATAGCCCTGTTCGGCGCGGGCGGCAAAATGGGCACCCGCCTGACCCGCAATCTGCTGAAAACCGACTTCGACGTGGCCCATGTCGAACTGTCACCCGAGGGCCAGCAGCGCCTGAAGGATGACTTCGCGGTCACCTGTGTCGCGCCGGATGAGGCCGTCACCGGTGCTGACGTGGTGGTGCTGGCGGTGCCCGATGCCGTGATCGGCAAGGTCGCCGGGCTGGTGGTGCCAAAGCTCGCCTCTGGCACCGTGGTGATCTGCCTCGACCCCGCAGCACCTCATGCCGGCCACCTGCCGCCGCGCGACGATATCGCCTATTTTGTCACCCATCCCTGCCATCCGGGCCTCTTCCGCAATGAAGAGACCGAGGCCGGCCGGCGCGATTTCTTTGGCGGTGTTGCGGCGCCGCAGGGCATCGTCAACGCGCTGATGCAGGGCAGCGAGGCGCAATATGCGCTAGGCGATGCGGTCGCCCGCGCGATCTTTGCCCCGGTGGCGCGCAGCCACCGCGTGACCGTCGAACATATGGCCTATCTGGAGCCTGGGCTGACCGAAACCGTCTGCGCCTCGCTGGTCACCGTGCTTCGCGAAGCGATGGAAGAGGTGATCCGGCGTGGCATCGACCGCGACTGCGCCCGCGAATTCCTGCTTGGCCATATGAGCGTGCTGACCGCTGTGATGTTCGACGAGATCCCCGGAAAGTTCTCGGAGGCCTGCGAGAAGGCCATTGAATTCGGGCGTCCGATGCTGATGCGCGACGACTGGAAGAAAGTGTTCGAGCCCGAGGAAATCCGCGCCAGCATCGTGCGGATCACCTGAACAACCAGACGAGGCGGAGACCGGTTTCCCCGGTCTCCCTCTCCCGGCACTGTGCCCGCGGCGACAATAATCCGGTGCCCTGGCGCGAGGCCCCGGGCAGGGTCAGGTGCCGGTCGGGACCGACATCGCCACGCGCAGGAATTGGCTGCGCAGCCATGTATCCGCCATGCCCGCCGCCACCACCCGGTCGCGCACCTCATCCGGCAGGGTCGAGACCTCGCCATAGATGCAGGACCATTTCTGGCAATGCTCGGCCAGCGGGCGCTCAGCCGCCTCCCAGCGGGCCAGGGCATCGGGAATGTCACGCCGGTCGCTGACCCCTTCCAGATGCACCGCCAGCGCCAGGGCGCTTTGCATGGCCATCCCGCCGCCCTGGCCCAGATTGGGCGGCTGCGCATGGGCCGCATCCCCGATGATCGCCGCGCGCCCCGAGGACCAGGACTTCACCTTAACGATGCTATAGGGGCTCCATGCCAGGGTCTCGGTGATCCGGTCGATCAGATGCGCCCAATGCGGGAACGACGCCGACCAGCTTGCCCTGTCAAGCGGCACCTGCTTGCCGCTTTCATCCCCGGCCTGGCAGGTCAGCGCCAGATAGATCTCGCTTTCATTGATCGGCGTGATCAGGAAGCGGCGCTCGCCGTTCCAGCATTCGAGATATTTGCGCGCGCCGCCCGGGCCCAGATCGGCCTGAGTGCCCGGGATGATCGCGCGCAGCGCCCCTTCCGGGGTCAGCTCATGCGAGGCTTCGAGGCCAAGACTGCGCCGGACGCCCGACCAGATCCCGTCGGCGCCCACCACCAGATCCGCGCTCGCACCGTCACCGCCCGGAAACTGCACCTCGCCCGAGGCCGTGGCGGAAAGCACCTCGCAGCCGGTGCGGATCTTCACCCCCGCCCGAAGCGCCGCGTCGCGCAGCGCATTCATCAGACCCGAGCGGGCAATCGTGTAAAGACGGATATGCGGCGGGAACGCCCCGTCATCAATCACCTCATTGGCGGCATTGCGCTGTTCCATCGCAAAGCCCCGGAAGGCCCGCGCATCAAGCGCCTGAGCCCCGAGCGCATCGAGAATCCGCAAACCATTTTCCCAGATATAGATCCCCGATCCCGAGGCCCGCAGCTCTGGCATCCTTTCGCACAGCGTTACCTGCCAGCCGCGCTGTGCCAGCGCGGTCGCTGCCGTCAGCCCGCCAAAGCCGCCACCCGCCACAAGAGCAGTCAGTTGAGAGGTCATTCGTTCAGTCCTTGATTGGCGGATGACAGCGCCCCCCGGTCGCAGCCCCGAACGGGGCTGCGGGGGCGTTTCCGCGCCGGTTGTGGGTTACAGAAGTGGCAGTCTCAGTCGCGGTAAAAACCCGCGATGGCCGCCGCGACCGGAACCGGGCTTTCGAGCGTCGGGAAATGGGTCTGGCCCGGAATATGGGTCGGAATGAACCAGGGATGGCCGTTTGCGGCATAGTCCGCCTGGAACTTGCGGTATTCCTCGCCAAGCGGCTGCGAATAGATATGCATGATCGCGGGATGCGCGGCGAGCGCCTCCATCCGCTTCAGCGGGCTGCCCCATTTGCGGTAGGATTTCTCGATCTCGCGGCAGGCCCGGATCCACATCTCGCCCCTGAACCAGGTCATCTCATTCTGAATATGGTTGATCACATCGGCATTGTCGGTCGCCGCGATCCATTCATCGAAAAAGCTCTTGCGGCCGATATGGAACTTCTCGGGGTCCTGGCCTTCGCGCAGCTGCTGCCAGAAACCGTCATGCGGTTCCATCAGCCAGTCGATCACCACGGTGCGCGGCAGGACATCAGGGCCGAACCGGTCGCAAAGCCCGATATTCACCCAGCATCCATGCGAGGTGGACACAAGGCGGAAATCCTTCAGATCCAGGGCTTTGATGAAGGCCCCGACATCATCGACCAGGTCATCGCCGGTGAAATCGCCCTGCAGGGTCTGGTCGGCGTCATGGCCACGATAATTCGGGGCGATGACGTGGAAATCGCGCGCCAGTTCCGGGATCAGTGTCTTGAAGAGACGGTCATCCTGCGCCCAGCCAGACAGCAGCAGGATGGTGCGTTTCGCAGGGTCCCCCGCCTCGACATAGCTCATCGGATGATTGTTTATGGTGATGCTTTTCATATCCGTCTCCTTTTTCGTGCTGTGTTCAGCGGCCCATATAAAGGCGCTGAACCTCGTCATTCCCCGCGAGGTCAGCGCCGGTTCCCTGCAGGTGGATGGATCCGTTCTCGATCAGATAGGCGTAGTCGCAGGCCCCGAGCGCGAGGTGCGAATTCTGTTCCGACAGAAGGATGGTAAAGCCCGCCTGGCGCAGTTCTGCGATCACCTCGAAAACGCGGGCGACCATGATCGGCGCAAGGCCCAGCGTCGGCTCATCCAGCAGGATCAGCCTCGGCTGCGACATCAGCCCGCGCCCGAGCGCCAGCATCTGCTGCTCGCCCCCGGACATCGACCCTGCCACCTGGTTTCTGCGTTCTGCCAGTCGCGGGAAACGCTCGTAGATTTCCGCAAGCGTCTGGTCCGCCTTGCTGCGGGCATGCGGCACCACGGCCCCAAGGCGCAGGTTTTGCTCGACCGAAAGCCGCGCGAAGATCAGCCGGCCTTCGGGCACCAGCGCGATGCCGCTTTCGACCCGCTGATACGAGGGCATTGCAAGAATGTCGCGCCCGTCAAACCGGATCTGCCCCGAGCGCGCCGGGATCATCCCGGCAATCGCCTTCATCAGCGTGGTCTTGCCGGCACCATTGGGGCCAACCAGCGCGGTGACCGTGCCTGCAGCGATGGACAGGGAGATTCCGCGCAGGATCTGCACCCTGCCATAGCCGGCCTCAAGCTTTTCGACCGACAAAAGCGGCCGGGGTTCAGAAACCGCTGCAAGAGAGGGAGATATCATCCGAAATACGCCTTCAGCACGTCTTTATTGCGCGAAATCTCATCGGGTACGCCAAGCGCGACCATGCGCCCGCGATCCATGGCGAGGACGCGGTCCGACAGGGTCATCAGCGCACTCATCACATGTTCCACGAGGATGAAGGTCAGCTTGCGGTCGTGACGCAAACCCCTGAGCGTCGCGATCATCTCGTCAACCTCGGGAGGGGTGAGGCCGGCCATGACCTCGTCCAGGAGGATAGCCCCGGCCCCGGTCGAAAGCGCCCGGGCGATCTCAAGCCGCTTCTGGCCTGACAGGGTCAGCTCGGAGGCAGGCCGGTCTTTCTGGGCGCCCAGCCCCACCGCCTCCAGCGCGACAGCCGCCGCCTCGGTCGCCCCTTTGCGGGAGGGCGGGCTGTCCGACCCGTAAAGTGCCGAGATCGTGGCGTTTTCCAGGGCCGTGACCCCGCCAAAAGGCCGCACGATCTGGAAGGTGCGGGAAATGCCACGACGGCAGATCCGGTCCGGGCGCAGGCCGGTGATGCATTCACCGCGCAGCAGAACCTGGCCCGATCCTGGCCGGATCTGCCCCGCAATCACCGCAAAAAGCGTGGTCTTGCCGGCCCCGTTCGCGCCCATCAACCCGAAGATCTCGCCCTCTTCGACGCTGAAGGTGATCTGATCCAGCGCCCTGATCCCGCCGAAGGATTTCGAGATATCCCGGATCTCAAGCAGTGCCATGGCCGGCCACCTTTCCTGATTTGTCGCCAGAGGCGAAAAGGCGCGACACCATTCCGGCCAGCCCCCGGGGTGCAAAGAGAATGAAGGCGATCAGCAGCGCGCCAAGCGCGATCATGTAAAGCTGCGGCAGACGCAGCCAGAGCACCTCGGACAGCAAGACAAAGGCAATCGCGCCGAGGAATGGCCCGCGCGGCGAGCGCAATCCACCGACAATCGCCATGGTGACGGTGGTGAATGACAGCACCGGATCAAAGGCCTGGGCGGCGTCGAAATAGGACGAGCGCAGCGTCAGAAGACCGCCGATCATTCCGGGGATCACTGCGGACAGCACCAGAGCAATCGTCTTGAGCCGCGCCACCGGCACGCCGACGGCCTCGGCGGCCTCTTCGTTTTCGCGCACCGCCACCAGCCCGGCCCCAAGGCGCGATCGGGACAGAAGCCAGGCCGCCGCCACGGCAATCACCGCAAGCGCCAGCATCACCCAGTAAAGCACGGCCAGCGAGGGCGCGTTGAAGATCAGCCGGCTGAACTGGCCCATCGAGGTCTCGGCCTGCATGACGATGGCCTTGGCAAGCTCGGCAAGGCCAAAGGTCAGGATGACGAAATAGGGCCCGCGCACCCGCATGACCGGCAACCCGATCAGCAGCGCCGCCAGCCCGGCCATTGCTCCGCCGAAAATCAGCGATATCGCAATGCCCATCACCGGCAAAGCAAGCACCATCGCATAGGCGCCGATGCCGCAAAACACCGCGTGACCCAGAGAAATATAGCCGGTGGTGGCGCTGAGCAGCGACCAGGATTGCACCATGGCCAGCCACATGGCGAGCGTGAAGCCAACGCCCAGCATGTAGTCGCCGGCCCAGAGCGGAAGCGACAGCGCGAAAAGCAGCACCAGGCCGGCCAGCGGCAGATCATAGGAATATCGTTTCATCTGAGCCATGTTCATCTGACCTGGATCGCCTTTCCGAAAAGGCCTTGCGGGCGCAGCAGCAGCACCGTGACGAAAAGCCCGTAGATGAGAATGGACCGGTAGGTGGCCGAGGTCAGTGCGATGCCGAAGGTCTCGACAAAGCCGAGCACGAAGCCCGCAACGATCCCGGCAAAGATGTTCCCCAGCCCGCCCAGAACGATCACCACAAAGGCAGCGATGGTCAGCGGAAAGCCCATGAAGGGCGTGATCTGTTCGGTCATCGAGACCAGCACACCCGCCACACCCGCGATCGCGAAACCAAGCGCAATGGTGATGCCCTGCACGCGATCGACATTGACGCCGACGATCCCGGCAGCCTCGCGCCGCTCGATCACAGCGCGCAGGCTCCAGCCAAAGGCATGAAAGCGCAGCACAAGCAGCACCCCCAGACAGATCGCAAGCGCGGTGCCCAGCATCAGAAGACGGTTGCCCGAGGCCATGACCGGCCCGATCCGCCAGACCTCGCCCATATAGCTGTAGCCGCGCGCGGTCGAGGTGAAGCCAAGCGCCATCACATTTTGCAAGATGACCGAGACGCCGTAGAACAGGATCAGCGAATTGGCCTCCAGCCGCTGTGCGGTTTCGGGTGTCGCAAACAGTCGTCTGAAGATCCCGGCATAAAGCGCCCAGCCCATCGCGGCACATAGCCCTGCGGCAAGGACCATCGAAACCGGCGGTGCCAGCCCGAAGGTGGAAAAGGCGACAAAGGCCACATAGGCGCCGATCATCGCGAGATCGCCATGGGCGATGTTCAAAAGCCGCAGCGTGCCGTAGACGAGGTTCAGCCCCAGAGCGACAAGCGCATAGAGCGCACCCGAACAGAGCGCGGCAAAAAACAGTTGAGCCGCCATCGGCCCCCCCTTTTCGGATCTGAGAAGAACGGGCGGCGGTCAGGGCCGCCCGTGAACTGCCGGGGAATGCCTTACCAGGCGGTTTTCGGGCGGAATTCCGATGTGCGGATCGCTTGCGGCCAGATCAGCTCGAGGGAGCCATCCTGGATTTGCAGGAAGGATGTCGGCGTGACAGTGTTCTCGACCCCCTCGAACTTCACCGGCCCGTTGATCGTGTCGAAGGTGGCCGTGGCGATTTCCGCGCGCAGCGCCTCGCGGTCGAGGCCGGCGACAGCCACCGCCTGTTCAAGGATTTCCAGCGACATATAGGCCAGCGCACTGTCGAGCGCGTCGGGCGCCTCGCCATATCTGGCGCTATAGGCGTCGAAGAAGATCTTCGCTTTCGGCCAGGCTTCCTGTTTGGGCGACCAATGGCCAACGGTGACGACATTGTCCGCAGCCGTCCCCATCGCCTTTTGATAGGCGTCGATGGTCGGCCCGACCAGGGCCAGGACGAAAGGTGCCTTCACGCCGAGCTCTTTCGCCTGGCCGGTGAAGAGAAAAGTATCCGCCGGATAGCTCAGCGCGATCAGCGCATCGGGCGACCCCGCATTCGCCTGCGAGATCAGGGTGGTCATATCCCTGATATCCGGGGGATAATTCTCGGACATGGTGACGGTGATGCCCTCGGCCTCAAGCGCGGGGATCAGATAGGTTTTGATCTCCTGCGACAGCGGCGAGACATTTGCCATGATCGCGGCGGAGGTGATCTCTTCGGATTTCATCAGCTTTGCCAGTTCCACCCCCAGCTTGTCGGGGATGACGGCAGTCGGAAACCAGATATAGCCGGGCGCCACCTCGCGCAGCTGTACCGAGGCCGCAGTATTGCCGACCATCGGAAACTGATAGCGGCTGAGAACCGGCGCCAGCGCAAGATGGATCGGCGTCGACCAGGGCGCGGCCAGAAGATCGACCTTGTCCTCGGTGATCAGCCGTTCATAGATGCGCACCGCATTGGCGGGGTTCGACTGATCGTCATAAGAGATGAACTCGACCGGACGCTTTTCGCCGGCCACATCCAGGCCGCCGGCTGCGTTCACCTCTTCGGCCCAGAGGGTATAGGCATTCACCTGCGACGGCGCCGCCTGGGCAAAGATGCCGGTCAGCGACATCGAATAGCCAATGCGCACCGGCCCGGCCTCATCGGCGAAAACGCTCTGCGCGATACTTGTCATACAGGCGCACAAAAGCGCCGCTTTCGTGAAGCGTCTCATTTGGTCTTCCCTGTTGTCTGGCCGTGTATTGCCCGGCCTTTTGTTTGTCTGGGCCCCGGCGGGTTGTCTGATCTCCCGCGCCGGTTCCGGCCCTTTTCACCACCCGTTTTTTGGCGATGAATGCCATTAGAGAATGACATTCTCTTATCTGTGATGCAGAATTTGATTCTGTCAATCGCAATTCTTGCGACGGTCAGAGCCGGATCGGATGGCGGGCAAAAGCTTGCCCGGAAAATCGACAAGCTCTTGTGATACATAAGGGAATGCCGCCGGTTGGTGACGAGGCCCGGGTAGTCCTGTAGACTCGGGGCGGGGCATAAGGTGAGGGCGTATGGCGCGAATCAAAAGTGAAACACTCCGTGCAGCGATCCTTGCGGCCGCGCGCGAAGAGATAGCTGCCCGCGGCTATCAGGAGACCACGATTGCCCATATCGCAAAGCGGGCGGGCACGGTCGCCTCGAATGTCTATTCCTATTACGGCTCCAAGCTCGAGGTCTATTTCGCGATCTATGAGCCCTGGTTCCGCGCGCAGTTCGAAGAGCTCGGCAAAAAGGTCGAAACGGCGGATGGCAGCGTGGCCGACAGGCTGGAGCTGCTGGCGCGCGGCGTGTTGCTTGATATTGCCGGAGATCATTCGGGCCTGACCGCCGCGCTCGCTGTCGCTCTTGCGACCGCGCGACCCAGCGATGATTACCGCACCGATTTGCTGACCTGGGGCGAAGAGCAGATCGAGCACCTGGCGCGCGGCATCTTGCGGCATGAGCACTTTGACGACCGGAAAATGACCGCATTCGTCCGCACGCTGATGGTGCTGTTCGACGGCATTGCGCTGCGCTCGCATGTGACCGAACCGCCGGAGATCGGGCTTTTGCTGATGGCGATTGTTCCGGTTCTGACACCCGACGGCGCGCGCGGGTCCTGAGGCAGGTTCCGCGCCCCTGCGATCAAAATGCGCCTGTTGCATGCGACAGCATTCACCGGCCCGACCCGGGATCCCGATATGACCTGGGAACCGCCAATGCCGCGCAAGCGTTACGGATTTACGAGGTCCGGGAGCCCGCGGGTTGCTTCGGCGCCATCAGAGCGGTCTGGCTGTCTATGCCGTAACGCTGATCGTCACCTTCCTCTGGACGCTTTACGAGGTCGGTTTCGACAAATGGCAGTGGGTCCCGCGCGGGGCGCTGCTCGTGGCCTTCGGCCTGATCCTTTGCATCCCGGTCTTCGCGCGTGAGACGCGCTGACAAAACAGGCCAATGCCGGCGACGGGCTCGTGGATCCATCGGGCGTGGCCTATCCCGCAGAGGACTGGACGGCCTATGGCGGCACCAATCTCGGCCAGCGCTATTCTGCGCTGAGGGATATCGGCACGGGGAATGTGAAAGGGCTGACGCTCGCCTGGGAACATCGCACCGGCGATCTGCGCAAGGCGGATGAGGATTCCAGGGAATACACTTTCGAGGCCACCCCGATCAAAGTGAACGGGCTTTTGTACTTCTGCACCCCGCATAACATCATCCAGGCCCTGGTGCCCGAGACCGGCGCGGTGAAATGGTCGTTTGACCCGATGATGAAGCGCGACCCCTTCTATCAGCACCAGACCTGTCGCGGCGTCTCATGGAACGAGTCGACCGGCTACACCGCGCCCGCGTCGGACACACCCGAGGAGCAGGCTGCGATTGCCGCAGCAGTGGCGGAATTCCCGAAACGCATCGTGGCCTCTTCGGTCGACGCGCGGCTTTACACCGTCAACGCCGATACCGGCGCGCTTTGCACCACTTTCGGCGAGAACGGCTATGTGAACCTGCTGGACGGCATGACCGAGACCGAACGCGCCAGCTATCAGCAGACTTCGGCGCCGTTGGTGACGAAGGATCTGATCATTCTCGGCTCGGCGATTGCCGAACCCCCTTCGGCAATGCCTCTCCCGACCAGGTCGGCATTGCGCGCACGCCCGACCGGGAGGCCTTTGTCGATGCGCTGGCCGCGCTGGATCTGAAGACCGGCCAGCTGATCTGGAAATTCCAGACCAGCATTCATGACCTCTGGGACCGCGACAACCCCTCGCAGCCGGTACTTCTTAACCTGCCGAAGGATGGGGTGGATACGCCTGCGATCATCATCCCGACGAAGATCGGCAATCTCTGGGTGCTCGACCGCCGTGACGGCACGCCGATCCTGCCGGTATCCGAAGTGCAGGTCTCGACTGACAGCGATATTCCCGGCGAAAAACTCTCCGCCGTACAGCCGATGTCTTCGCTGACCTTCGCGCCTGCGCCTTTGCGCGAGGCGGATATGCGGGGGGCCTCTGCCGCACGACCTTTGTGTCGAACCGCTATGACGGCAATTCCTGGACACCGCCGACCACCACCTGCTCGATCGTCTGGCCCGGCAATATCGGGGTCTTCAACTGGGGTTCGGTCGCGGTGGATCCGGTGAACAAATGGCTGATCGGCACGCCGCAATATCTGCCCTATGTCTATAAGCTCTATCCGCGTCCCGAAGGCGATCTGACGAAACCGATGTTCCAGGATGATATGTCCGGGGGCGAGGCGAAACCGGGGAATGAGAACCTCGGCGGGCCCTATGCGATCTCGATCCGGCATTTCCGCTCGGGCCTGGCCCTGGGGTGTGCGGGTCGGCGTTGACCTGACGAATGGCAAAACCGCCTAGAAATATCGCAACGGTACCGTGGCCGGGCAGAAATTCATGGGCGTGAGCTTTCCGATCCCCTTCGAGATGGGGATGCTGGCGCATGGCGGCACGCTGACCACTGCGGACGGTGTCGCCTTCACTGCGGCGGCGCTGGATGACATCAGGCGCGCCTATGACATGCAGACCGGCGAGACGCTGTGGAAGGTCAGACTTCCCGCAGGGGGCCAGGCCACGCCGATGACCTATCGCAGCGCCGACGGGAAGCAATATATCGTCGTCGCAGCCGGAGGACATGGCTCGCCTGGCACCACGCCGGGGGATTCGGTTCTGGCCTACCGGCTGGAGTGATCTCGGTGCTTTGCTGCAAATGATGTGGTCCATGTGATCTGAAGACCGGCGCGCGGGGCGACCGGCGCGCCGCTTCGCCGTGCCATAGCTGTCAGAAGAAAGCCCTCCCCATGGATCGTTGCCACTGCAGTTTCAGCGCATGATGGCAGCGGGGCGCGATGCCCCGGCCGCCGCAACCGCCGGCGCGATTGCCTGGCTGCTGGCAAGCTGGCTGTTCGGACATACCCATCCGGTCTTTGCCATGGTGACCGCAATCGTCTGCCTCGCGCCGGGCCTGCCCAATCACGGGCGGCAGGCGACCGGCATCATTCTGGGGGTGACCATCGGCATTCTCGTCGGCGAGGCGGCGCTGCAATTGCCTGTCTCCGGGATCGGGGGGCCGACCATGTCACTGTTGCGCATGATCGTGGCGATCCTGCTTTCGATGATGGTCGGCGCGTCCTTCGGCCTGCCGGCGGTGGTGCCGATCCAGGCCGGGGTTTCGGCGGTGCTGGTGCTGGCAATGGGGGCGGACAGTGCAGGCTGGCACGCCCGGATGACCGGCACCGCCCCGCCTGACCCAGGCGTCGCCAGGACAGGGAACTCCGACAGCGCCTGGTCCGCCGTCCTTGTGCAAATGCGCGCATTGGGCGCCATCCTTGGTGCGGGGGCCCGGCTTGACCAGGAGCGGCGCGAGGCATATCAGTTACCTGACTAACAAGTTAGCATGGTAAGCAAATGGAACCCCGGCCGCCGACCCTCGACCTCCTGCTCTATGTGATGCGCGAGCTGCGCCGCAATTACGACGCGCGCGCCGAAGAGCTGGGGCTGACGCTGGCCAGGACCCGGGTTCTGACCTCACTTTCCAATATGGAAGGCGCCACCCAGGCCGAACTGGCCCAGGATCTGGGCATTGAGGCGCCCACGCTGAAACGTCAGATCGACGGGCTGGAAAAGCTTGGTTTCATCGAGCGGCGCGGCATGGATGGCGATGCCCGCAAACGGGCGCTTTTCCTGACCGACAAGGCCCGTTCTGCCGGGATCTCGCGTTTCGTGCGCGCAGTGCGGGCCGAACTGTTCGAGGGCATCACGCCCGAAGATCTGGCCGCCACAGACCGCGCATTGCAACGTATGGCGGTCAATACCGCCAGGATCGGTGAGAAGTGACCTCCGCCCCTCAGCCCGGATCGGCCCAGCCCGGCCCGCCAGCCGCTCTTGCCGGGATGAGCCTCGCCCGGGCATTGCCGTTCTTTTGCGCCTCGGTGCTGATCGGTCTGGCACAGGGCCTCGGCCAGGGCTTTGTCAGCGCCAATATTCCGCAGATTGCCGGCGATCTGGGTGTCAGCACCACCGATGCCAGCTGGCTGATGGCGGCCTATATGATCCCGCGCGCGACGCTGCCCCTGATGCTGATCAAGGTGCGCACCCAGTTTGGTCTGCGCCGCTTTGCCGAGGTCAGTATCGTGGTCTTTGCGGTGGTGGCTTTCGCAGCGCTCTGGATCTCGGATCTGCGCTCGGCGGTGGTGGTGCAGTTCCTGTCCGGCTGCGCCGCGGCGCCGCTTTCGACGCTTGCGTTCCTTTATATGCTGGAGCCGCTGAGCCCGCCCGATAAGATGAAATACGGGCTTCCGGCGGTGATGGCGGTGATCCTGATCGGGCCCAATCTGGCACGCGTCATCTCGCCCTCGCTGATCGGTGATGGCGGTCTGGCGGGCGTGCATTTCGCGGCGCTTGGCCTTGCGCTGATGTCGCTTGCGGTGGTCTGGGTGCTGCCGCTGAAACCACAGCCGCGCGAGAAGGTGATCGAGGCCGGGGATTTCCTCAGCTTCGCGCTGATTTCCTTCGGCTTTTCCGCTATTGTCATCAGTTTTGTGATGGGGCCGATCCATTGGTGGTTCGACGCGCCCTGGATCGGCTGGCTGCTGGCGGGGGCGGTGATCTCGCTGACACTCGCGGTGATCATCGAACTGGGGCGCCGCGCGCCGCTGGTCGATTTCCGCTGGCTCGCGACCCCGGCCATGCTGCATCTGACGCTGACGCTTTTGCTGTTCCGGCTGGTTTTGTCGGAACAAAGCACCGGTGCGCCCCGGATGTTCCAGGTTCTGGGCGTGGCACCCTCGCAGATGGAGAGCCTGTTTCTGGTGATCTGCTTCGCCGCGATGATGGGCGGCCTCGCCTGTGTCGCCTGGATGAAACAGACGCGCGAGCCGGCGTTTCATGCGGCGGCGCTGGTGCTGATAGCGGCGGCGACTTTCCTCGATTCACAGGCAACGGTCCTGACCCGGCCCGAACAATTCCTGATCAGCCAGGCCCTGATCGGCTTTGCCTCGATGCTGTTCATGCCGCCCGCGATGGTGATGGGGCTGATGGCCGCGCTGAAAAAAGGGCCGAATTATCTTCTGTCCTTCATCATCGTCTTCATCGCAACCCAGAGCCTTGGCGGCGTGATCGGATCGGGGATCTTCACCACCTTCACCACCCACCGCCAGACCTTCCACCTCGCCACCCTGACCGAACAGCTCTCTGCCAGTGACCCGCTGATGCAAAGCGTGATGGCGCAGGGCACCGCGCTTTTTGCCACGCAAAGCCCGGATCTCGCGGCGGACCGGCTGCAGACCCTGTCGCAGCTGATGACCGAGGCCGGGCGCCAGGCCTGGGTCATGGCCTATAATGACGCCTATTTCCTGACCTTCCTCATCGCGCTGACCGCGCTTGCGGCGCTGATCCTGCATGTGCTGCGCGACTGGATCTGGGCCAGGATGAACGCCGCTTTCGTTGCAAAATCCGAACCCTCCTCTTCCCCTTCAGAACAGAGCTGACGCCATGAGCCGTTCCTTCCTTGTGCCCACCATTATTGCCGGGGTGATTGGCCTCGCGGGGCTGTTGCTGGTGCTTTTCGCCTGGCATCTGCCGCCTTTCGCGCCCTCGGCCCCCACCACCGAAAACGCCTATCTGCGCGGTCGGGTCACCACGATCTCACCGCAGCTTTCCGGCTATATCGCGAAAGTGGAGGTGCAGGATTTCCAGGAAGTGCATGAGGGCGATGTGATCGCGGTGCTTGACGACCGCATCTACCGCCAGAAACTCGCCCAGGCCGAAGCCGGGCTGGCCGGCGCCAAAGCTGCGATGGAGGTCGCGGTGCAGAATGTGCGCTCAGCCGAAGCGGTGCTGAAATCGGATGCGGCGGCGCTGGCCTCGGCCGATCTCGCGGTCCAGACGGCGCGCTCGGATAACAGCCGCACCACATCGCTGCGCGAGCGCGGCGTGGCGACCGAAGCCGCGCTGGAACAGACCGGACTTGCGCTGCAAAAGGCGCTGACCGCCCAGACCCAGGCTCAGGCCACGATGGATGTGCAGCGCGAACAGCTTGCCAATGCGAAGGTTCAGATCGCAAGCGCCCAGGCCCAGATCGACAATGCCAATGCCGCCGTGGAATTGACCCGGATCGACCTCGGGAACACCGTGATCCGCGCGCCGGCTGCGGGAAAGCTGGGTCAGATCGCGGTCCGGGTCGGGCAATATGTCTCGCCCGGCACCGCGCTGGTCTCGCATGTCGGCCAGGATCTCTGGCTGATCGCGAATTTCAATGAGAGCAGCCTGAACAGCCTCGCCGTCGGCCAGAAGGTGCGCTTCAGCGTCGATGCGCTGCATGGCCAGGTCTTTACCGGCGTGATCGAGAGTTTCTCGCCCGCCACCGCCTCGGAATTCAGCCTGATCGCCGGCACCAATGCCACCGGCAATTTCACCAAGATCGCGCAGCGTGTGCCGGTCCGGATCAGGATTGACCCCGGCCAGGCCCAGGCCGGACTGCTGGCACCGGGCTTTTCGGTGGTCGCCTCGGTGCAGCCGGACTGACGCGGGGCGCGGCCGGACCTGGCCGAAGATCTCACCCAGGACACCTTTCTGCGGGCGCTGATCTCTGACGCGCCAAAGGCCCATCCAGGGGCCGGGCTCTGGCGCATTGCGCTGAACCTTTTCACCGATCACCGCCACCGCGAGCGGCTGGTGGACTGGGTGCATATCCGCGACGAGGCCGTCGCCCGGACCGCAGCACAGCTGCCCGAGGCGGTGGATTTCATCTGGCACCGCCAGCGGCCTGTGATCACCGCGAAAGCGCTGGTGGAGTTGCCAGAGCGCAACCGCCGCGCCTTCATGCTTTTCCGGCTGGAGGGCAAAACGATCCGCGAAACTGCCGCAATCATGGAGCTTTCTCCGTCCCGCAGCTGGACCCTGATGCGCGGGGCCTATCTTCATATCCGCGCCCGGCTGGGGGAAGCGCGATGAATGCCGCGCCCTTCCCCCGCGAGCAGCTTTTCATCGAGGCGATGGATCTGCTGATCGGGATCGAACGTGATCACCATGACCCGAAGGCCCGGGCGCAGATCCGGGCATGGTGCGCGCAAAGCACCGGTCACCGCGCTGTCTGCCATGAGGTGATAGAGATCGACGGCATGGCCGGCGCGGTTTTGCAGCGCGCTCTCGCAGAGGCGCGGCTCAGTCGCCGCAACCTGCTTCTGGGCGCGCTGACGCTGCCGGATGCACGGGCCTGACTGAATGCGGATTTCGCCACCAGAATGGCCGAACTGCTGCCCGTTTCCCTGCCCGATGGCAACCGCATGACACTTGGAGCACGCAGCACCAGCGCGCTTGATTGCGACGGGAGGCGGCGGCGGGTGCGGCTTCTGGCGGGAATGGCAGTCGTCTCACTGCGCCCGCGCCTCCCGACCCATAAGGCGCCGTTGTGCATCAGCCTCGGGGGTTTGATATCGATGCGCACGACGCCGGGTTCGATATCAGCCAGGATGCGGGCGCGATCTCGCTTTCGGTCGCGCAAGGCGAGGTCCGGATCGCAGGACCGGGGCTTTCCGCGCCGGAATATGTCACCGCCGGGCAGCGTTTTGGCATCAGGGCAGGCGGCGCGACCACCCGGCTGAGCGCGATGCCCCCCGATCAGATCGGCCTCTGGCAAGAGGGGCTGATCATATCCGATGACGAGACCATCGCCGCCACTGTCACCCGCATTCCGCGCTGGCACAACGGCCGGGCCTATGCGACGGACAGCCCTTTGGCCGGAACCGCGTGAGCGGGCGATAGTGCTGGATGACCCGACCGGGGCGCTGCGCGCGGTCATCGGCCCCTGGGGGGGGGCGAGCCGCGCCAGGTCTCCGCCCTGCTGACCCTGATTTCGGCGGGCTGAAATTCTTTCGCAGATTTACAGAACAAACGCCGCCCTGTTCGTCTCACATCTCTGACGGCTGCATCCCAGAGCAAATCAAAGTCCTGCGAGCCCGGATGACCCTTTGCACGAGAGATGTCATGACAGTTTCCAACCCTTACCGAGAGCTGCCCCGACCCGCGCTGGCGACGGCCCCCCCGGCGTCACCGGGCTGATCCCCCGTCTGTCCTGGCGCAGGAGGCGGCCCAAATCAGCATTCCCGCCGGGGCGCTGGACGCGGCCCTGCGCAGCTTTGGTCGCCGGACCGGGCTGCAGATCTCGCTTCGCCCGCAAGACACTGCCGGGCGTTCGGTGGTGATCCGGGGTGCCGGGGCGGGCGGCAATGCCGGGCAGCTTCTGGGCACGATCGTCCTCGGCGGTACTGACGGGCCTGGCTGGAACGGATCGGCCGACACGGTGTTTTCTACCCCCGAAGCCGTTGCCGTCATCGGGGCCGGGACGCTGCGCGGCTATAAGCTGACCACGCCGTCTGACATTTTCAAAGGCATCACGGGTGTCATGTCCGGCGACGGGCGCAATTTCGGCTCGCTCAACGTCAATATCCACGGAATGCAGGGCCCGGGTGCCGGTGCGGGTCGATGGCGCCGGGAACGCTGCTGCCGCCTGTCGCGGCTATCAGGGCAATACCGATCGCAGTTTCGTCGATCCCGATTTCATCGGCTCGGACACCATCACCAAAGGCCCCTCGGACGTCCGCCCGGGGATCGGCGGCGCGGTCAAGGTCAGCACTGTCAACGTGAATGATATCCTGGTGCCGGACAAAAGCCCGGGCTTCCGGCTCCGGGTCTCGGCCAGCGGCAATGCCACCGATCCGGAATTCTGGCGATCCGGCGCTGACCATTGGCGCGTCCTACCTCTCGGACCGCGCCCGCACCACGGAGCGCGACGTCCTGCCCCGCGATGCCAGACGCAGCGAAATGAGCCTCTTTGCCCGTGGCGTCTGGACTGTGACCGACGAGGTCGCAGTCACTGGCGGCCTGCCCTACTCACATTTCAACCCGGAAGACTTCAACACCAATATAGTCGCCGGCGAGACCCCGGCAACCCGCAGCGGCGAGAGTGCCGACCCGTCGATCGGCATCGCCGGAGTTGTTGAGCCAATCGGCTGCGGGCCGATATGATCCTTTTCCTCTTTTCGTTCAGCCAACGGCTATGATCTCGGCTGTGCCGAGGGCGTTGTATCTGTTCATGATGGCGATGCGGATCTGGATTTCTGCGGTCTGTCGATCCGGCTCGCGTGAGGCGATGCGCTCGCCGAACGCCTTGAGGCAATTCATCCGCGCCTCGACGCGACTTCGGACATGATAGCCGGCCGAACGCTTCCAGTTGGCCCGTCCGAGGCGCCGCGTCTCATGCAGAATGTCGTTGCGGACGCGGGCGACCGGGCAATCCTCTTTCCAGGTACGACCGTTCCGCCGAATGGGTATACGCGCTTCGGCCCCGCGCTCGCCAGTCGCGCCATGGCATCGTCTGGTGTCACAGGCCCCATCCGCCGTGACCGGGCCGGTCTTTTCATCTTTGGGGAGCTGCGCCATCAGGTCTGGCAGCACCGGGCTGTCGCCCTGCCGGCTCGACGTGAATTCGACAGCACGAACATCACCGGTCTGCGCATCCATGCCAATATGGACCTTGCGCCACTGCCTGCGGCGGGACGGACCATGCTTGCGCGCCTGCCATTCACCATCGCCACGGGACCGTCGGGGCGGCGGTATGGGGTCTGCACGGCAAGCCATGCCTGGCGTCGGCAGAGCGTGGAATAATCCGGAGCCGGCCAGTCCAGCCCCGCCATCTCGATCAGGCTGGCGATCAGCCCAACCGTTTGCCGCAGCGGCAGACCGAACAGCACCTTCAACCTCAGGCCAATCGTCGGGAAAACAGTCACCTGGACTGTTTCCTGATCCTCCTCATATCCGGATCGCGCGCTCGGAGAACGTCGCCGGATGACCGCGCTTCCCGGTCTTCGCTGCATGCCAGGCCATCGTCGGGTCGAACCAGATCGAGAGCGAACCGCGGCGGCGCAGGGCGGCATTATACGCGGGCCAGTTCGTCCTGCAGTTGCGGGGAGAAGAAGGCTTCGGCATGAGACGAAGCCAACACTCAGGATTCGCGACGTGAAGCCGCCTCACTGATAAGTGCGACAACGCCCCTTTGATGTCAGCCAGACATTCCTTGACGAGCGGCTGGTGCCGGGCGGGCGGGTCACCCGGGTCGGGCCGCACCGCACGTCTCTCGCTTGACTGGCGGTTCTGAGCTTCAGGGCCCGGCAGGGATCTCGCCGGGCCTGCCCTGCCCCACCCCGATCTGCAATCCGGGCCCAGGACCCGCGCCGAACATCTGCGCGCGGCAACGCATATGGTTCGCGAATGGCCTGCTCAGTCAGTCATGGGCGCACAACTCTTTGAAAATGCGTGGAACCACATGCGGTTCCTTCAGGGCAATGCGCGCTTCACTGCCATGCGGCCCGGCCGCGGTCAGAGAGCGGCCATCGCGTTGCGAAAGGCGGCGATCACCGCCTCGTCCCGGCGATAGAACACCCATTGGCCGATCCGCTCCCGCACGATCAGCCCCGCCGCCGTCAGCACCGCAAGATGTGCCGAGACCGAAGATTGCGCGAGGCCGCAGCGCGCGAATTGCCCGGCGCAGATACCCAGATCATGGGGCAGCGCCTGGTCGGGGAAATGTTGCTCCGGCTTGCGCATCCAGGCCAGCATCTGCCGCCGCGCCGGATGCGCCAGGGCCTTCAGGATCAGATCCTCATCCATGTCCGCACCTCTGCCGGGTCTCTCTCAGGAGATCAATTCTGTCTTATATCGTAAAAATCCGATATATCATTTTACAAATCCCGATATAAACTCTGCCCGTCTTCAGCAGGAATGTCATTATGAGCCGTGACCGTCAGCTTCACCTCGGCGCCTTCATGCGGCCGGTCTCTCTGCATACCGGCGCATGGCGCTATCCCGGCGCCTGGCCGGATGCGAATTTCAACCTGCGCCATCTGACCTATATGGCGCAAAGGCTCGAGGCGGCGAAGTTTGACGCCTTTTTCATGGCCGACCACCTTGCGGTGCTGAATATGCCGGTCGAGGCGCTCAGGCGCAGCCATACCGTCACCTCTTTCGAGCCCTTTACGCTGCTGTCCGCGCTGGCGGCGGTGACGGAACGGATCGGGCTGATCGCAACGGCCTCGACCAGCTATGACGCGCCCTATCACGTCGCGCGGCGCTTTGCCTCGCTGGATCATATTTCCGGCGGGCGGGCGGGGTGGAATATCGTCACCACCTCGAACCCTGATGCGGCGCTGAATTTCGGGCGCGAAGACCAGCCCGACCATGCCGACCGCTATGCACGGGCGCGGGAATTCTATGATGTGGTGACCGGGCTCTGGGACACATTTGCCGATGATGCCTTCACGCGCGACGTACAAAGTGGCCAGTATTTCGATCCGGCCCGGATGCATGTGCTGGGCCACAGGGGGCCAGAGCTTTCCGTGCGCGGGCCGCTGAACATTGCGCGCCCGCCGCAGGGCTGGCCGGTGATCGTGCAGGCCGGCGCATCGGAACCGGGACGCCAGCTTGCGGCGGAAACTGCCGAGGCGGTGTTTGCGGCGCCGCAAAGCCTTGCCGATGGCCGCGCCTTTTATGCCGATGTGAAAACGCGGGCGGTGGCTGCGGGCCGGGCGCGCGAAGATATCGTGATCCTGCCCGGCGCTTTCGTGATCGTGGGCGAGACCATCGCCGAGGCAAAGGCGAAACGCGCCACGCTTGACAGTCTGGTCTGTTATGAAAGCGCCATCGCGTCCCTGTCGATCGCGCTCGGGTTTGATGCCTCGGGCTTTGACCCGGATGCGCCTTTGC
Source organism: Paracoccus sp. IB05 (assembly GCF_016405985.1). GTDB lineage: Bacteria > Pseudomonadota > Alphaproteobacteria > Rhodobacterales > Rhodobacteraceae > Pseudogemmobacter. The sequence continues at coordinate 49,107 of NZ_JAEFCF010000016.1, forward strand.
CCGATGCTCTGCCCGAGACCAACCAGTCGAAATCCAGCCGCGACCGGGTGATCGCAACGGCCCGCAGCGAGGGGCTGACCGTCCGTCAGCTGGCGCAGCGACAGGGCGGCTATTCCGGCCTTTCCTTCATCGGCGCGCCCGCAAGCATCGCCGATGAGATGGAGGAATGGCTCGATCAGGGCGGCTCTGACGGGTTCAACATCATGTTCCCCTTCCTGCCCGCGGGGCTGACCGATTTCACCGATCAGGTGGTGCCGGAGCTGCAACGCCGCGGCCTCTTTCGCCGTGACTATGAGGGGACGACGCTGCGCGACCATCTTGGGCTGAAGCGCCCGCCGAACCGGTTCTTTCCGGCCTGAGCCGGCGTTCAGCCGTTCCCGGCCAGCCCCGCCCTGAGCAGATCGCCGTGATGGGCATGTGCCACATCGGGATGCGAGCGCAGACGGCTTTTCAGATGATTCAGCCCGACATTGCGAAAGAGCGGGTTCAGCGGGTCGACCGTCAGCCCGCGCTCGCGGCTTTTCAGCGCGTCAGGAAGCGGCAGGACCGGGATTTCGGCATCGTAATGCGCGCCGAGGAAGAAGGCATAGGAAAACCGCTCCACCCCAGGCGGCGGGGCGATCACGTCATGCACATCGGCCCGCACGAAGCCATTGGTCGCCAGCTCTAAAAGCTCGCCCGAATTGATCACGAATGTGCCGGGAAGCGGCGGCACTTTGATCCAGTCTCCATCGAGCGTCTGAACCCGCAGCCCCTCGACCTCGTCTTGCAAGAGAATGGTGATGATGCCGCCATCCTTATGCGCGCCGACCCCCTGATCGGTTTCGGCCACATCGCGCCCCGGATAGCGGATCAGTTTCAGAAGCTGGGTCGGCTGCGGGTCGTAAACCGCGCGGAACGCCTCCGCCTCGAGGCCAAGCGCCAGCGCAATCGCCTGCAAAAGGTCGATCCCGAGCGCCGTCACCCGCTCCTGATAATCCAGCACCACCGGTTTCAGATCGGGCAGCGCGTCGGGCCATTGGTTCGGGCCATGCAACCGGCTCCAGGGATCTGTACCTTCCGGGCGGGGCTCGCCTTCGGTGTTAAAGTCGATCTGCTCGCGCCAGTCCTGCTCGCCGCGCGTGTGTTCCAGCCCGGCGCGGTTATAGCCACGAAAATGCGGCGATTTCACCATCTCGACCGCCAGCTTATCCGCCTCGGGCAGCGCGAAAAACGCCCGTGACAGGCGTTTGAGATCCTGGATCAGCGTCTCGGGGACGTTATGGCCGGTCAGGTAGAAAAACCCGTGATCATGCAGCACCGCGCGCAGTTCCTCAACGAAAGCGGCGCGCGCGTCAGAACCGGCATGGAAACGGGAGACATCGAGAATGGGAAGGGTGCTGGACAATCTGGGCTCCTGATCCGGCGCATGGCAAGGGAAGATGCGGGGAGAGGGAGGGCCCTCCCCGCCCCGGGGTTTACGCCCGGGTTTCACGGCGGGACTTTACGCAGCCTTGCGGTCGCGATTGCCCGATGCCGCCGCAAGCGCCTGTTTCAGATCGGCGATGATATCTTCCGGATGCTCGATCCCGATCGAAAGCCGCACATAGCCCGGCGTGACGCCTGCGGCCTGTTGTTCAGCCGCGGTCAGCTGCTGATGCGTGGTCGAGGCCGGATGGATCGCAAGACTGCGCGCATCACCGATATTCGCCACATGATGGAACAGCTGCAGCGCGTCGATAAAGGCGCGGCCGGCGTCAAGGCCGCCTTCCAGCTCGAACCCGATCAGCGCGCCATAGCCGCCTTCGAGATAGGTATCGGCGCGGCGCCGGGCCTCGCCGCCCTGCAGGCCGGGATAGATCACCTGGGTGACGCCGGGCAGCGCGGCCAAGACATCCGCCACCTGACGGGCGTTTTCATTGTGCTGACGGATGCGCAAAGGCAGCGTCTCCAGCCCCTGCAACGTCAGGAAGGCGTTTTGCGGCGCGACCGAGGCGCCGATGTCCCGGAGCAGCCTGACCCGCGCGCGCAGCACATAGGCGATGGGGCCAAGGGGTTTCGCAGCCTCGGTCCAGATCGCACCGTGATAGGCGGCATCGGGCTGGGTCAAAAGCGGGAAACGGGCGGCATGGGCCTCCCAGTCGAAGGTGCCGCCATCAATGATCGCGCCGCCAATCGCGGTGCCATGGCCGCCGATATATTTCGTTGTCGAATAGACCACCACCGCCGCGCCATGTTTCAGGGGCTTTGCGGTCAAAGGCGCCGCCGTATTGTCGAGGATCAGCGGCACGCCGAGCTTGCGGCCCAGGTCGGCCACTTCCGCGATCGGGAAGACCTGGAGCTTGGGGTTCGGCAGCGTCTCGCCAAACCAGGCGCGGGTTTTGTCATCCGTCGCTTTGGCGAAATTCTGCGGATCGGCCTGATCGACGAACCGCACCTCGATGCCGAACTGCTTCAGCGTATTCGACAAAAGCGTGACCGTGCCGCCGTAAAGATCGGTCGAGGCGACGATATTGTCACCGGCCTGGGCGATATTCGTCAGCGCGAAAAAGGTCGCGGCCTGGCCCGAGGCCAGAGCCAGCGCCGCCGCGCCGCCCTCGATCTGCGCGAGCCGGGTTTCCAGCGCGTCAGTCGTCGGATTGCCGATGCGGGAATAGATGTTCCCCAGCTCTTCCAGCGCGAAGAGCCGCGCGGCATGGGCGGTATCGTCGAACTGGAAGCTGGTATTCTGGTAGATCGGCACCGCAAGCGAGCCGGTCGCCGGATCGGTGCGCCAGGTGCCGCCATGCAGGGCGAGCGTCTCGGGGTGCAGGCTGGTCGTCGCCATCAGGATCATCCTTTCCGCTGGATCAGGGAGTCGGGGGGGGTCGGGCAACGGCCCGCCGGGGGAGATGACACCAGCATCGTCAATTTATCACGATTGTTTCAATCGTCTTATCAGGGGCATTCAGGGAAGGAGATTTCCTTCGCCCCTGCTCTGGCAGGAGAGTTGATCTTTTCTGCACCAGACCACCCCAAAGCGCGCAAATCTGCCAGTGATTTCCGCGCCTGACACGGTGTGTCCTGCCCGCAGTTGCCGCGATTCGCACAGCTTCCCGGGCGGGGGACAGAAGGAATATTCTCCGCGCCACCATTGCAGCGAATGCCCCCTGCTCTCCAAGTGTTCAATTACAGAAATAACATATAAATCAGCAAGATACTTGCTATTATTCGTGCCGCGCGCTCGGATTGTGCTCATGAAATCGGCAGATACCGGAGCAATTTTCCATGAGCAATGAACGACTTTTCGGCCGCACCCTGCGCGGTCTTGCAGCAGCAGCGGCGCTGGCCGCGACTGCCCTTCCCGCCACCGCCGGCGGCACACTGGACGCGATCAAAGAGCGCGGCGTGATCAAGGTCGGTGTCGGCACCACGCCGGGTTTCTTCTCGCCCGACAGCGAGGGCAAATGGCAGGGTTTCTTCATTGATTACGGCCGGGCGCTCTCGATCGCGGTCTTCAATGAAGACGGCAAGGTGGAGTTCACCAACTCATCGCCGCAGCAGCGACTGCCTGCGCTTCAGGCCGGCGAATTTGACATCCTCCTTTCGGGCGTCACCGTCACCATCAACCGCGCCTTCAACCTCGGCTTCCATTTCGGGCCGACGGTGTTTTATGACGGCCAGGGCATCCTTGCGCGCAAGGAGCTTGGCGTAACCTCGGCGGCAGAGCTGGACGGCGCGGTGATCGGGGTGCAATCGGGCACCACGGGCGAGCTGAACATCGCCGATTTCTTCCGCAAATCCGGCCATGAATTCACGCCGGTCACCATCGAAGACACATCGGAATTCATTGCAGCCCTTGAATCGGGCCGGGTCGATGCGATCACCCAGGACAGCTCGGATCTGGTGGGCAAGCTGCAACAGCTGAAGACCCCCGATGACTATGTGCTTCTGCCCGAACGGCTGTCGAAAGAGCCGCTCGCGCCTGCGATCAAGGCCGGTGATGACCAATGGCTCGAAATCGTCAACTGGACCGTCTACGCCACCATCCAGGCCGAGGAATGGGGCATCACATCGGCCAATGTCGATGAGTTCCTGAAATCGGAAGATCCGGCGATCCAGCGTTTCCTCGGCGTTGATCCGTCTTTGGCCGAGGCCATCGGGTTCAGGCCAGACTGGGCCTATAAGATCATCAGGACCGTGGGCAATTACGGCGAGATCTACGAGCGCCATCTGACGCCGCTGGGCTGGAAGCGGGGTTATAACGACATCTGGACCAATGGCGGGCTGCTCTATTCGCCGCCCTTCCGCTGAGCAGGTCAAAGAAGGTGAACATCCCCCTCCGTGAGGCAGGGCCCAATGAGGCAGGGCGGGGCCAGTCACCGCATCGGCGCGGGGTTATCCCCGCGCTGGTCGCATGGTGGGGGCCGCGCCCCTATACCCAGCTGGCTCTGGTCCTGGTGATCCTGGCCGGGCTTTGGCTTTTGGGCCAGAACATCGCTGCCGCGCTGGAGAAAGCCGGGATCTCGCCCGGCTTTGCCTTTCTCACACGCGCCGCGAGTTTCCAGATCGGCGAGAGCGTGATCCCCTTTTCCGCCGGTGACACCTATCTGCGCGCCATCGGCGTTGGCGTGATCAATACACTGCGGGTGGCCGCAGTGGGCTGCGTGCTGGCGGCCTTTCTCGGCACCGCGCTTGGCGTTCTGGGGCTGATGGGCAACCCGCTCCTGACCCGGCTGGTCAGGATCTATGTCGAGCTGATCCGTAACACGCCACTGCTGTTGCAGCTGTTCTTCTGGATCGCACTGGCGCGCAACCTTCCGGGGCCGAAACAGGCGGTGCATGGGGGCGGTATCTGGCTGACCAATCGCGGTGTCTATGTCCCTGCGCCCGTGGTCGAGGCCGGCTGGCTCTGGCCGCTTCTGGCCTCACTGGCGGTGATCATTGCCGTGCTGGCGCTGCGCCGGTTTGCCGGGGTCAGGCGCGGCACCTGGCCGGTCGCCCTCGCTCTGATCGCCGGCCTCTTCTGGCAGGCTGGTCTTGCCTTTGACATCCCCGCGCTTAAGGGGCTGAACGTGCGCGGCCGGCTGGTGCTGTCGCCGGAATATGCCGCGCTTCTGGTCGCGCTGGTCGTGAAGTTCTCGGCCGCGATTGCCGAAATCGTGCGCGCCGGCATCCTCTCCGTCCCCGAGGGCCAGCGTGAAGCCGCCCGCACCATGGGCCTTTCCGACTGGCAGATCATGCGCCTTGTGATCCTGCCGCAGGCGCTCAGGGTGATCGTGCCGCTGACCACTTCGGTCTTTCTTGACCTGACCAAGGATTCAAGCCTCGCCGTCGCCATCGGCTACCCGGATCTGGTCTCGGTCCTGAACACCACCGCGAACACCACCGGCCAGGCCATCGAGGCGGTGCTGATCATGGCGGGCACCTTCCTCATGCTCAACCTCGGCGTGGCGGCCCTGATGAACCATTACAACCGCCGCGTCGCCCTGCGCGGAGAGGGGCGCAGATGAGCGTGATCTTTATGAATTATCGCAGCCGCGACCTGGTGGCGCCCTTGTGGCGCAGCCTTGCGGGCGGGCCGCTGAACACCGTGCTGACGCTGGCCTCGGTGCTGATGCTGGCGCTGATCCTGCCGCCTTTGATCCATTGGGCGATCACCGACGCCGTGTTCAGCGGCACACAAGAGGAATGCCGCGCCGCCAGCGGGGCCTGCTGGGCCTTCCTGCGCGCCAAGGCGCGGTTCATCCTGTTCGCCTTCTACCCCGGCGAGCATCTCTGGCGGCCGATCCTTGTGATCGTCACGCTGCTGGGGCTGATGCTGGCATCGGCGCTGCCGCGCCTCTGGGGGCCGGCGCTGATCCTCGCCTGGCCGGTCACGCTGGCGCTGGTCTGGGCGCTGATGGCGGGCGGGACATGGACCGGCGGGATCCTCGCGCGGGTTTCGCTGAATGACTGGGGCGGGCTGCCGGTGACGCTGCTGGTATGGTCGACCTGCATGGCCTTTGCCTTTCCGGCCGCGGTGCTTCTGGCGCTGGCGCGGGCCTCGGATATGGGCGGGCTGCGGCTGATTGCGGTCACCTATATCGAGGTGATGCGCGCCATTCCGATGGTCGCGATCCTCTATTTCGCCATGCTGATCCTGCCGCTGGCTTTGCCCCAGGGCGTGATCCTGGATAAGCTGATCCGCTCCACGATCATGGTCGCCTTGTTCTGGACCGCCTATCTGGCAGAGGTCGTGCGGGGTGGCCTGCAAACCGTCGGCCCGGGCCAGGCCGAGGCGGCGCAGTCGCTCGGGCTGGGCTATTGGCGCATCATGCAGCTGGTGGTGTTGCCCCAGGCTTTGCGCCAGGTGATCCCCGGGCTGGTCAATCTTGGCATCGGATTTCTGCTGGCGACCTCGCTGCTGGCGGTGATCGGGGCGTTTGACCTGTTGAACACCGCCCGGGCCTCGACCACCGACACACAATGGCTGGGTTTTTACGACGAGGCCTATGCATTCGCAGCACTGATCTATTTCCTGCTCTGCTATGGCGGCTCGCGCTACAGCCGCTGGCTGGAAACGCGGCTGCGCCGGCGATGACCATGCGCCGGCAGGAAGAGGGAGTTTCCCCTGGCCCCACACAGCCAGACATGGCTGTGCCAGCCGGGGGGTGGTCTTCGAAATCCTGTTCCCCCGGCCCTGATCTATCCTCTGACCTGATCCATTACGGCTCCCGGTTACCCCTTCCCTTCTTAACAAAAGCGAACCCGTATTATGACAGCATCCCTTCGAAACGGCCTTTCGCGCCGGACCCTTCTGACAACCGGCGCGGCTGCGGCAGGCCTTGGCGCGGCCGGCCTCTCGACCGGGATCAGCACACGCCGCGCCATGGCCGGCAACCTGACCAAAATCAAACTTGAATGGACCGAGGTCGCCGCCTGCCACGCCCCGGTCGGGTTCGCGCTGGAAAAGGGCATTTTCGAGAAACACGGGCTGGATGTGGAACTGTTCTACCAGGGCGCCAGCGGTCAGACCCTGATCCAGGCCCTTGCCACCCGCAAGGCCGAGGCCGGTCCGGGTCTGCTTTATGACTGGCTGAAACCGATCGAGCAGGGCTTTGACGTCAAACTTTTCGCCGGGTCGCATGGCGGCTGCCAGAGCATCCTGACACCCCAGGACAGCGGCATCAGAACGCTGGAGGATCTGCGCGGCAAAACCATCGGCACCTTTGATGTGATGTCGCCCTCGCGCGTCGCGTTTTCCGTCGCGCTGAAGAAAGCCGGGCTTGACCCCGATCAGGATGTGACCTGGAAGGTCTTCCCCTTCGATCTGGTGGCCGAGGCCGTGCTGCGCGGCGAGGCGGATGCGCTGGCGCATATGGATCCCTGGGCTTACGGCTGGGAAAAAGAACACAAATTCCACCGCGTCGCCGATACCCAGACGCTCAGTTTCCAGGATCGGGTCTGCTGTGTGCTGGGTGTGAACGGGGATTATTACGAGACCAACAAAGACGCGCTGAAACGCGTCGCCGCTGCCAATCTCGAGGTGCACCAATATACCGCCGCCCATCCGGACGAGGTCGCGCAATGGTATTTCGACACTTTGCGCCCCGGCATGTCGGTCGGGACCCTGACCGAGGTTCTGGCCTCTTTCACCTATCATGAGCACTGGTTCGGCGACAAACTGCGCGATGAGGTCAAGCGCGGCTATGAGGATCTGAAGCTGACCGGCGTGGCCGATGCCTCGACCGATCCGGAAGAGATCGCCAGCCGCATCACCATCGACATCTTCGCCTGACCCCAGACTGGACGACCCGGAATGAGCGATCTGCCTGAAAGCGGGCGGGGGGTTTACGCCTCCGCCACCCGCCTGCCCCTGCCCATCTGGCGCGACGGTCTGCTGGCCGCCCTGGCCTGGGGTTCGGTCTCGGTGGCGACACTGATCCTGCCCGATGTCATCCAATGGGGGGCGACCGGCACCTTCGCCGCGCTGACGGGTACGGTCGCCGCGATCTTCCTCGCGCTGGCCTTCACCGTGCCGCCCGGGCAGCGCAGCACCCTGAGGCATTACGGCCCCTGGTTCATCGTGCTGGGCCTGTGGCTTTTGCTGTGGGAGGTAATCACCGCAAAGCTCGGCTGGTTGCCCAAGCCGTTCTTTTCACCGCCCCAGGGCCTGTTGCATGTCTACATGACCGACTGGGACCGGCTTTTGATCTGTATCGCCTATACCGGGCGGCTTTGGGGGCTGGGCTTTTTCATCGGCATCTCAGCAGGCTTTCTGGCCGGGGTGGGTCTGGGCTGGTCAAAGCGCTTCGCCTATTGGGGGATGCCGGTGCTGAAGCTGATCGGGCCGGTGCCCGCCAGCGCCTGGATCCCCTGCGCCTTTTTCATCTTCCCCTCGACCTTTCAGGCCTCGGTGTTTCTGGTGGCGCTGGCCTCGGGGATCCCGGTCGCGATCCTGACCGCATCGGGGATCTCCCAGGTCAACCGCGCCTTCTATGACGTGGCGCGGACCTTGGGCGCGAGCAACCGCTGGCAGGTCACCAAAATCGCCATTCCGGCGGCGCTGCCCAATGTGTTTGTCGGGCTGTTCATGGGGCTTTACTACAGCTTTGCCGTCCTGGTGGTGGCCGAAATGCTGGGCGCGAAATTCGGCCTCGGCTGGTATCTGCAATTCAACACAGCTTATTCGGCTTATGCCAATGTATATGCCGCGCTGATCGTTATGGCGCTGATCTGCGCCGGGCTGGTGAAGCTGTTGTTCCTGATCCGGGACCGGATGCTTGGCTGGCAAAAGGGGATCCTCTGATGTCTGCTGTCACCCCCGTCGGGCTGCGCTTCGACCATGTCTCGCATGGGTATGATATCGGCGGCGCGCTGTTGCCGGTGCTGGAGGATGTATCCCTCGATATAGCGCCCGGCGAATTCGTCGCACTGCTGGGCCCATCCGGCTGCGGCAAGTCGACCCTTCTGCGGCTTGCGGCCGGGCTGGAACTGCCGCGCGCGGGTGAGGCGCTGGCCGGCGGTGTGCCGATCACCGGCCCTGGCCCCGAACGCATCCTCGTCTTTCAGGAAGCGACCCTTTTCCCCTGGCGCACGGTGCGCCGCAATGTCGAAGCCGGCCCCGAAGCGCGCGGCGAGCTGGCCGCAAAGCAGGCCCGCGTCGATGAGGCGCTGCGTCTCGTCGGCCTTGAGGCTTTCGGCGCGGCCTTCCCGCATCAGCTTTCCGGCGGCATGGCGCAGCGCGCGGCGATTGCCCGCGCGCTGGTCAATGATCCGCGCCTCTTGCTGCTGGATGAGCCTCTGGGCAAGCTCGACAGCCTGACACGGCTCAATCTGCAAAAGGATCTGATCCGCCTCTGGCAGGATCGTGGCTTTACCGCCCTTCTCGTCACCCATGATGTTGAAGAGGCGCTGTTGCTTGCCGATCGGGTGGTGCTGTTTTCCCCGCGCCCGGCCCGCATCATTGAAGAACTGCGGGTAGACCGCCCCCATCCCCGCCGCCGCGATGACCCCGTGCTGATTGCGCTGAGAACGCGGCTTCTTGCCAGCCTCGGGGTGCTGGAGGATGTCTGACCGTCTTCGACCGGTCTGGGTTCTGGCCATCGGGGTCGGGCTGATCCTCCTCGCCCTCATGTGGTGGTATGTGATTTTCGGCACCATTGTGAGCGAGGGCTATGGCAAATACAGCCAGGCCGCGCCCTGCCTCTGGGGCACTTCGGGCTATACCTGCCAGCTGATGCTGTCGCTTTGCAGCGTTGATTACCTGCTGATCCCGAAAGCCTACCGACCAGAGCTGTTCCAGGCCGGCGTCTTCCTGCTGCTGTCCGGTGGGCTTCTTGCGGCACTGCGGCACCGCTGACCCTTGTGTGATCGACAACCGCCACATCTGCTGCGTCCGTGCGTGCTCTGCCGCAATGCGCCAGGCTATCTGCTGGACGATAGAATACTGAAACGGCGATGTTTTCTGCCAGCGCGGCATTTGCAGCGCCCGATCGGGTTGTTCGGTCTGAGGAGCCAACTGGCATCGTCCGGAGCGTGAACCGGGATCTGGCCTGGGTCTCCGGGCTGGGTCTCCGGGCTGGAAGCGCGGAGACCGTTGCGGCGTCAGGGCGCATGTATCAGCCGGGGCTGCGCAATTCATTGTGCGGCGCGGACCAGGTCGCGAGCGGTTCCTCGCGCGCCTTTGCGTAAATGCACCAATTTCCGGCAGAACCGGCAGTGGCGCCGGATTTGTTGCAATTATGATGCAGCAATCCCGCCTCACGGCACTTGCTTTTGCCCCAAGCCCCACAAGGTGTTGACGAAAAGAGTCAGGTGTTGGAAGGGAAGCCTGGTAAAATTGTCGTAAATTATCTTCTGCGGCAGCGCTGAAACCACAGAGCAAGCCAGAATTTCAAGCCAGCTCCCCACATGTTCGCCCCCGCGGTCCTCGGGCCCGGGTTCTTATTACGGGAGCCTCCATGAGCTATTCTTCGAAATCCTCCGTCGGCAACGGCCTGCGCCCTATGCCGACGCTTGGCCTGTTGCCGGTTCTTGCGATCTCGGCCACCATCGCCGGCGAAGCCCATGCGCAAACCACCGATTCAGAGCATCTGGGCACCATCGTGCTGCATTCGGGCGGCGCGCAGGGCGAAGCCGCGACCGACTATCGCGTCACCGAAGGCTCGTCTGACAAATTCACCCAGCCGATCGTCGATACGCCGAAGACGATCACCGTCATCACGCAGCGTCAGATGGAAGAGCGCAATGCCACCTCGGTGCTGGAAGTTCTGCGCACCACGCCGGGCGTGACGCTCGGCTCGGGCGAAGGCGGCACGCCGATGGGCGACCGTTTCTTCATCCGTGGCTACCAGGCCGCCACCGATATGATGATCGACGGCGTGCGCAATCTGGGCCGGACCTCGAGTGAATCCTTCAATGTGGAATCGGTCGAGGTCGTCAAGGGCCCCGGCGGCGCCTATTCGGGCCGCGGCGCGACCGGTGGGTCGGTCAATCTCGTGACCAAACAGGCGCGTCTGGGCGAAAGCTTCAACACCGCCTCTGTCACTGTCGGCAATGGCAAGCATAAGCGCCTGAGCTATGACGGCAATATCGATCTCGGTCAGGATATGGCGCTGCGTCTCAACCTCATGGCGCAGGATTCGGGCGTGCCGGGGCGCGATGTGCTGAAGGATGACCGGAAAGGTGTTGCGCTGGCCTTTACCAAGGGCTTTGGCGCCAGCAAGGTCTCGCTGAGCCTCTCACATGACGAGGCGCATGGCACCCCCGATCTCGGCGTTCCGATGGAGACCGCAGGCTGGCGGACCCGCAACGGCGGGCCGACGATTTCAACCGCCAACCCGGGCCGTCCGATCGAAGTCATGCCGGACAGCGCATTCTTCGGCTCGGCTTATCGCGACTTCCGCGACGTGACGAACCAGAGCGCGGTGCTGAAATTCGAACATGAATTCAGTGAGGCCGTGAAATGGGACACCACTCTCGCCTGGATCGGGTCCGAGCAACATTACATGATGACCCGCCCGACCATGAGCGGAACCACCGATCAGGTGGTACGCGATCTGCGTTCGGGTGGTCGTAAAAACCGCGCCCTGGCCTTCCAGACGGGGTTGAATGGCTCTTTTGAGACCGGTTCGCTGAAGCATGATTATGCAATCGGCTTTGAATATTCGAAAGAAAAGATCGCTTCGGCAACCTCGACCGGCTCGCCTTCGGTGGGGACAACCCCGATCACCAATCCTAACCCCTATGATCCGGTGACCGGTTCCATCGCCTGGACCGGCTGGGGCACCCCGATCGAGACCACTACCAAAGCGCTTTATGTCTTTGATACCATCCATTTCGACCCGCAATGGTCGCTGGATCTGGGGCTGCGTTACGACAAATATGAAGTCGCGGATGCCAGCCGGTCGCGCAAAGACAATATGCTGAACTACTCGGCGGCGCTGGTCTACAAACCAGCCGAGAATGGCACGGTCTATTTCGCCATCGGTACCTCGTCGAACCCGTCTGGCGAATGCGCTGGCATGGCGGGCGGCGCGGACGGCTCGGGCGCCTGCACGCTGACCGCAGCCAACGTCAATCTCAACCCGGAAAAGAGCAAGAGCTACGAGCTCGGCACCAAATGGGAGCTGTTTGACAACCGCCTGCTGGTCTCGGCCGCCCTGTTCCGCACCGAGAAGAAAAACGCCCGTGTGACCGATCCGATCACCGGTGTTGGTGTTGCTCTGGCCGGTGAAAGCCGCGCCCAAGGCATTGAGATCGGCGTTGCAGGTCAGATCAATGACCAGTGGGGCGTCTCGCTCGGCTATGCCTATACCGATGCGGAAGTGATCAAAGGCGGCGGCACCACCGGCGCCAATGACGGCAAGCAGATGCAGTTCAATGCGAAGAACAGCTTCAGCCTGTGGTCGACCTATGCGGTCAATGACAAACTGACCCTGGGTGGTGGTGCGACCTTCACCGACAAGCGCTGGCTTGATGCGGCGAACACGATGATCCTGCCGTCGCAATGGCGCCTTGACGCGATGGTGTCCTATGAGCTGACCGAGGCCACTGTGCTGCAGGTCAATATCAACAACCTGCTGGACGAGCGCCTCTATGACGCCTCGCATGTGGGGATCTTTGCGAACCGCGCGCCGGGCCGTTCGGTCACCGCCAAGATCGATTACCGGTTCTGAGCCGGGCACTTTGCCCCTGGCTGACCTGATCCTGGAAAGGGGCGGCGCAATGTCGCCCCTTTTCCACATCTGAAGGCGGCCCATCTGCCGCCCGCCTTCCTGTCCGGCCCGCCCGATCCGGGCTTACCCAGGTCCGGGTCGCGCGCTATCCTTGCCAAAAACCAGACGGAGCCGCCGATGCTTGTCACCATTCCCGATCTGCTGACCAAAGAAGAACTGGCCTATATCCGTCAGGTGCTTGAAGGGACCGACTGGGTCGACGGGCGTGTGACTGCGGGCGATCAGGCGGCGCAGGTCAAGCAGAACCTGCAAGTCCCGCAAGACAGCCCCGCTGGCCGCGAATTGTCGCAGATCGTGGCGCGCGCGCTTGGCCGCAACCCGGTCTATTCCTCGGCGGTTTTGCCGCTGCATGTGCTGCCACCGATGTTCAACCGCTATGATCCCGGCATGACCTTTGGTGAGCATGTCGATGGGTCGATCCGGGTTGTGCCCGGATCTGGCCAGCGCATCAGGACCGATGTTTCGACCACGGTCTTCCTGACCCCGCCCGAAGAATATGACGGCGGCGAACTTGTCGTACATGACACCTACGGCACCCATAAGGTCAAACTGCCTGCGGGGGCTGCGGTGATCTATCCGGCGACCTCGCTGCATGCGGTGACGCCGGTCACGCGTGGCTCCCGCTGGGCCTCGTTCTTCTGGGCACAATCCATGCTGCGCGATGACTGGCAGCGTCATATGCTTTACGATCTGGATCAGGCGATCATGCGGATCCGGTCGCTCTTGCCCGATGATGACCCGGCCGTGACCGCATTGACGGCGCATTACCACAATATGATCCGCCAATGGGCCGAGGTCTGAACCTTGCGCCAGGATTTCGCGATCCCGCCTGATGTCGTCGCCCTGTGCGATTATGCGAGGCTTGCGCAGGAGCGACTGCCGGCGATGGTCTCGGCCTGGCTGGACGGGGGCGCGGGCGACGGCGTGACCCATGCGGCCAATTTAGCAGGCTGGGACAGGATCCGGCTGGCGGGAGCTGTGCTTGCGGATATGCGCGGGGCCTCGACCGGGCTGTCGCTTTTTGGCCTGGCGCTCGATCATCCCGTGCTGCTGGCGCCGGTGGCTTATCATCATCTCGCCCATCCGGAAGGGGAAAGCGAGACCGCACTTGGAGCAGCCGCGACCGGCGCGGTTATGACCCTGTCAACGCTGGCCTCGACACGGATCGAGGAGTTCGGGTCGGTGGCGCAGGGGCCCTGGTGGTTCCAGCTTTATGCCCAGGCCCGGCGCGAGGATACCGAAAACCTGATCCGGCGCGCCGAAGGGGCGGGCGCCCGCGCGCTGGTGCTGACGGTCGATGCGCCGGTCAAGCTGCGCAATACCGAAGAGAGGATCGGGTTTCGCCTGCCCGACGGCATCGGGGCGGTGAACACAATCGGCATGGCGCCGCCCCAGGTCACCGCAATGCCCGGGCGCAGCGCCGCGTTTCTGGGGCTTCTGGAGGCACAGCCGCGATGGGAAGACCTGGCCTGGATCCGGGCGGCAACGCGCCTGCCGATCCTTCTGAAGGGGGTCACGCGACCCGCGGATGCGATCCGCGCCATTGCAGCGGGCATCGACGGGATCATCGTCTCGAACCATGGCGGACGGGCGCTGGACGGCCTGCCCGCCTCTGCCGAGATCCTGCCCAGGATTGCCGAAGCCACAGCGGGGCGGGTGCCGCTGATCTGCGATGGCGGCATCCGGCGCGGCACCGATATTCTGAAAGCGCTGGCGCTCGGGGCGGCGGCGGTGATGGTGGGGCGCCCGCAGATCCACGCGCTTGCGACCGGCGGCGCAAGCGGGGTCGCGCATATGGTCACCATTTTGCGGGCCGAGCTTGAGGTGGCAATGGCACTGACCGGCTGCAATTCGCTCGCAGCGATCAGCCGCGATGTCTTGTGGCGGGACTGAATGGGGCTACAGGTCAAAGGGTGTGGCTGGTAGCCTGAGGTCTGATTTTATCTGTAAGGCTTCCGGCGGCTGGCCTGTCAGCAGGGTGATCGGTTCCGGCCCTGCTTTGAGCATGCGCCCGACTTACGCCCTTCCCGGCGAAACCCCGGACAGTCAATCCTTGAGAACTGCCGCGGACCTGGGCGGTATTATCTGCGTGGCTCGTAACGGATCAGGCCGGCCCATTCCGGCGGCTTCAGAACACAGCTGCGGAAGGCCCCAATCTGACGCCACCCCTGATTGTCCCAGTCAAAACCCTCGCCATAGAAAACACCCTAGAGCTTACGTTCGCTCTGCCCGTCTTCAATCTCGATGTTCATCACATTCAGCCAGGTCTCACAGTTGCCGGGGACAAATGGTTCGACACCGACAAAGGCGATGGCTTCATCGGCCGGATGCGGGCGGCGCAGATGCATTCGTGCATATCGCCGCGGTAGAACGGGCCGGCATCCGGTCACTGCCGGATGGCCAGAAGATCTCCTCTGAGACCGAAGCAGGACGTGGCGGCAAGATCAGCGCCGTCGATCTGGAGCTGCGCTGATTGACAGGCACGGTCGGGATCTGCCTGTCCGCGCCACCAAGCAATCGGCGCACCAGGCTTAGGGCAGGACTACAGGCGATGACGCCGAAGATTTCCTGGCGAAGTGTTTTGATACTGGCAGCGCTGCTCGCCGCTTGCGACGGTGACAGAGCCGAAGATCCTTATCACACCGACAAGGGCGAGGGCAGCAGCGTCACCATCATCTTGCAGAATGGTCCGGTTTAATTCTGACAAGGCGATAGGGATCAGCGCTCCTGCTTGCGGCGGCCTGTTGCGGAGCTGGCCGAACGCCGCGTCATCGGACCAAGGCCCATAGCTGTCGGAATACGCCCCTTTGGGCGGGCCACTTCTTCCAGCGCGGCAGAGCGATCAGATGAGTCGCGCCTCACCTCTGCGGAGCGTGGCCCGGGCCTTGACGGCGTGACCCTTCCGACCCTATTGATCACCTGACCAATAAGATATCGTGACGCGCGACAAGGGAGAGATCCATGGCACAATACGGTTCACAGGAAATGTCGGCGCCTTTGCTAAAGGTGATGATGCGCCGGCCAGGGGCCAGCCTCATCAAGGCCGATCCCGCTGACTGGAACTATGTGACCCCTTTCGACAGCGCCAAAGCCATCGCGCAATATCAGGGCTTTGCCGATCTGATCGTGAAGGCCGGGGCCGAGATCATCTGGCTTGAGGATCAGGACGACGGCCTTGCCGATGCGATGTTCACGCATGACCCTTCTCTGATGACCGACAAGGGCGCGATCATCCTCAATATGGGCAAGCTGCGCCGCCGGGATGAACCCGCTCTGCACGAGGCCGTCTATCAGCAGCATCAGATCCCGGTCGCAGGCCGGATCACCGGCGAGGCAACCGTCGAGGCCGGTGACTGTATCTGGCTTGATCCGAAAACGTTGCTTGTCGGGCGCGGCATCCGCACCAATCAGCAGGGCATCGACCAGCTGACCGCGATCCTTGCCCCCGATGGGATCAGCGTCATGGCCTTTGACCTGCCGCTCTGGGATGGTGAGGCCGCCTGCCTGCATCTCCTGTCGGTGCTGAGCCCGCTGGCGGATGACCTGGTGCTGGCCTTCCTGCCGCTGCTGCCGGTTGCGCTTTACAAGCTTTTGAAACAGCGCGGCATCCGCATTGTCGAGGCGCCGAAGGATGAATTCCTCGCCAGCAACGGCCTCAGCCTCAATGTGCTGCCGACCCGCCCCTCTGAGCTGATCATGCTGAGCGGTTTCCCGAAAACCACGGCCGCGCTGGAGGCTGCCGGTTGCACGGTGGAAACCTTCGAGGGCGACGCGCTTTGCATCGCCTGCGAGGGCGGGCCGACCTGCCTCACCCGTCCGGTCCATCGGCAAGCGGCGTGACGAAGGCTCCGGCCTGGCGGCGGATTCCCGAGGCGCAACGCAGGGGCGATCTGGTCGAGGCGGCGCTGGACGTGATTGCGCAGTCGGGGCTACAGGGCGCAACCTTCCGCGAGATCGCGAAACAGGCCGGGGTTGCCCCCGGTCTGATCGCGCATCACTTTGAAAGCAAAGAGATCCTCTTGCAGGAGGCGTATCGCAGGGTGGTCTCTGTCCTGACCTTCACCGATGAGGAAGATGCAGGATCGGCGGCGGAGAACCTGCGCCGTTTCATTGTGGCCAATCTGACCGAGCCGGTTTCGAACAACCGAAATCTGGCGCTCTGGTCGGCATTTATCAGCCAGGTGAGCCATGATCCGACGCTGGCCGGGATCCATTGCGAGGGCTATCTGGCCTTCCGCAACAAGCTGCAGCGCCTGATCGTCGCCTTCCTTGCCGCGCGCGGCAAAGAGATCGATCCGGCCCGCGCCCATCGGCTCGCCGTTGCGATCAATGCGCTGATGGACGGGCTCTGGCTGGAGGGACGGCTTGCGGGCGGGCTTTTCGAGGAAAATGAACTGGTGACGGTGGCCCTGTCATCGGTCGAGGCCCTGACGGGAGAGGCCTTTGTGCCGCCCGGGCAGAGTGAGAATGACATGCCGGTGAGGATGATCGATGGCGAATGAAGAACAGCCCGGCGGCAGCCAGATCGGGCGCGCGGTTCAGGGTAAAAACGCAGCGCGCTGCCTGGATCATGCCCTGCGCCTTGTGGAATGGGCGAGCGAGACCGGCACCCCGGGCGAAGCGGCCTTTGGCGAGAAAGCCGCAGCCCTTTTGCGGGGGCTGCCCTGTTTCGCGGATCATCCTGAACGGGTGCGGCTGATCGGCAGCCATGGCGATCCGCAGCGGCAGATCGTGGTCGGGCTTCTGCGCGGGGCCGGGCGGCGGACCCTGGTGCTTGCGGGCCATTATGATGTGGTTTCCGCCGCGAATTACCGTGACCTCGCGCATCTGGCCTTCTCGCCCGAACCACTGCTTGCCGCGCTGCGCCAGGATCTGGCCAGCCGCCCGCTTTCCCCCGCCGAGGAAAAGGCGCGGGTCGATTTCGAAAGCGGAGATTTCCTGCCGGGGCGCGGGCTTCTCGATATGAAAAGCGGCATTGCCGCCGGGATTACCACGCTGGAGAATTTCGCGGGTGCCGGGGCGGCAGAGGGCAATCTGCTGCTGGTGATGACCCCGGATGAAGAGGCCAGTTCGCAGGGCATGCGGGCCTTTCGCGACATCCTGCCCGATCTCGCGCGCGACTGGGATCTTGAGATTGCGGGCGGCATCAATCTTGATGCGACCAGCGATCAGGGCGACGGCGCCGGGGGAAGGGCGATCTACAAAGGCACGATCGGCAAGCTCCTGCCGTTTGCGATGGTCTTGGGCAAGCCCTCCCATGCGAGCTATCCTTTCGACGGGGCCAGCGCGCATCTGATCGCGGCGCATCTGATGACCGCCATGGAGACCAATCCCGATCTTTGCGACCACGGCGGCGCCGAGGTCTCGCCGCCGCCGATCTGTCTTGACGGTGGTGATTTCCGCGCCGGCTATGATGTGACCACGCCGGAACAGGTCTGGCTGGCCTTCAACTGGCTGTCGCACAGCCGAAGCCCCTCGGCGCTGATGGCGCAGTTCCACAACCTTGCGGAAAGCGCGCTTGCGGCGGCGATGGCGGCTTTCGCGCGCAACCGGCAGGCCTTTACCGGCGAAGTGGCTGCCCCCGAACCTTCGCGCGTCCTGACCGTGGCGGAACTGATGCGCCTTGTTGCCGCGCGGGAAGGTCAGGCCGCGCTGGAGGAGATCCTCGCAACACCGCCCGCCCTCGACAATCCGCTGGCGCTCAGCCGGGCGCTTTGCACGCGGCTGGTGGCGCAAGCGGGGCTGAACGGGCCCGCGATTGTGCTGGGCTTTGGCAGCCTGCATTACCCGCACAGCCATCTCGATCCCGACCGCACTGATGACGCGGCGCTGATGGGCGCGATCGAGGCCGCAAGGCAGGAGATACTCGCTGCGACCAGGGTGCAGATCTGCTGGCGCGACACCTTTGTCGGCATCTCAGATATGAGCTTTCTGGGCAATGTCCCGCCACCGGAAGACGCAAGGATCGTCGCGGAAAACACCCCCGCGCGGCGCTATATCGACCATGTGCCGGAAAATGCTTTGCGCTTTCCGGTGGTCAATATCGGGCCCTGGGGCCGCGAATACCATCAGCGGCTGGAGCGGGTTCACGCCCCCTATGCCTTTGAAACCCTGCCGGACTTCCTGACCGCAATCGTCGCGCGGTTCTTCGCCCGGGGATAGTGGCGCGAAAGGGGGGCGCCGTTGCCGCGCCCCTCAGAGGCCCCTATGGCCGATGTCCCAGAAAAGCCCGGCCATGATCTGCAGCCCCTCGGCGGCGATAGCCCGGGGGAGATGCTCATCCGGGCCGTGCTGACCGCAGCCCGGATAGGAATGCGGGATCCAGATCGTCGGCAGCCGAAGCCCTTCGGCAAAGATCCGGTTCGGCAGGGCGCCGCCGAAATTCGGGATGATCTGAGGCGCCCGCCCGAGGCTTTTACCAATCGAGGTGGCAATAAAGCCGACCCATTCGTTCGAAAGCTCTGACCGGCTGGCCGGGAAGGGCGGATAGTCTGAGGCGATGACCCTGATCCGCCCCGCCCCCGCCTGATCAAGCCTGCAACGGATTGCATCCAGCACGCCGTCAACCGCGACACCCAGCGGGAAACGCAGCTCCAGCCGGGCGCGGGCGACCGGCGGGATCGCCCCCACAGCCGAGCCGATATCCCCGGAAGAGATCGCCATCACCTCAAGCGATGACCAGGCATAGACGCGCTCGGCCTGGGTCAGCCCCGGCTCGCCCCACCAGGGATCAAGCGCAAGGTCGGGCGAAGGCGCGGTGATCTCGCAGCCGGCAAGCGACGCGCGGATGTCATCGGGGATCTGGCCCGGTGTCAGCTCTGGCACGAGGCACTGGCCGGTCGGGCCGATCAGCGCCGCAATCGCATGGCAGAGCTCCACCGCCGGATTGGCGACCAGACCGCCCCAGTTCCCGGAATGGACTGCGCCGTCGCGCGCCTGCAGTTCAAGCCAGAAATCCATCACCCCGCGCGCGCCCAGAAACATCGTCGGCAAATCCGCCGAGACGCGCGGCCCGTCTGACGCGATGAAGACATCGGCGGCGAAATCATCCCGCGCCGCCTCGCAAAGCCCGGCGAGACCCGGAGACCCTGCCTCTTCGCCGGTCTCGAACAGGTATTTCAGGTTGAAGCCAAGTGCGCCTTCGGTCTCGATCAGCGCCCGGATCGCCGCGATATTGATCGAATGCTGACCCTTATTGTCCGCCGTGCCGCGCCCGTAGAACCGCCCGTCCCGGTCTTGCAGCGTGAAAGGCGACAGCCCTGGCTGCCAGGAGGCCTCCATGCCCTCGACCACATCGCCATGGCCATAAAGCAGAACCGTTGGCAGATCCGCGCCCTCGATCCGGCTGGCGAGCATGAAGGGCAGCGCGGTTTCGGGGCGGCGGTAAAAGGCCAGCGTGAAGCCCAGAGCGGTCAGCTCGGGCGCGATGGCCGCGCGCAGATAGCCTTCGCAATCCGCCAGATGCGCGGGGTCTGTCGAGACCGAGGGGATCGCCACGCGTGCGGCAAGATCGTCACGAAAGCGCCCGCTTTCCAGCGCGGCAAGTGCCGCCGCGATGGTGGCGTCGCGCCCGGGGCCTGCGGTGTCAGACATAGTGCCCTCGTTCAGGAAATATGGCGCTCCGGACCGGCTCACGCGACCATGCGCAGGAACTGGCGCAGCCGGTCCGATTTCGGATTGCTCATCATCTCTGCGGGCGCGCCGCGCTCTTCGACCAGGCCCTGATGCAGGAAGACCACCTCGGAAGAGATGTCCCGCGCCAGCGCCATTTCATGGGTGACAAGGATCATGGTGCGGCCCTCGGCGGCAAGGCCTTTGATGACCTGCAGCACCTCCTGCACCAGCTCGGGATCAAGCGCCGAGGTCGGTTCGTCAAAGAGCATGACCTCAGGGTTCATCGCCAGCGCGCGCGCGATCGCCACGCGCTGCTGTTGCCCGCCAGAAAGGCGCGAGGGGTAGCTGTCCCGCTTTTCACGGATGCCGACCTTCTCCAAGAGCTGCTCCGCCTCGGCCACGGCCTGATCGCGCGTGAGGCCCAGCAGATGGCGCGGCCCTTCGATGATGTTTTCCAGCACCGTCATATGCGCCCAGAGATTGAAGTTCTGGAACACCATGCCAAGGCGCCGGCGGACCAGTTCCAGCTGCCTGCGGTCGGCGCGCGACATCCTGCCCCGGACGGGCCGGGCGCGGATCACCTCATCGCCGACGATGATTTCGCCGCTGTCCGGGGTCTCGAGATAATTGATACAGCGCAAAAGCGTGCTTTTCCCGGATCCGCTTTGCCCGATCAGCGAGATGACATCCCCGCGCCTTGCCTCGAGGCTGATGCCTTTGAGGACTTCGAGCGGGCCGAATTTCTTGCGGATATCCCTGACCGCAAGCGCGATATCATTGGCCATCTTGTTTAATCCTTTCCGCCCGACGCGGTTTGGCCCATTGCCCGGTCATCGGGCACGATAGCTGGTTGCCTTGCGCTCAAGCAGCGAGGTGAGCTGCGTGAGGATGAGAACGACGACGAAATAGATGATCGCAGCGGCTATCAGCGGCTCGAGGATCATCATGGTCTCGCGCTGAAGCGCGCGGGCGGTGCCCAGCACTTCCATGATCGTGACCGTCGAGGCGAGAGAGGTCGCCTTCAGGAGGATGATCACGTCGCTGGCCAGAACCGGCAGCGCCGCATGGAAGGCCTGCGGCAGGGTGATGCGGCGGAAGATGCGGCCGGGGCTCATGCCGACCGCACGGGCGGCCTCGATCTGGCCCTTCGGCACCGCAAGGATGGCGCCACGCAACACTTCGGCATTATAGCAGGCCTGGCTGATGGTCAGCACAAGGATCGCATACCAGATCGCATTGCGCAGATAGGGCCAGAGCCAGGAATGCCGCACCCAGGTACCGGGCAGCAGCTCTCCAAGGCCGTAATAGACCAGATAAAGCTGCACCAGAAGCGGCGTCCCCCGCATCACGAGGCCCAGCGTGAACGAGGGCCAGACAAGGATCCGGTAACCCGAAATCCGGGCAAGTGCCAGGATGATGCCGAAAAACAGCCCGAGCGTGCCCGCAACCGCCGTCAGCATCAGCGTAAGCGGCAGCGCCTTGATCAGGGGCGGCAGAAACTGAAGAATATCGCTGATCATCAGAAGCCCCTTCCCACGCGCTTTTCGATGCGATGGATGATCGCCATGGAAACCAGCGAGATGAGGAGGAAGGCGGCGGCGACCACGCTGTAGAACAGCCCGTATTCCTTGGTCACCCCGGCGGCGCGATAGGCGGTAAAGAGCAGCTCGTTGAAGGTGCCAAGCACGGCCACGACGGCACTTTCCTTGGTGATGGCAAGCCAGAGATTACCGAGGCCCGGCACCGAATGGCGCAGCATCTGCGGCAGCACGATACGGCGAAAGAGCAGCGCGCGCGGCATGCCGATGGCCTCGGCGGCCTCGGTCTGGCCCTTTGGCACCGCGAGGATGCCGGCGCGCATCACCTCGGTCATGAAGGCGCCATTGACGAAGGCCAGCGCGACGACCGCGGCCCAGAACCCGCTAAATTCAAACCTGTCACTGACCAGCCCAAGGCTCTTCAGCAGCTTTTCGGCCCCGCCGACCAGCGAGAAATAGACGATCAGGATGACCAGGAGCTCGGGCAGAGAGCGCACAATTGTCGTATAGGTATTGGCAATGCCGCGCAGCATGCGGCGCGCGGAGAGTTTGCTCAGGGCCGCCAGAAGTCCGATCGTGAGCGACATTGCATAGGCGATCAATGACACCACGATGGTCATCATGAAGCCATGCAGAAGTTGGTCGCCCCAGCCGGCATCACCCCAGCCGAGCAATTCCCATTTTGAGTCCATCGGCCTGTCTTCGCCTTTGCGGAAAAATGGGGCAGTGCCGTCTGGCCCTGCCCCGGAAGGTTTGCTTACTCACGACCCCATTTGGTCAGAATCTCTTTCGCGGTGCCGGCCTCAAGAAGCTTCCCAAGCGCGGTATTCACCTTGTCGAGGGTCTCGGCATCACCCTTGCGCACGGCATAGGCCACGCCTTCGCCAAGGACAATATTGTTGGGCAGGCGCATCTTGGTCTCATAGTCCGCGCCATCGGCAGAGGTCAGGAAGTCCTTGCCATAATTGCTATCCACGACGATGTAATCGACACGGCCCGCCATGAGATCCGAGATCGCATTATCGGCATTATTGTAGTTCTGGGTGCCGTTGCCCGGCAGGTAGGCCGCGATGTAATTCGCCTGAATCGTTGCGGCCTGAACGCCGAAGATGACGCCATCAAGACCTTCCGCCGACAGCACTTCTCCCTCGCCATTCGGATCCTTGACCAGCGTAAGCGGGCGGCTGTCTGCTTTGGCGCCGATGACATCGGTCTGGGCGTAGACATAGGGCGTGCTGAAATCAACGACTTCGCGACGCCTGTCGGTGACCGAGAAGGCGCCAACGATGAAATCGAACTTTTTCTCCTGGAGGGCGGGGATCAGCGCTTCCCAGGTCATCTGGCGGATTTCGCAGCCTTCCGGGATATCGGCGCAAAGCAGATTGGTCAGCTCGGCCTCGATGCCAACCCAGGTGCCCGAGGAATCGAACGAGGTCATCGGCATATAGGGCTCGGGGCTGACGCCAAGGCGCAGCGGTTCGGCATGGGCGGCGGTCGCAACCGCCGCGAGGACTGCCATGGAGAGGAGGGTCTTTTTCATCATCGTTCCCTGTCAGGAGTTGGGGGTGGTTTGTCTTTTAGTTATTTTTTGGGATCAAACCAGCGCAGAGACATACAGGACAGGCCCGCATCTACTTTGCCGATCTGGGTGGTGTCGATGGCGACGACAGTCAGACCCGCAGCGGTCAGAAGGTCGATGGTGCGCGGGAATGTCTTGCCCACCAGCACCACGTCATTGACGCGCAGCGCATTGGCGGCGGCTTCTTCGCCCTCGGGCACGATCAGGGTGCGCAGCCCGGCAAAGACACCTGACGCCGCCAGCCGGCCAGTCGAAAGCACCAGATCATCGCCGACAAGCGAGCAATCGGTCTTGAAATGCAGCACGCCTTCGGGCGTGGCGACGATCGAGGATTTGCGGCCAAGCTGCGTCAGACAATCCTGCAGCGCTTCGGCCCCCTTGCGGTCGGTCCTGGCCGAGAGGCCGATCATCACCTGGTCCGGCGTGGTCAGGATATCACCGCCATCGGCATAGCCCCCTTCGGCCAGCTCCAGCACGGTCGAGAATTTCTCGCGCAGGACCGGCGCGATATGCTGGGTCTCGTGCATCCGGGTCTCGGCACCGGGGCGCAGGATCACCGCGCCTTCGGAAAACACCTGCGCGGGGTCTTCGACGAAAACGGAATCCGGGAATTCCTCCAGCGCGGGCAGAAGCGTGACTTCGCAGCCGGCATCGGTCAGCGCCGTGATATAGGCCTCATGTTCCGCCTTCACGCCCTCATAGGTCGGGTTGCCGGTATCCACCGCCCGCAGGCCATTCACAATCGAACGCGACGGCGCGCGCAGAATGACCGAATTGAAACGGTAAACAGGGGTCGTGGTCATGGAAGTCACCTGAAGATGGGGCCGGGATAAGGGCCGAAAGGAAGTCCCGCAGCGGGGGGCGCAGTTTCTGCCTGGCGGCCATGGTGCCGCCGGGCAGGTTCGGTTGTGACCTACCTGGTTCGGCGGGTAAGATGAAGCCCCGCGATCGTGCAGCGCACCGATCCCCCGGCCCGTTCAATTGTCGGAATATCCAGCGCGACAATCGGGGTCGAGGTTTCGATCATATCGATCTGCTGCTGCGAGAGGCTTTCGCGGGCGGTGGTGGACATCACGAGGATTCGCCCGAATTCTCCGCTCAACTCCAGCGCATTGCCTGCAAAACGGGCAATCTGCTCTTCGCTGATGTCGATCACCTCGCGTCCGGTATCGCGCAGGCGGTTCGCAATCTCGTCGCGCCGCGCGACATCGGTGATCAGCGACTGGCCGACAAGCGCGTAATCGGTCGCGATACACATCAGCACATTGGTATGATAGATCGCCACACCGTGCCGGTCTGCCGCGGCGAATACCATCGGTTCAAAGTTGAAATGCGTGCAGAACCGTTCCAGCGCGATGGGATTGGTGCGCTCGGACTGGACGGCATAGGCCACCCGGTCGATATGATCGAGAACCATGGCGCCGGTGCCTTCCAGAAACAGCCCGTCAGGCTCCAGCCCGGAATAGTCGATCACGTCCTGAACGCGGTATTCGGCTTTCAGCATTTCGATGATATCGGCCCTGCGCTCACGCCGGCGGCTGGGCGCCTTCATCGGGTAGATCGCCACATGGCCGCCGGCATGGGTCGAGAACCAGTTGTTCGGAAAGACGGAATCCGGGGTGTCCTGGCCCTCATCCTCGAAGAGATGCACCCGGATGCCATGGCCCCGCAGGGTCCCGACAGCGCGGGTGATTTCCTGATGCGCCAGACCGGAGAGATCGGCGGCCGCCTCTTCCATTTTCTGGAACACATTGTCCGAAGCGGTTTCTGTATTCACCGTGAACCGATGTGGCCGGATCATCACCACATCGGAAGGAGCCTGGACGGAGGTGCGGATCGCCTTCATTTTGCGGCACCCTGCGCAGCGGTCCCGGCGATACGCCCCATCATGCCATAAAGATCTCGGGTGTCATCGGGATCGGCCAGCAGGTCCAGATCTTCTTTGAAGTCAGTATCCCGGATCCTGTCGCGGATATAGCGGACGGCGCTGAAATCCTCGATGGCGAAACCCACGCTGTCAAAAAGCGTGATCTGGCGGTCAGACACCCGGCCCGGGCGCTCGCCGTTCAGCACCTGCCAGAGCTCGGTCACCGGGAAATCCTCGGGCATCTGCTGGATCTCGCCCTCGATCCGGGTCTGGGGCGGGAATTCGACGAACACATCCGCGCGGGTGAGGATACCCGCAGCCAGTTCGGTCTTGCCGGGACAATCGCCGCCGATCGCGTTGATATGCACCCCGTCACCAACCAGGTTATCGGTGAGGATGGTGGCATTTTGCTTGTCAGCCGTGCAGGTGGTGATGATCTGCGCGCCAAGGACAACCTCTTCGACGCTTTTGCATTCGGTGATCCTGAGGCCGGTCGCCGCAAGATTGCGCGCGGTCTTGGCGGTGGCAGCAGGGTCGATATCGTAAAGCCGCACCTCTTCGATGCCGCAAATGGTCTGCATGGCGATGGCCTGGAATTCGGCCTGGGCGCCATTGCCGATCAGCGCAAGCACGCGTGCGTCTTTCGGCGCCAGCAGCCGCGCCACCATGGCCGAAGTCGCCGCCGTGCGCAGCGCGGTCAAAAGCGTCATCTCGGTCAGAAGAAGCGGATACCCGGTCTCGACATCCGAGAGCACGCCGAAGGCCACGACCGTTTGCAGGTTGCGCTGCAGATTGACCGGGTGACCGTTCACATATTTGAAGACATAATTCACATGATCCGAGGTCGGCATCAGTTCGATCACGCCGCCTTCGGAATGCGATGCGAGGCGAGGCGCTTTTTCAAAGCTCTGCCAGCGGCGGAAATCCTGTTCGATATAATCGACAAGCTCTGTCAGCAGGCGCGGCAGGCCGATGCTGGTGATCAGGCGCGCCATGTTCTCAACGCTGACAAAGGGCACAAGCGCCCGACCGGACGGGACTGGTTTTTGCATCTTTTTCTCCTTGGTCGAGGCGGGCTCAGAACCGTGAGCAAAAGTGTCCGACAGAGCAACATACAAATTAAATGCTATAATCCGGCAACATTCTGGGTTATTTTGACCATATCTTATAATCCCGTTACAAATATCGTCAGGAAGCGGATGACAGGACAGGATCAGGCAAAGCTCGTTTTCGACGAACTGGACCGCAAGCTGATCAGCTTTCTGCGCGCCGATGGCCGTGCGCCCTTGTCCAAGCTTGCCGATGCGCTTGGTGTCTCGCGGGGGACGGTGCAGAACCGCCTTGACCGGCTTCTCAGCGCGGGGGCGATCCTTGGTTTCACAATCCGCGTGCGCGAGGATTACGAAAGCGGCTCGTTCCGGGCGATCATGATGATCGAGGTGGTGGGGAAATCGACCTCGCAGGTGATCCGCAAGATGCGCGGCCTGCCTGCGGTGGTGGCGCTGCATACCACGAATGGCGGCTGGGATCTCATTGCCGAGATCCGCGCCGACAGCCTGTCGCATTTCGACGAGCTCTTGCGCGAGATCCGCATGATCGACGGCGTGCTGAACAGCGAGACCAGCCTGATGCTCAGCTCGGTCAGCGGCTGAGACGGCTCAGCGCCCGGCCGGGGCACTGGCCCGCAGCGCGGCGACGAGGTCATGGAAGCGGTCGCCCTGCACAATCACATGATCGCGCATCGCCATGGCGGCGGCCTCGCCATCGCCGGCCCGGATCGCCGCCAGGATCGCATCATGTTCGCTCCAGGATCGCGGGATCCGGTTGCGCACCCGCAGCTGCATGCGCCGGTAGGGCTGCAGCATCGCGTGCAGCCGCTCCGTTTCCTGCTGCAGAAACGCATTATGGGTGGCGCGGAAGATGGCATGGTGGAACAGCGAATTATGCCGGTAATAGCCCTCGGCATCGCCCGCTTCGGCCAGGGCCGCGCATTGCAGGTGCAGTACCTCTAAAGCCGCCAGCTCCGGTGCGGTGATCCGCCGCGCCGCAAGACGGCAACAGCTGGCCTCGGCCTCGGCCATGGCCTCGAACCGTTCGGCCAGCTCTTCCACCGACCAGGAGCTGACATAGGTGCCGCGCTTGGGCATCACCCGCACAAGGCCCGAGGCCTCCAGCTGATGCAGCGCTTCGCGGATCGGGGTGCGGGAACAGTCGAACTCGCGTTCCAGCGCCTCTGGATCGAGGCGCGCGCCCGGGGCGTGAATGCCTTCTACAATGGCATTTTCCAGCGCGTTCCTGATCCGAAGTGCATTGGAGATACCGGACATCCGCCCCCTCTTTCTCTTCGCCGGAAGCTAGCCGCTTCGCTGGTGCTTATCCATCCGCAGATTTGTTATATACAACATGGCTAATAATGGATATATCATTGCCCGGACGAAACCACCCGGAAACCTTGCAATGTCCAGAGCCGGATCCGATCAATCCCGCCCTTCGCTGCTGGGCGATCTGTTTGAGAGCCTGACCGAACGGGGCCGGCGCTTCATGGGCTGGCGCGCAGGGACCGGGCGCGACAGGCTTCCGCCCCCCGATCTGACTGAGCTGGGCGCGCGCCTCCTGTCACGGCGCGGAGAGGCCTCGGGCGTGGTGATTGCGCGTGCCCTGCTGGCGGCTTTTGAAGATGCGGGTCCAGAGGGGCGGCTGGCCTTCCTTCGGGCACTGGCCGATGATTTCGGCCCCGACCCAAAGGCGGTGCAGGCCGCGCTGGCCGCCCTGCAACAGGCCCCCGACGCAGCCGGGCCGATGGAGGCGCTGCACAGCGCCTCCGAGCCGCGCCGCCAGGAATTGCTGCGGCGCCTGAACCTTGCACCTGGCGGCACTGCGGCGCTGGTCAGGATGCGCGAGGAGCTGCTCGGCCATCTGCGCGACCAGCCGGAGCTGCGGCGGGTCGATCAGGATTTCGCGCATCTCTTCGGCTCCTGGTTCAACCGGGGCTTCCTCGGTCTGCGTCGCATCGACTGGAACACCCCGGCCAGCATTCTGGAAAAGATCATCCGCTACGAGGCCGTGCATGCGATCCGCAACTGGGACGATCTGCGCAACCGGCTGCAACCCGGCGACCGGCGCTGCTATGGGTTCTTTCACCCGCAGCTGACCGATGAGCCGCTGATCTTCGTCGAGGTGGCGCTGACCCGCGCCAGTCCCGACAATGTGGCAGAGCTGCTGGACCTCACGCGCCGTCCGATCCGCGCGGAAGAGGCCGATACAGCGGTCTTCTATTCCATTTCCAACACCCAGAAAGGGCTGGCGGGAGTTTCCTTCGGCAATTTCCTGATCAAACAGGTGGTTGAGGAACTGAAGGCCGAATGCCCCAATATCAGGACCTTCGTCACCCTGTCGCCGGTTCCGGGCTTTGCCGCCTGGCTGGAGGCGCAGCGCAGGGATGAGGCCTCCGACCTGATCTCCCCGGAGCAGCGCCTTGCTTTCGCCGCCCTCGACCAGCCCGGCTGGCACAGGGATGCCGCCGGAGCCGGGAGCATGCGCGCTCCGCTGCTGGCCGCCGCCGCCAGCTATTTCCTCAGCGCCCGCGACAAGGCAGGGCGTGTTATCGATCCTGTGGCGCGCTTCCATCTGGGCAACGGCGCCCGGCTGGAGCGGCTGAATTTTCTGGGCGATGTCTCGGAGAATGGATTGAAACAGTCGCATGGGCTGATGGTCAATTACCTCTATGACCTCAGCCAGATCGAAGTGAACCATGAGGGCTTTGCCGAGCGCAGCCACGTCGTCGCCTCAGACAGCGCGAAAGCCGCGAAGCCCGTCCCCCGCCCCTGAGAGCCCGCCCCCGACAGCCCGCCTTTGCAGGAATATGCCATGTCCGCCAATCTTTTCGACATTCTGACCCGCTCCATCACCGATCCCGGGGCGACCGCCATCGAAACCCCCAGCGGCGAGCGGATCAGCTATACCGAACTGACCCGGCGCAGCGGGAAAATGGCGCATGCGCTGAGCGGGCTTGGCCTGGTCCCCGGCGACCGGGTGGCGGTGCAGGTGGAAAAATCGGTTGAGGCGATCATCCTCTACCTCGCCACGCTGCGGGCGGGCGCGGTCTTCCTGCCGCTGAACACCGGCTATACCCCGGCCGAGATCGCCTATTTCATCGGCGATGCAGAGCCCGCGCTCTTTGTCTGCGATCCGGCGCGTGTCGCCGATCTGGCGACGACCGCCGAAAAGGCCGGGGCGCGGATGGTGACGCTGGATGCGGCAGGCCAGGGCAGCCTGACCGAAGCGGCAAAGGCCGCGCCCGGTGATTTCGTCACCCTGCCGCGCGCGGCGGATGATCTGGCGGCCCTCCTTTACACCTCGGGCACGACGGGGCGGTCCAAGGGGGCGATGCTGACCCATGGCAACCTGGTCTCGAACGCGCTGAGCCTGCGCGAGGCATGGCACTTTACGGCAAGCGACCTGCTGATCCACGCGCTGCCGATCTTTCACACCCATGGGTTGTTCGTCGCGACCAATGTGACGCTCTTCTCGGGCGCCTCGATGATCCTGCTGCCGAAATTCGACCCTGACCGCATCCTCAGCCTGATGGGCCGCGCCACGGTGCTGATGGGGGTGCCGACCTTCTATACAAGGCTGCTGGCCGAGGCGCGGCTGAACACGGCAACCACCGCGCATATGCGCCTCTTCATCTCCGGCTCGGCGCCGCTGCTGGCGGAAACCCACCGCGAATGGCGCGCCCGCACCGGCCATGCCATTCTGGAACGCTATGGCATGACCGAAACCAATATGAACACCTCGAACCCCTATGCCGGAGACCGGGTGGCGGGCACAGTCGGACTGCCGCTGCCGGGGACCGAGGTGATCGTGACCGATCCGGAGACCGGCGCGGAGCTGCCGCAGGGCGAGATCGGCATGATCGAGGTGCGCGGCGCCAATGTCTTCAGGGGCTATTGGCGGATGCCGGAGAAAACGGCGGCAGAGCTGCGCGAGAACGGCTTCTTCATCACGGGCGACCTCGGTCGCATCGATGACAGGGGCTATGTCCATATCGTCGGGCGCGGCAAGGATCTGATCATCACCGGCGGCTACAACGTCTACCCCAAAGAAGTGGAAGCCGCGATCGACGAGATTCCCGGAGTGCTGGAATCCGCCGTCATCGGCGTGCCAGACCGGGATTTCGGAGAGGCGGTGACTGCGGTCGTGGTTCCCACCGGAAGCCCGGTCCTGACCGAGGCTGCAATAATCACCGCGCTGGCAACGCAGCTCGCGCGCTTCAAACAGCCAAGAAAGGTGTGTTTCGTCGCAGAGCTTCCGCGCAACACCATGGGCAAGGTGCAAAAAAACCTGCTGCGAGAGCACTGCTCTGCGCTCAGCGCGGACTGAATCCGCTCATTCGGGCAGACCATGAGCTTTCGCGCAGACAAGCCTGGCTTTGCGGCGGCTTTTCCCGATACGAGCCAGGATCATCGCGGATTTCGGCCGGCTCCGGGCTTTGAGGACGCGGCGACCAGCCAATTTGGCTCTGGCCGGACATGGCAGATCCTCGGGAAGGGCGGCAAACTTGCGACGACATGGACCACCAAAGGCTACGGCCCTTCGAATGCCTCCGGTTCGACCAATCAATGCGCGCGATAAAGGCCGGGGTGGCGGCACGGAAGACCCCTCCGTACGCTGCCAGGTTTCGGGCTGTCGCTGCATCCGGCGGAGTGGAAACCGCTCTGCCATGGGCAGCCGGATTGGCGACTGCGGCTGGCATAACCGGGGCTGGCATTCTGAGAGCTCGCGCTATGCTTCCTGCCGTATCACGACGCTGCCTCTCCCTCGATCTGCTGCCTCTGCTGTCGAAGGACGGCTTTGGAGCGCGCGGAAATGCCGCATTCCGTTAAGCCAACCGGCTGTTACGGGCTGCCGTGGACGATGCAGGCCTCTTCATTCGCCGCCGCATACAGGCGTTGCATCCCGACAAGGCGCCGTCGCCACCCTGCCTTGCACATATGCGCGCATCAGGGGCACGCGGTGCGGACGGAAGCTTTCCGCTGTCAGCTCCAGATGGCCGATCCGGTTGACGTGGAACAGCCGGTAATCCATCCGCAACCGGCAATGCGCCAGCAGCATCAGGTTGCGGTCGCCATAAGACAGCCCCAGCGGCCAGATCAGCCGTTCAGAAGTATCCCCTTTCAGATCGGTATAGCCGATCCGCGCCGGGGTTTCCTCCCAGCAGGCCTGCCGCAAAACGGCGAGGTCGATCTGCGGCGGATCGCGCTCCGGCCCGGCGGAAAAGCTGCGCATGACCGCATGCAGCGCCTGGCGCGGCTGATCGCCCGGCAGCGTCGCGATGATCCGCGCCATCGCCACGCGGGCGGCCCCGGTGATCGCGGCATCCCCGATCCGGTCGAGCGACTGCACGGCCAGGAGCAGCGCCTCGATCTCCAGCCGCGAAAAACTTTGCGGCGGCAGGGCCGGATCTTCGGTCAGCACATAGCCGACACCGGCCTCGCCATCGATCAGCGCGCCCCCGGCCCGGAGCGTGGCGATATCGCGGTAAAGCTGGCGCGGTGAGACCCCGGTCTCGGTTGCCAGCCGTGCCGCCGTGACCGGCGGCGCGAGGCGGCGCAGCACATCCATCAGGCGCATCAATCGGTCGGTGCGGGCCATCCTGTCACCTTCTGTCAGCAGGGCTGGATTAGGCAGTGGCAACAAACAGCAAAGGAGTCAAACATGCTGACCTTCTACCATTCGCCCAACAGCCGCTCGACCAGCGTGAAACAGCTGATCCTTGAGCTTGGCATCGCGGATCAGATCCGGACCGTCGAGGTGACGATCCCACGTCAGGACGGCAGCGGTGCGCGCGATCCGGCCAACCCGCATCCCGAAGGCAAGGTGCCCTATCTGACCGATGGCGAGGACTGGATCCGCGAGCGGGCCGCGATCATCCTCTACCTGACCGACCGCTTTCCGCAGGCGGGTCTGGGCCGTGCCGTCGGGCATCCGGAACGCGGGCGCTACCTGTCCTGGCTGACCTGGTATCAGGGCGTCTTCGAGCCGGTGGCAATCCTCGGCTGGGCCAAAGTGAGCCATCCGGCGGTCGAGGCCTCGCTGCGGGACTATGACACTGCGCTGGCCCGGCTGGAGGAGGTTCTGATCACGCAGCCCTATCTGCTTGGCCAGGAATACAGTGCGGCAGACCTGCTCTGCGCGGCACCCTTCGCCTGGTTCGGCGATGCCCTGCCCGCAACGCCCGCGGTTCAGGCCTGGGTCGCGCGCTGTATGGACCGGCCTGCCGCGCGCGAAACCGGCGAGCGCTGAAAAGGCATCATAATCGCAGTCCCGGGCGACGGGACTGCGGCAGCGGCGATGGCAGAAAACCCGACCGAAGCCCCTATATGGTCGCGAAAAAGGCAATGTCGAAGGCCTGTAGGGCTATTCATGGCGCAATCAGATGATGTCGATGCCGGCGCTTGCCACCTGGGACGGGTTCAGCTTTTTCCCGGCAGAACAATGCCGCAAGCGTCAACCTGCGGTCCTGCGCGGATCACACGACACGATAGGTGAAAGCCTGCGGCGTCACTTTGCCGTGCAACCATCCACAATCGGATCTCTGTCTTGCGCCGGGATCTCGTCCTGCGCATCGCCTGCGCCGCGAGAACCTGCCGGGATGCGTCACAGACACCGGCGCTGAAGGAGGGACGCCCATGATCGCGAATATCCTGATCGCTGTGATCGCCGCGCTTCACATCTATATTCTGGTGATTGAGATGTTTTTATCGACAACGCCGCGGGCACGGCGCGCGTTTAACCTGACCGGGGAATTTGCAAAGACGACCAGAGTGATGGCCGCCAATCAGGGTCTTTACAACGGGTTTCTGGCTGCGGGGTTACTCACCGGCCTTGTAATGGGGGCCGCAGGCATGGCGTTTAAACTCTTCTTTCTGCTCTGCGTGGCACTTGCAGGGGCTTTCGGCGCAGCGACCGCGACAGGTAAGATCCTGTTCATCCGGACGCTGCCCGCGCTGCTGGCACCTGGAGCACTTCTGGCGGGAATATGAGAGCGCACGGCAGAGGCACGCAGCCCGGGATCTGTTCGTTGAGATCTCCGTTCACATGGGGGCCCACAGTGCCGGTCTGAACATCAGCCCATGGCCCGCGCGCAGGGTGACGAACTGGCCGCCAGCCGCCAGAAACTGCGCCTGGTTATTCACGCAACGGGCAATGCCGTAAAATGGGTCATCGCTGCCATGCAGCCAAAGCGTGGGAATACCTGGCCCTGCGCCCCGACGGAAGAGCTGCGGATTAAGCGCCTCATGACCCGGGGATCCGTGATCAGATCAACCCGGCGCTCATGATCGCGGCGACCCTTTTGCCGGACATCTCGACCCTGCTTTTGCTGGTCGTCCTGCTGCTGTCCCGGCGTCGTCAGAAATGAGCCGGGCAGGGCCGCAGGCAATGAAAAAGCGTCGCCGGGGATCAGTCTCCGGCGACGTGCTGCACAAACAGATCGGCAAAGCGCGCCGCGAAACTGCGGGTGGCCGGGCGGGCACTGTCATTGACGTAGATCCCGACAACCGCATCTTCCAGTCGGGGCAGTCCTGCCTCCATCCCGGGGCGGATCAGTCTTTCGGGAACCACGCGTTCGGCAAGAACTCCCAGCCCGAAATCATTGGCGATTGCGGTTTCAAGGCAGGACTGGCTGGGGCTGGAATAGACCATCTCGAAACTGCGCCCGTCGCGCTGCAAGGCGCTGAGCATACTGCGCCGGTAGATACAGCCTTCGGGGAAACTGACCATCCGCAAAGGATCGGTGAAGTCATGCTGCGCTGACCCCGAAACCCAGACCAGTTTCTCGCGCCAGGTCATGAAGGCCTTTTCCGCCGGGCCATCGCTGGTCATCGCAACCACGATATCGAACTGCCCTTCCCGCAGCCCGCGTAAAAGGGCGCAGGACAGGTCACAGACCACCTCAAAGGTAAAACCGGCCTGTTCGGCGGTCAGCTCTGCCATCAGCTTTGGCATGAAGTGATCCGCATAATCGCTGGGGATCCCGAGGCGCAGCTTGCCCCTTTTGTCCCTCCGCGAGATGCGCAGCATCATCTCGTCATTGAGCAAAAGGATGCGGCGGGCATAGCCCGCGACGATCTCGCCTTCCTCGCTCAGATAGACACCGCCCGCCTCTTTCACGTCCCGGCTGAACAGCTGCACCCCCAGCAGATCCTGCAAGCGCCTGATCTGGGCGCTGATCGTCGGCTGGGTCTTGCCCAGCCTGTCACCGGCGCGGGTATAGCCTTTGACATCGATGATGGTGACAAAGGTTCTGAGCAGATCGGTGGGAATGCTGCGCATCAGGTTTGGCCTTTGCATAAAATGCTCTGCGGGGATGCCCGCAGAGCGCTGATGGTCACTCCGGCCGATCATCCCGGACGGGCGCCGGGGGCAGGATCATGCCGGTATGATGTTGTGCTCTGGCCCGAAAGGAAAGCCGGTGATGTTCCCGGCCCCGTTTTCCGACAGCACGACAATGTCATGCTCGCGGTAGCCGCCGGCACCGGGCAGACCCTCGGGGATCGAGAGCATCGGCTCCATCGAGACGACCATGCCGGGCTGCAGCACCGTATTGACGTCTTCGCGCAGCTCGACCCCGCCTTCGCGCCCGTAGTAATGGCACATCACGCCGAAGGAATGGCCATAGCCGAAAGAGCGGTATTTCAGCAGCCCATGGCTGCGATAGATCTCGTTCAGCTCATTGGCGATATCACCACAGCGAGCACCGGGTTTCAGGAGCTCCAGCCCGCGGCGATGGACCTCGCAATTGATCGCCCAGATGCGCAGATGTTCGTCGCTGGCATGGTCAAGAAACATCGTCCGCTCAAGCGCGGTGTAATAGCCCGCGATCATCGGGAAGCAGTTCATCGAAAGGATATCTCCCTTCTGCACCTGGCGCGAGGTGACCGGGTTATGCGCGCCATCGGTGTTGATCCCCGACTGGAACCAGACCCAGCTGTCCATCAGTTCGGCATGGGGATAGGTCTCCGCGATCCGGCGTACCATCGCCTGAGTACCGGCCAGCGCGACCTCATATTCCGGCACCCCCTCGGCGATGACTTTGCGAATGGCCTCGCCGCCCGCATTGGCGGTACGCGCACCTTCGGTGATGATGGCAATTTCCTCGGCGGATTTGATGGTCCGCATCCACATCACGGCCTGGCTGATATCGACCAGCTCAACCCCGGGCAAAGCCTCTTCCAGCAGGGACCGGGTCTCCAGCGTGACATGGTCGAATTCGATCCCGACCCGTTTCGCACCACGCAGGAGCCGGCTCACGCCATGGAAATAGCTGCCACGCTGCCAGTCGGTATAGGTCAGATTATCGCCGAAGGTCCGCCGCCAGGGCTGGCCCGCATCAACCCCCGCCGAGAGGCTGGTCGCCTTGTCATGACTGACGACATAGGCGTAGCGGCGCGCGAAAGAGCAATAGATGAAATCAGCGAAGTAATTGATATTATGGTAGGAAGTCAGCAAGGTTGCATCAAGGCTGAGATCGGCCAGGATCTGACGCAGCCCGCTGATACGGCGTTGCATCTCGGCCTGGCTGAAGGTGCCCTGAACTTTGTCGCCATTGTGCATGTTCAGCAGACGGGGCAGCTCGCCCTGCGGGGTTTCCGCGTTCATTCCGATCTCTCCTCGATATAGGGGGCCAGAGTCTGGCTGCAGCGATCTGGCAGCAGGGCCGCACGAGATAGAAATTGAAATCCGGCATGACATCATTGATGCGGTCGATTTGTCCTGAATAACGGATGTCGCCATATTTGGAGCGACTGGCCGGGCGTCAGGCAGGATGGCGCGATGATCCGCCTTTTAGGCGAAAGCCTGGCGCCGGTCTGCGCGCCCGCATTGCGCGACCGCGTGGTGCTGACCCGGCCTGGCACACCGATTCCGTCGGGGCGGTGCCGTCGAAATTAAGACGCCTGTCTCAGTTTCAAGCGGCGCATTCATGTCAATTTCAAAGCCGATATCAGGGCTTTGGTTTCCTCTTGCAGCGGACCCGGAGGCGGTCCCGCGGAGGATGGAGAAATGAGAATACCCGGTACCAACCTGGACCATGACACTGATTTCGCAGAAAAACTTTGCGTGAGCATGCGTGCATTGGCGATCAGCGTCTCGCTGATCACAACGCGCGATGGCGATGGCAACCTCTAGGTATGGCGGTGACCAGCGCCAGTTCCCTGTCGATGGACCCGCCCTCGATGATGGTTGCGGTCAATCGGAATGCATCCTCCCATGCGGTGATCCTGCGCAGCAGGGTTTTCTGTCTCAACCTGTCAGATGGAGATGCCGGATCTCTTCTGCAGCAGCGAAAAGCGCGATCTGCGGTTTTCTTCGCCGGAATGGAAGACCGGCCCGGACGGGCTGCCCTATCTTGAGACCGCGATCTCACCCGGAACGACATCAAGGCTGACGCCGTGCACCTTCTGGGCCACGGTCAGGTTTTTGATCTGCAAGAGCGGCGCGGCATCGGGGTTGCGTTCGGGATGGGCGTTGCTGTGCAATTCATGACCGACGATTAACGCCACGAAGCTCTCGCGCGTCAGATCCGCCATGGCCCCGGTTTCCACGAACCAACCGTCGCGGAACACGCTGTACCTGTCGGCAATCCCGAACAGCTCTTCGAGGCGATGGCTGACATAGATGATCCCGACGCCTTTTTTCTGCAGGCGGCGGATCGCGTCGAAAAGGATATGGCTCTCATGTTCGCCAATGGCCGAGGTCGGCTCGTCCATGATGACGATCTCAGCCTCGCGCGAGATGGCGCGGGTGATCTCGACCAGCAGCACCTGGGCCAGGCTGAGATCCGCTGGCCGGGGTCGAGGTTGAAGCCCACCTCGTCGATAACCTTGCGGGCATCGCGCATCAGGCAGGCGTGATCCACCACGAACCCGGCGCGGCGCGGCACCCGGCCGAAACGGGTCGCTCTGGTCAGGGCCGACACCCGTCGGACGGGTGGCCGTCTGCCGGGTGCGGCTTTCGGGATCGAGGCCCTAGGCGCAGGTGACGGACCTTGCAGCTTCTGTCTGCATTCATGAAATCGGCCTGTTTGTTTCCACCCGGAAGCGTCTCTGTTGCACAAATCTGCTGATGGCAGGACTTTCCCCCGCCCCGGACAGACTTATCCTGCGTATTCAGTACCGTGCTGATGCCGGGAAGGGTGAGGCCCTTTCGTGCCGGCAGGGCTTCGATAAGGCGCCGCGCTACCGGCCGACATATCGTGCAGGGCTGTCCCCCATGATCCCTTTGAACATGGCGATGAAAGCGGAGGCGGTTGCATAGCCAAGATCGAGCGCGATGGTCTCGACGCTGACATCCTCCTGCAGCATTGCGATGGCGCGAACCGCACGCTGCCGGTTGCGCCATTCGGTCAGGGGCATTCCCAGATCGCGTTTACACAGACGAAGCAGCGTCCGTTCACTCAGGCCGAATGATCGGGCAAGTGTGGCGGTGCTTCTCCGATCCGACGGAGCGTCATGCAACGCGGCCAGCAGCCGTTTCAAAGCGGGCTCGTCGCTGTCGGGCAGGAAGCTCTGGGTCACAGGACAGCGCTCCATCTCGTCGACCATCACGCGCAGCAGTCGGGCTTGCTGCGGTGTGTCATCGAAAGAGGCCAGTTCCAGCCGGTCGAGCATTGCCCGGAGCAA
The DNA here is from genome assembly GCF_016405985.1 of Paracoccus sp. IB05. Taxonomy (GTDB): domain Bacteria; phylum Pseudomonadota; class Alphaproteobacteria; order Rhodobacterales; family Rhodobacteraceae; genus Pseudogemmobacter. Next base: position 87,068 of record NZ_JAEFCF010000016.1, read on the forward strand.
AGGGGTTACGCGCAGGGAAACCGGCACATCGGGCATTCCTGCGCAAAGGGACTGATCGATATAGATCGAGACATGCACCGTGGCCTTGCGATTATAGCCGACCTGATCGGCCCCGGCAGGGATCCAGAACGCCATATGCGGCGGCGCCAGCAGCACCTGGCCGCCGGTTCGCAACTCGGTCACGCCACTATAGGAATAGACGAACTCTCCCCAGGCGTGGCGCATGAAAGGATAGGTCCCGTTATCCGGCATGGCCTCGACCCGAAACCAGATCGGGGCCGGAAGCGTGACATGTCCCGGAGGCTGGCGGAGATGCGGCGGTTGCATGATTGGCAGATTCCCGGAATGGAATGGCGGATAATCACTATATGCACCAATATCGCCAGAGGTAGACAAGGCAAGTGCTTTAACGAACGGCCCCTCCCATGAAACGACCGATTGACCTTACCGCCCTTGGGCTGATGATCCTGCTTTGCCTCACCTGGGGCCTGCAGCAGACCGCGATGAAACTTGCAGCTCCGGGCATCGACCCGATGCTGCAGATCGGGTTGCGCTCTGCCATCGCGGCGGCACTTGTCTTTGCCATCAGCCGACTTGTCCGCCGCGACCGCTGGCTGCCCCGGATTTTCGCGGGCCCAGGCCTGCTGGCAGGCACGCTCTTTGCGCTGGAGTTTCTGCTGGTGGCCGAGGGGCTGCGCTGGACCACGGCATCGCATATCGGGGTATTCCTTTATACGGGGCCGATCTTTGCCGCCATGGGGCTGCATTTTGCGCAGCCCGATGAGCGAATGGCGCGCGTTCAGTGGCTGGGGGTGGCGATAACCTTCACCGGAGTGGCGGCGATCTTCCTTTTGCCAGAGCTGCGCGGCAATCAGCCCCTCGCGCCGTCGATGATTGTCGGTGACCTGCTTGGCCTTGGTGCCGGTATTGCCTGGGGGCTGACGACGGTCGTTATACGCACCTCGCGCCTTGCCAATGCGCCTCCGGCCCAGACGCTGACAAACCAGCTTTTCGTGGCGGGCATTGTGGCCCTTGCTTTCAGCGCTCTGACCGGACGCCTCGGGATGCAGCCCCGCGCTGTCGATCTCGTGAACCTTGGGTTTCAGACCATTATCATCTGCACCGTCAGCTTCATGATATGGTTCCGCCTCCTTCAGGTCTATCCCTCCTCCCGCCTCGGCGTGCTCAGCCTCATGACGCCCGTCTTCGGTGTGATGTCAGGTGCGCTGCTGCTGGGCGAACATCTGACGCCGGACTTCCTCTTTGGCGGCGCATTTGTGCTTCTGGGGATGCTTACGGTCCAGGCACATGACCTGCTGGCCCGTCGTCGCGGCCTGAGCCAGGGGCATGCCTGAACATGCTGATCGCCTGATCAGTTCTGCCATCGTCATGATCGCAGCCCCGTCGCGCGGGACTGCGATCATGACACCCCGTCAGCGCTCGCCGGTTTCGCACGCGGCAGGCCGGTCCATGCAGCGCGCGACCCAGGCCTGAACCGCGGGTGTTGCGGGCAGGGCCCGTCGAGCGCCGGTTTCCGCGGGTGCGGCCATGCCGCACTGGTCGAGGCCGACCGGCGGGAAGGGGTCGCGCGTTCGGCTGCACGAGCGACTGGCATGCTTGCTGCAAGTCTGATCGAATGTCTTTGATGGGCTCTGAGTGTCGATCCCGGCGGGCTGACCCCGCCCGTGGCACCGGACCGGGAGGTGGCCAGGTCTCACCTTTGAATATCGCTGCCGGGACCGCTTCCCAGAAGACTCAGTTTTCTGTGGTTTCGTCCGAAGCGCCGGAAACGGCGGCAGCAATGCCCTCCATTCCCCTGGTGAAATCAATGCCGACCTCCTTGCCGAGAGCCGTCAGAATGGGCATGGCAACAGCGTTGCGCTGCATGCCGGCCATCACCTGATCCACAATGCCGTCGCCGCCCTCGGGTGCACTGCCCGCAGTGGTGGCGCCATTGCCGGACATGCCAGTGATCTGGTTGATGCGGAAGGACTGAATATGACGCGCCGGCTCTGCCATCTCGCGGATGATTGCGGGCAGTGCCTCGATCTTTGCCAGCCGCAGCTTGAAGTTCATCACGTCTGGCGACAGTGAGTTTTCTGCCTCCACCTTCGCGCGGATCGTGGCCGCTTCGGCCTCGCCCTTTTCGCGTTCGGCATCTGCCGCGATCTTGATCGAATCCGCCTCGGCGCGGGCGCGGGCGATAATCGCCTGGGCCTGATCCTCGGCCGCCTCGCGCTCCACCCGCGCCCGGACCCGGACCGAGGTGGCAGATTTCTCGGCTTCCTTTTCGGCGTCGAGGATCTCGATGGCCTTCTCGCGCTCGGCAATTGCGGTCAGGCGTGCCGTGTTGATCGCCTCTTCGGCGGTGATCGATTCAGCACGCGCCAGCGCGGCCTGCGCCTCGGCGCGGCTTTGCTTTTCCGATTGCAGGGCCACGCTGGCCTTCGATTCCTGAACCGCGATCTGCAGCGCCAGATCCTGCTCGATCTGGGCCGTGCGCACGCCGCGCTCGCGCTCGATCCGCGCCACCTCCTTCAGGCGTTCGGTCTCTTCGGCAATGCGGGCCTGTTCGCGGGCCGAGCGGGCCTCCATCTCGGTCACCGCGATCCGCTGCACCTGGGTCGCTTCGGCCTCGACCCGCTCGACCTCGAGCTTCTGGATACGGTTCGACTGCTGCGTGCGCGCGATTTCCAGCGCAGCGGCTTCCTCAATGACGACACGTTGTTTCTTCTGCTCGGAAACGATGGCCGCGCGGGCGCGCATGCCGGTCACGTCGAAGGTGTTGTTCTCATCCAGCTTGCTGATTGGCGTCTCATCCAGCTTGGTCAGCGCCACGCTTTCCAGCTCCAGCCCGTTGGGGCTGAGGTCATTGTTCAGCGTCTGCTGCACCTTCTGCACGAAGCTGGCCCGCGACTGGTGCAGCTCGATCAGATCCATGCCGGCGGTGATCGCCCGCATCGTATCCTGCACCTTGCCTTCCAGCAGGCTGCGGATCGCGCCCAGATCATTGGTGTTCTGGCCCAGCGACTGCGCCGCACGGGCGATGGCATCGGTATCCGGCGCCACGCGGATGAAGAACTGCGCGGCGGCATCGACGCGGCGGCTGTCCTTGGTGATCAGCCCATCGCCGCCATCCACCGTGATCGTCATGGTCTTCATGTTGACGCGCAGCAGGTCGTGCAGCCCCGGAAGGACAATGATCCCGCCGCCCATCACGACCTTCAGACCCCCTGCCCCGGTCCGCACCAGCGCCATTTCCTGCGTCGAGCGGCGGTAAAGGCGCACCATGATCAAGCCCAGTACGACAAGCGCCAACAAAACGACGGCACCAGGGATAAGCAGGGCGAGATAGGCATTCATGGGCAATTCCTTTCACGTAACGGCGGGGCAGCTTCAGTTGAGAGAAACGATACGCGGCTGGCGATCGCGGGTCTTGACGATCAGCACTTCGCTGCCTGCGGGGATGATATCACTATCACGCAGCGGCTCGGCCATCAGGCTGTGGGTGGTCCCATACATGTCACGCCAGCGCACCTGCGCGGCATCGCCGCGCCGGGCGTCACCGATCACCACCTGCCCACGCCGCCCGTTATAGGTCTGCGCCGAGATTGCGTGGGATTCAAAGGATGGAATGAGCCGGGCAGCGACCCCTGCCAATCGCCCGCCCAGCAGCAGCCCGGGCACGAAAGCGATTGCCACCGCGATGGCTGGACGGAACATGGCTCCGGACAGCGAGTCCGAAACCAGCTGCAACGCGTAACCGCAGGCAGAGATGCCGGCAGCGATGCAGGTCAGTGATACCAGCAACGGCCCCTTGCCGATGCCGACGAGCAGCAGCAGCTTCCTGAACGGCGAAGGCTTTGCGCCCGCCAGTTGCGAAGCTCTCTCCGGCGGCAATTCGAGCAAGGCCAGTTCATGTGGGCTGAGAAGGCCCTCGCCCGCTGAGGGCATAAGATCCGCCCCGGCGTCAAGGCCAGGGTCCACATCGATCCCCTCGCCTGCGGCATCAAACTCGATGTTACTCGAGAAGCCTGCCATCACCAGCGCCAGTTCGATGACAAGGAGAATGACAATAAAACCTGCCAGAACAGAAAAGGGCCTCAGTCCCTCGGCAAGTAAAAAATCCATCTGTTCGTCTCTGCGGTAAAATTCCGACTATTATGATGCGTTTCCGGATCAAAAGCAACGCGGCCAGGACGCGGTGCGCGACCTGGAAGTCGTTATGGGCCCAGGCCATGACGGGAGGACAGGGTCCATGATTCTTCATGGCCTGATGCCTGTCCGATCACGGCCCCACCCAATGGAGCGAGATTGTGAACCATTCCTCACCGCGTTCTTTGCCGTGAAAAAGGTGGAGTAAGTCAAGCGGCGAAGCCAGCGCAAGCACCCGTCAGCCTGAGAATTCGACACTGCGCCGCAATGGAAGACCTGGTGCTGACATGGAATACCACTCGGCCAAAGACTGTCCGCCTGGCTGGCAAATCACGGCCTGGGCTTGGCCGGCACCAGATGCGCGGCTGCTTCCGGAGATGCGGCCATGCAGCATCGGCGTGGCCGACCGTCCGCAAGGGGCCGCGCTTTACGCTGTGCTCACGAAGGGCCGCGACATGCTGCGGCCTGCCTGAAGGTCTGACATGAATTTATCTTCTGTTATCACTGCGGTCAGGAGTACCGGGCATCAGTAACCCAACCAGCGCAATACATCTCCTGCATCATAGCTTTCCCGATCACCGCAATCCGTTACAAATTCCGCAATGCCTTCTTCCCGGAAGACACCATGCGTTTGAATCCCCCGGCAGAGCCCGCGCCTCAGTGATGATCATGCCCTCGGGGCTCTCCGCCTATGTCATCAGCTTTGCTCCCGGACCAGGCGATCCGCGGCCTATTTTGCCGCAGCGACCCAAGTCGGCGCTCCGCAGGTCACCTCCAGCGCCATGAGCCGTCGTGCGGTGGCCACATCGTTCATGGCTGTTCTGCACAGTCGCCCTTCCAGGGGAACCGCGCGGCTGGCAGCCACCGCTGTCCTGGACCTGCTCCACACCGAACACGCGCAACAGGGCGTCGGGGCAGATGCGACCATGGCTGAGGTCTCCGAGCGGGGGCTTGCCGAATGTGCGGGTCAATGGAAGCCCGCAACGCAGATCAGCCAAGGGCATGGGGTCAGGACACATATCCTGCCCGGCCTCGGCAAAAGGCCTGTACCCGGCAAGATCTGATGTGCGGCAGGCTTCACTTGCCGTTGACCAGTCTGCGGCAATCTGCGATTTCCTGCGCCCGATCTCTAGTGAGGGCATCATGCAAGAGAAACCAGGCGATTGCGCCGAGCAGGAATTGCTGACCCTGATCCGAAAGCTCCATGCCGAACTCGGCCCTGTCCCGCGCATCCGCCTGTCGGTTGTCGGTCGCGGACGCGGGCTCGACGTGGCGCGGCTGCTGGTCGGGCTGAAAGCGGCGGGCCTGGTCGAGGAATATGAGACAAAGCCGGGCTGGTTCGGCTGGCTCCTTGGCAAGCGGCGCGAGATGGTGCTGCGCCCGCTGACGGTGGCAGTTGAATCTCCCGCGCCGCAGCCCGGGCCGATACTGGACGGCGCTTCGCGGGAGGCCGGCGAAACACCGGCTGAGCATTTGGATCCGGTCCCGCTGACAGCCCGGACTGCGGCGGAGGCGGCCCTGCCGGAACCGGACCCCGGGCTGGTCGCCGAACCGGTGCCCGAACCCACACCGATGGCACCCTCAGAGCCCGCTCCCCTGCCGGCCGCCAGGGCTATCGAGTCAACGCCTTCCGTTCATGCTGCAGGTCAGACCCGCCCCCGCCCGGTGCCTGCCGGCTATGCCGATGATATCGGCGGTGTGCCGATGGCATTCCAGGCCGCGCAGCTGAGCGCGTCGCTCGACCCCGATCTGCTGGAAGGGCTGCGGGACTTCCTCGTCACTCTGGGCATAGAGCTGACCTCTGCCGGAGAGGCGCTTGTTGCTGATCGCCTGAACCGGGGCGCATCAGCGGGTGACGCATTGATGCAGCTTGTGCTTTTCGCCTTCGCCCATATGGCGCGGTTCGACGAGATCTCTGCCAGCCCCGCAGACCCGGCAGAGCTGCGCGACTATACCCATGCCGTTCTGACCGAGCTGGAACGGCTGTGTGATGCCGGTGAGATCAGTGAAGCCCGCTTTGACCAGGACCGTCACGAGATCCGGATCCTTGCCGACAGCAGTGCCGATCGCGCACCGCTGATCGAGAGGCTGTTCATGGATCCTTTCGGCGGCATGGCCCCGCCGGCGCTGCTTCCGGCCGAGCTGCGCGGCGTCGAGGAGTTTGAGGAAGACGATACCCTCAGCTGAAACACCCCCTGCGGTTCGCTCCGGGCTTGCCGGCCCCGCTTCGCACCCCGCCCGCCTTCATGCGTGCGGTGGTATTTCCGCGCTCCGTAAAAGACGCGAAACCAATCGGGAGAATACCGGAATTCGATGTCTGGAGCATGGCTGCCTGAGAGTATCGCGGCTACCAAATCTTCCGCCTCGACCACTCAACTGCCTGGCTGTTAAAGATTTATCTTCGGGGATGTCTGGATAGTCATCTGCATCTTTCGGCAATGACTCTAAGAAAGCCCCCCGGCCCTGGCACATACCGCCAATGCCGACAGCCAGATTTGTGATACCTGTTTCGGGCCTTCTGCCTGGCAACTGTGTCTTTCGATGCGGCTGAACCTGCCATGGGGCGCCGGTTTCGTCTGCTCGCCCTCGATGCGGATCATCGCGCTTTCGGCCCCCTGCCCGTCCGAGGTGGTAAGGAGGCTGGCCCGGAACAGATCCCCTGTCGGAGGCGTTGTCCAATGGCGCATCAGACAGAGCGGCTGACTTTCGCAGATCTGCCTTGGTGAACTGAAGGCACCACAGCCCCAGCAGCGCATCGACGAGGCCGCTGTCCCGCACATAGACTTTCGGGGATTTCACCAGCCGCTTGCCCTGGTTTTCATGCCAGGGCGTCAGCCGCCGCACCAGCATCAGATCCACCAGCAGATCCAGGTGGCGCCCGACCGTCTGGCCAGACACGCCGAGGCCCTCTGCGATGGCTGCGGCATTGAACAGCCCGGCCTGGCTAGGGCGAGCATGGTCCAGAAGCGGCGCAGGGTGGTGGCGGGAATGCGCGGGCCAAGCGCCGGAATGTCTCTTTCCAGACAGGTGCGCAGGAAATCCTCTCGCCAGGCCAGGCTCGCCCGGTCGCTCGATGCAGTGAAACTGTCCGGAAAGCCGCCCCGCGACCACAGACGGTTCAGCTGCTCACTGCCAAGCTCTGGCAGCAAAAGCGGCGGCATCCCGATATAGCGTACCCTGCCCGCCAGAGATTCCGCCAACTGATGCAGCAGCACATTCGAGGCAGAGCCAGGCAGCAGAAACTGGCCTGTGCGGAACCCTTTGCGCCTGCGGGTGTCGATCTGCCCGCGCAAAGCCGCAAACATACCTTGCAAATACTCCACCTCATGGAAGAATTACAAGGATAGTCACGAAGCGGGCTGGTCCTCAGTGACGATACTGCACCGCAGATTGCGCCCGTATCCATAGGCCACAGCCCGTTCCAAAGGCACCATAAGCCGGCTTGCGATATAGACAGCGAGGAATCTTGACGGCGCAACAACGCGCAATGTTCCATCGTGACCGGGCTCGCCGCCCTTCAGCTGGCTGAACCAGGCAGCATAGGTGCCCGGCTGATCGGCCGCCAGCCGCGCCAGAACCTTGTCCCATGGCGCCGAAGTCGGCAGCATCACGGGCCGGGTTCCGAAATTGACCTGCACCACTTTGGGCGAACTCACCTCTGCCGCAGCCTGCGCCTCTTCGGCCGGGATATGGCGTGCGGACATGCGCGCATCATAATCAGGCCCGACACTGGCCCAGCCCGGCGCCGTCTGGCGATAGATCTCTGCCCGGCACAAACGATAGGAGGCCACCCTGCCCCGCACGCCTGGCCGTGTGATCTCAAGCAATCCGGCGTCGATCAGCCTGCGCGTTTCACGCTTGGCAGTGCGCTGATCCACCGACCAGAGCGCGGCCATCTCGCGCTGCCCGATCGTGACCTCATCCGCCGCCCAGTTATAGCGCGCCGTGACCAGCGCAATCAGCCGCATCATAGTCGCCTGGCGGGTGCCACCGGCAGAAAGGCCATTGACGGCCATCGCTGTCAGAAGATCATATTTCTCACTGCCAGCCCCCGGGCCGGTCAATCGGTGACTTTGCATGATACTGCCCATCTGCCGGATTTGTTCCGATTCCCTCTTGGATCTCAAACTGACACGATCCCGTTATTTGTCAAATGCTTTTCGAAGACGGGATTTTGCCCCTATCAAGAAATTTTAAAGAAATCAGGTATCTTAGGTATAGGGTGTCATCCTGAGTGTCACCCTATCTCACCCGAGGTGTCACCAAATTCTGGATTATCCTGGGCCTCCTGTCACCAAATATAGAGTTTGCCCTTAAAGCCAGCGCTTTCTTGAGCGAATCGGCGCAAAGAACGGGAATTTGCGCTTTTCCTGTTTGGCACAATCTGAAATTCGCGCTATTCACGTTCTAACGAACAACAACGCGAGTTTCAGATGCGCGATTACAGCTATTTGCAGGACATGAACGAGCGCAGCCTTGCGCAACAGGCTGCAGTGCGTCGGGCGACCTTTTCCCCATCAGAGATAAAGACGCTGCGGCCGTTCTCGATCTGGGAGATTTCAACCTTCATGTTCGATGTGCCTGCTGACACATTGCGCAAGAAGCTGGCCGAAGATCCCTCACTGCCACAGGGCACGGTCGAGGATGACGGGCGCCAGCGCTGGTTCTCGCTGCAAGAGATCAATGAGCTGCGGCGGCGCATCCGCTTTCGGGGCCGCGCAATGTTGCCCGAGCGGCCAAAGGGCCGCGCGCTGAGAGTTGCGGTATCGAACTTCAAGGGGGGGGTCGGCAAGACCGTCGTGGCGCAGCACCTGGCGAATGCGGCGGCGCTGGATGGCTACCGCGTGCTGGTGGTCGATTTTGATCCGCAGGCCACGCTGACACATTCGATGGGTCTGGTTGAGGTGAAAGAGTGGAACACGGTCTGGGGCATCATGTGCCGGGACCTGTGCCGTGAGGCCGACCGCATCATGGAAACCTATGACGACCCGGCAGACTGCCCCTACCCCGCCGCCGATGAGCTGCCGAAAGATGTGCAGGAAATCGGTCTGATGCGGGCGCAGGATTTTATTCAGAATACCTCCTGGCCCACCATCGACATCATCCCCTCATGCGCCAATGCAGCTTTTGTTGAATTTGCCAGCGCCCAGTATCGCTCGCTGCATAAGGCCTGGTCGTTCTTTGGCTGTGTCGCGCGCTACCTCGATGAACTGCCTGAAGACCAGTATGACCTTGTGATCTTCGACTGCCCGCCCGCCATCGGTTATCAGTCGCTGAACGCGGCTTTTGCGGCAGATGTGCTCTACATCCCGTCGGGGCCGGGGTATTGGGAATATGACTCGACCACGTCATTCCTCGGCCAGCTGGGGGATGCGCTGCAAGAAATCAGCGTCGGCTTTGAGAAGATCGCATCGGATGCAGGGATCACCCTGCCCAAGGCTTTCCTCGATATACGGCTTCTGATGACGCGGTTTGAGAGCGCCAACCCTTTGCATACTGCGATGCTGGAGGCCTTCCGCAATGTGTTCGGCGCGGATGTTTGCCAGAGCCCGATTGAAATGACCCGCGCAGTCGAACAATCCGGCAGGTTCCAGATGTCGGTCTACGAACAGGACTACCGTGAGATGACCCGCGAGACCTGGAAACGTGCCCGGCTGTCTTTCGACAATGCCTATCAGGAATTCAAGCTTACCGTTCTTGCGGCCTGGAAGGCCCGCAACACCGCAAAGGAGGCCAGGAAGTGACCAGCAAGGGCAATCGTTTCGGGATCTCTCCGGCGGATTTGCCGTCCGCGCCAACGCGGCGCAGCCGTGAGCCGGGCCCGATGGGCGTTGCGGTGCGCGAGAGCGCGGCCAGCGCACAAGAGGCCAGCGAGGGTCTGATCGAGCAGCGCCGCCAGAATGCGACCGATGCCAAAGAGCTGCGGGCGGCGCGGGAAGAGGGCAGGGTGCTGGTCGCGCTGCCGCTGGATCAGATTGCCAGTGATGCGCTGCCGCGTGACCGGCTTGATCTGGATATGGTGGCCATCGGCGACGAGATGGATGAGCTGAAAGCCTCGCTGCGCGAGCGTGGCCAGCGGGAACCGGTCGAGGTCTTTATCGACGCCTCCGGGGCCTATCAGCTGAAGACCGGCTGGCGCCGGCTGACCGCATTGCGGCAGCTGTCAACGGAAACCAGCGATCCGCGCTTTGCGACCATCCTGGCCCGCGTGACAGTCGCTGGCCCTGACCGGGCAGAGCTCTATGTCGACATGGTGGAAGAGAATGTCATCCGGCAAGATCTGACTTTTGCGGAAATGGCGCAGATTGCTGTGCAGCTGGCACAGGACCCGCAAGCCGGGATCAATGGCACGGACGAGGCGGTGTCGCGGCTATTCCGCTCGCTGCACAAGGTGAAGCGGGCCTATATTCGCAGCTTTGTTACGCTGGTCAGCAGCCTCGGTGAGACGCTCGTCTTTCCCAAGGCGGTGCCGCGCGATCTGGGTGTGGATGTCGCGCGCCGTCTTGTGTCTTTGGGTGAGGACAGCGTGGCTGATCTGCGTGGCAGGCTTGCCGCTGCGGCATCCGCAGAGGATCAGACAGCGGTGCTGCGGGCCTTTTTGGTTGCACCAGATGGGGGTGTCGCCAGGTCTTCGCGGCCCGCAGCAGCCGAGCGGCAGAAGTATGAGTTCCACGTTGGCGAGTCTAAGGTTACCGCGCGCAAGGGAGAGTTCCGGATCAAGTCGGCGATTGATTTCGCGTCGGTCGAGCGCCGTGTTCTTGAGCGCGCGGTGAAGGCCTTCCACGCGGCCCTTTCTGCCGGGGACTGAGGCTGCGATCAGGGGGCAGAGGACATCCTGGTATCTGAGCGGGCGATCTTCGGATCGCCCGCTTTTTTGTTACCGGTCGGTAACCGGGGTCTGCGCCGAAGTTACCGGCCGGTAACGCCCTGACGGGGAGATGACGCTGATGCTGCGGCAAATCCTGCCCTTATGATCCGCAGCGCGCCGACCTCCCCGTGCAATCATGACAGCCATACGGCCACGTCATCGTTCACTCCGCCTCCGTGATGCAGACCAGGCAGCCGCCATCACACCCAGCTCTGCCGTGAGTGCGGCACTCGCAACAGCCGGACAGGGACATCCCCGCGGTATCGTCTGGCAATCTGTGGCCTGCATCCTGCCGGAATGCGCCGAAAATGCGCTCGGGCTGGCCTGAAAGCATACGGTCGTTGAGCCAAACGAAAAGAGCTGGTCGCCGCGAGGGGGGCAGCCGCCTGCGCTGCAATGATGCCCGCACGAGATTTGCTCTGACAGGCGGGCATGGTCCGAGGGGTAGGGGCCAGACGATGCGCTTTTCAGATCCGTTTGTGACGCCTGGCCGATTTCACCTATATCCGGACGGTGGAAGGCTGGCTCTGCATTGCCGTCGTGCTGGATCTCTTATCTCGGCGCGCCGCGGGTTGTCCCGTGAAAGCTGATGGGGATGCCTCTCAGGTCATGGATGCTTTTATGATGGCCCTATGGCGTCGAGGGGGGCGATGCGTTGCTCCATCACTCGGACAGTCATTCACTTGATGCCAGTTTCGGGTGGTTTGACACAAACACTGATTGACCGTTCGCCCGGCGGGTGCTGCAGTGCTTTCGGGCGTGATCTGATCCTCACTCTGATTGATCCAACACGTGTCTTTCCCTGGATCTGTTGATCACCCGGGAGCCCCTGCGGGGAGGCCTGGCCTCGAAGATGCTGCCGTGACCCAGGAAGGACATGACCATCCGGTCCCGTGACTGTCCTGTCCCTGCATCCTTCGGCGCAACGAGCGAACAGGCGCCCCAGGAAAGGATAATCGGATGGCAGTGTATCCAGAGGAAACTCATGTCATCGGTGGCGTCGAGACGCACAAGGATTTGCATGTCGCGGCCGTCGTCGACCACCGTAACCGTGTTCTGGGCATCAGCACGTTTGGACCACGCATTCGCGAGGATCATACCCGCGTCAGCGATAGCATTGTCCATGTAGTTCGGGTCAGAGCCACCGGGCGCGACAGTGCCGCCGGAAGCTTGAGCAAAGGTCAGGGGGATTGAAGCCGAAGCGTTCACCAGCTTCGCGCCAAGTGCCGACTTGGTTCAAGATCACGTGGCGCGTGTCGCGCCCCGGATTGGCCTTTTTGCCGAACATGCCGCCCAACAGGCCAGCACCGGCCTGAATAAGAGCGCCACCAATGACAGGATCCATCAGGCGTCACCCCCGTGTCGGCCATGACACCAACCGGCGACCCAACCGGCAGCAAAGACAACGATCATGGCGAAAAGTTCTTCCATCAGGACACCTGCGCCATTTTGATCAGATCAGCGCGGACCTTCCTGGGTTCGATCCAGAACATATCAGCGACAAGCCGAATGGCCCAAGGCATGGGCGTTTTCTGATAGTCGATACCGGCTTCACGCTGGTACTCGAAGAGCCGCCAGAGCGCGTCCCGGTAGGAAGACACAGGCTCTTGAAGCTCTGAGAGGACTTCGAGGCGGGAAGGGCCATCAGTGGCCCTTACAGGCACCCAATTGCAGATGGGATCGCTTGAGATACGCATCAGAGCGCTCCCGCGCAGAAGGCGTTAAACTACGCCGGGAAGAAAGTCGAAACCGTTCCTCCGAGGAAGCCAGGCACCAACGGCACGATTGCCGTGAGCGTTTTGCTAAGTTGTCGGTCTGCCGGAGTTATTGAGACTTCGGTCCATTTGTTTTCAATGGTTTGCCTGCGTCGCATTTCTGAGACTGATTCAGGGTATGTGAGATTGGACACCGATTTGATTCATTGTTTGTGAGACGGCTCGACATCCGCGCACGGAACAGATCATGTCCGATAATCCTGTTGCTGACAAGGATTGGGAAGAGGCCGAATTTCGCGCCCGGGCGCTGGCGGAGCTGCCGGAACGGCTGAGCCCGAGCGCCGTCGAACGGGCTATGCATCAGCTGAATGTCAGCCGATCCACGCTCTTTCGTCTGGTGAAGCAGTTTCGCGAGGACGGGCGGACCAGTGCACTTCTGCGTAATACGCGTGGGCCGAAGCCGGGCATGCATCCCCTCGACCCAGCGGTGGAAGAGATTGTATTCCGCCATTTCACGGGGTTTTATGCCACCCGTCGCAAGCCCACCAGGACGCGGTTCTGGCGCGAGGTTGCCGCTGACTGTCGGGCGCAAGGGTTGACGCCGCCGTCGATCCGCCGTTTGGATCGCTGGCTGGAGGGGCGCGACCAAGCAAAGCTGATGTCCCGGCGAGAAGGCAAGGACAAGGCCGAGCGGCGCCATCTGGCCACGCCGGGAGGTCTCGCTGCGAGCCACCCGTTGGAAATCGCCC
>NZ_JAEFCF010000017.1 GCF_016405985.1 Paracoccus sp. IB05
ACCCGCTGACTCACAAACATGAATCCGCAGATCAGAGGGATAGCGCAACAAAGCCGTGCAAGACAGTAATATTTGCGGTTCCGCAACTATTCGGAGATCAATAGGCGGGAAATACTGATATAAGAAGAAACCTGACCAGGTTCAATTTTATTACCCCCTAATTTTGCGCCGTGAGCCTTTTTCATTATCTCGTTTGGCTTCCAAATGTACAAATAATTTTCTTCTCTGATGTCGCTTGTGATATCCGGTACTCCAAAAACTGCGTCACGAAAATCAGGCGCAGTTGCGTTTCCTACCACTTCCCATCCGCCGTATTTTATGCACACATTAAGAAACACATGTGAAAAAAAGTCGCTTTTATTTCGTGATGTATTCTGTGGAGATTCAGGATTGAAGTTCTTCAGAGATACAATAATTTCACTATTGAGTTGCGTCTCGTCTATTCCAATGTAATGAACATACGCAGATCTATCATGATCTATGCTCAAGCGGAAAATGTCTCCGATCTTCTTTCTATATCGAGGCATCTTTCTGTAATTCTAATTTATCTTTGCTTCATCGAATCATCAGGAGAGACTTGCGTCTCACTGTGAGTTTGTTCGGCGTTTACAAACGCGGCCCATGTGCTTGCGTGGCAGATTCGGTCGTCGATGCAGGGGCGAGGCGTTCATGCAGGCATCCCGCTTTGCGTTAAGGATTCGCGCAAGCTATTACAACAGGACAGATTTCATGATCACTCTCGACACCAAGCCCGTCCGTGTCCAGTGTGATATTATCAAGTGCGCACTGGATCAGGCTGGGATCCAGTATCGCGTGATCGACCTGACCAAGGACGCTGAGGCTATGGCCTATGTCCAGAGCCTCGGATACCGGCAGGCGCCTGTCGTGGTCATAGATGATGGCCAGCATTGGGCCGGGTATCAGCCGGGGAAGATCGCCGCGCTGAGGTGAACGCCAGGCAAGGTTTCGGGCTGGAACCTTGCTGATCAAACTTTTGGCCCAGAAATCTGCAGAGAGCCGCCCCGGGATGGCCTGGGCGGCTCTTTTCGTTTCGGCGACCGGCGGCTATGCGGGACAAAGCAGTCATTCGCCGGTTTCAGGATGCGAGTGACGCTGTTGCTTGGCTCGCGACACAGCAAAGATCAGAGCGCCAATTCTAAAGGCCAACGCAGCCGGGATCATGAGCAGCGCACCGACCGAAAGGGCAAAACTGCCTGAAAACGCGATCTTACCCATGACGGCTTCCGGCTCGACATTCCACATGATGAGATGCAGGCAGCATGACGCGACAAAGAGAACAAAGGCCGCAAGGGTCCAATTCGGCAGGACCAGAATCCATGTGATCAACGCGGCGATCAGACAGGCTAGCGGCGAAGCAAACATAAGCGCGGCAAACAGAAAGCCGAAGGCACCTGCACCCGCTCCTCCCATCTGCCTGTCATCCTCACTGTGTCGGCCTCTCGACACAGTAGCATATACTGGGGCGAAAGGCAGCTAAGGGCTCAAAGCAACTTCCACCACCGGTGGAGGTTATCCCCGAAAGTGGGAAAAGCTTCTTCTGGCCGGGAAGAAGCTTGCGGTCCCCGGTTCTGGTGACCGCAAGTCAGACCAGGGATCACCGGTCTGGCAGGCTGGTACGAATGGCGTCCCGACCTCACACCCCGATTTCGGGGTCTGGCCTAAGCAAGAAACCTGGCTTTGCTCCCCCGTTCTGGGGAGCGATCGCTGTCCAGTGTGGACGGGCGGATGGCCTCAGATGTGAGGGCATCTCAGCGCCCTCATAGGGCTTCACGAATCGGAAATGTTCCGCTTATGTTCTAAGCATGAAGCACGCATTCAATCTCACATGCTCTTGCGGTCAGGGTCGACTGCTGCCCGCCCAGGATACCCCGTCTGCTTGGTTAGAGCCCGGCGGCCGGGTGATCAAGGAATCGGCCCTTTCAATCATGAAGTGCCTGCACTGCGGTCACCGTGGGGCGCCAGTAGAGGTATCGCTTGTGATCACTGAAGCGGTGTCAGCGAATGCTTAAGGACGAAGAGATGTGAGGTACCCTCTGCGAGGGCATCTCACTCCCTGAGCCTGCTACTGCTTGGACCTGCCGGTATCACGGCATAGCCACCCATACCGTGATCTCGCTGAATTCAGTGCGGGCACCCATACCGAATTCAGGTTTCAGCCCAGAGATCGCGACTTTGATCTCCGATTCGTACTTCACGGGGGAGGGTGGGGCTGCCTGCCGTAGAGGCATCCAAGGGTGGCGAGACTGTTCCCCCGGTGTTCCCCCGGCCCAGAACGAGAAAGACCCGCCCGAAGGCAGGCCTTTTCTATGTAGCTGATTTTCCTAGGAAAAACTGGCTCCGGCGGTAGGGATCGAACCTACGACCAATTGATTAACAGTCAACTGCTCTACCGCTGAGCTACGCCGGAACACGGGGCGACGTATAGCCAGAGGATCCTGGGGCGGCAAGAGGCAAAACCAGAAAAACATGCGAAAAAATTCTTTTGCGTCATCGGGCGGTTACCAGCGGTGAGGAGCCGGGCCAGGCGGTGGTTGTGACCTGCTCGCGGCTGGTCAGATCGGCGATATGGGCCAGAAGGTTGCGTCTTGCCGCGGGCCAGAGGGTCTTGGGCGTATCGGCGTAGACGATGGGCAGGAGGTCGTCCGGGCTCATCGGCTGCGAGGTGAGGGCGGCGAGGAGTTTCGCCTCGCGCTTCAGGCGGTGACCGATCAGCGCGGCGATTCTTGCGGCGGGATCGTCAATCACCTCGCCATGGCAGGGCAGGAGGCAGCTCCAGCTTTCTGCGGCAAGGCGCTGCAGTGACGTCATATAGGCGCCCATATCGCCATCGGGCAGCGAGACGAGGCTCGGCGCCCAGGCCATGACGTGATCGCCGCAAAACAACGCGCCGCGCCAGGCGAAGCTCAGATGCTCGGCGCTGTGACCGGGGGTGTGGAGGGTGCGAAAGGTCTCGGATCCGATCTGAAACTCCGCGCCATCTGCGAGGCGGATATCCGGCGCGAAGCTTCGGTCGATCCCCTCGCCACCGCTCAGGCCGGCTGCCTCAAGCGCCTGCATCGCCGGGGAACGGCCCGATCCGGCAGGGCCAAAGCCGTAAACCGGGGCGCTGGTCGCGCGGGCGAGATCCGGCACAAGCGCCGAATGGTCGAGATGCGGGTGCGTCACGAGGATGGCGGCGATTCTCTCGTGCGGATCCAGGGCCGCGACAATCGCGTCCAGATGCGCGGGCAAAGCCGGGCCGGGGTCGATCACCGTGACCGCACCGTGACCGACCAGCCAGGTCGTGGTGCCCGGCCCGGTCAGCGGCCCGGGATTATCGGCAAGCACCCGGCGCAGGGGCAGACCGGCAAGCGCTGCCTCGCCAACTGCCGCGGCGACTGTCCCGGCCTGCAAGGACGGCTTTTCTTCTTCGGACGACATCTCTAGCCTCTTCGCATGATCACATTGAAACATCTGCTACCGCGCGGGATCTATGGCAGGGCCGCCCTGATCCTGGTGCTGCCCATCGTCATCATTCAGCTTGTGGTGTCCATGGCTTTCATCCAGCGCCATTATGAGGGGGTGACCCGGCAGATGACGGGGGGGGTGGCGATTGATCTCGCCTATCTCCTGCAGGAATTCGGGGCCGGGAGCAGTGCGGAAGAGGCGCGGGCGCGGGCCGATGCGATTGGCGGGCCGCTGCAGATCACGGTGACCTTTCCGCCAGGTCCGTTTGCGCCGGTCGACGACTCGGTTGCGATCCTCGACTTTTCGGGCCGGGCAATTGTCGAGACCCTCCATGCCGAGATCCCCGAGATGCGCGCGGCAGATGTCTCGGGCGATGACCGGACGGTGCGCACCAGAATCGCGACGCCCTTTGGCGATATCCAGGCCGATATCGCGCGGCGCAGGATGTCTGCGACCAATCCGCATCAGCTTTTGGTGCTGATGGTGCTCACCTCGGTGCTGATGACGGTGATTTCGTTCTTCTTCCTGCGCCGGCAGCTGCGCCCGATCGCGAAACTGGCCGAGGCGGCAGAGGCCTTCGGGCGCGGCGAGCGCATCGCTTACCGGCCGCGCGGCGCGCTGGAAGTGCGGGCGGCAGGGCGCGCTTTCGTCGAGATGCGCGACCGGATCGAGCGGCAGATTGAACAGCGGATGCTGATGCTCTCGGGCGTCAGCCATGATCTCAGGACGCCGCTGACCCGGATGCGACTGGCGCTGTCGCTGATGCCCGAAGATGAGGACAGCCGCGATCTTCAGGCCGATGTGATCCAGATGGAGCGCCTCGTGGATGAGTTTCTCGCTTTCGTGCGCGGCGATGCGACCGAGGGGGAGGAGGATTGCGACCCCGCCGCCATCGCAACCGAGGTGATCCAGGCCGCCCGGCGCGGCGGCGGCACGGTGGCGGATCTTGTTGTGACCGGAGTGTCCCGGCGGGCGAAGCTGCGGGTTCAGGGGGTGCATCGCGCGCTGGAGAACCTCCTGGGCAATGCGCTCCGCCATGGCAGCATGGCGCAGATCAGCCTGAGCTTTTCGCCTCATACCCTTGTCTTCGCGGTGGAAGACAATGGCCCCGGCATTCCTGAGTCTGAGCGTGAAAAAGCGGTGCAGCCCTTTACCCGGCTCGGCAGCGCGCGTGACCCCAACCAGGGCGGCGGCGTCGGGCTTGGCCTTTCGATTACCGCGGATATTGCGGCGAGCCACGGCGGTGCGCTCTGGCTTGGGACCGGCAGGGATCTGGGCGGGCTCAGGGCCGAGATGCGGCTGCGGCGCTAGGGGCGAGGCGCGATGCGGCGGGGAAAGGTGGGAGCCCTCCCTTGCAGCCCCTCTGCCGCATGACTAAGATTCCGGAAACTTTCCGGCAGTAACACAGATTTTGAACTGAAGAGGCAGGCCCCGATGCGCGATCCCGTTGAACACTATATGAATACGCTGGTCCCCATGGTCGTCGAACAGACCAGCCGGGGCGAGCGCGCCTATGACATCTATTCGCGCATGCTGAAGGAACGGATCATCTTCCTCTCCGGCCCGGTGCATGACGGCATGTCCTCGCTGATCTGCGCGCAGTTGCTGTTCCTTGAGGCGGAAAACCCGACCAAGGAAATCTCGATGTATATCAACAGCCCCGGCGGCGTGGTGACCTCGGGTCTGTCGATCTATGACACGATGCAGTACATTCGCCCGAAGGTTTCGACGCTGGTGATCGGCCAGGCGGCCTCGATGGGCTCGCTGCTGCTCCAGGCCGGCGAAAAGGGCATGCGGTTCAGCCTGCCGAATTCCTCGGTGATGGTGCACCAGCCCTCGGGCGGCTACCAGGGCCAGGCGACCGACATCCTGATTCACGCCCGCAATACCGAACGGCTGAAACGGCGCCTGAACGAGATCTATGTCAAACATACCGGCAATGATCTGAAAACGGTCGAGGACGCGCTGGAGCGCGACAATTTCATGACCGCCGAGGAAGCCAGGGCCTGGGGGCTGGTCGATGAGATCGTGGCTGAGCGCGGTAAGGCTGACGATCTCGCCAAGTGAGAACCGGCCAGGGAAGAATCATTTCTGGCACCGGCGCGGCAGGTTTATCGCCTGCCGTGACCGCAGAATGACAGCGATGTGAAGATTGGCCCGGGAGCGGGCCATCCTCGGGCGATTTGGCGTTGTGGAGGTTTCGGACCTGTCCTAGACTTCTGCACTGAAATGGCCGCGTTATCCGCGCGGCGACTGCAAAGGGTTACGCATGGCCACCAATTCGGGCGACAGCAAGAACACGCTTTATTGCTCGTTCTGCGGCAAAAGCCAGCATGAGGTCCGCAAGCTGATCGCCGGACCGACCGTGTTCATCTGTGATGAATGCGTCGAGCTTTGCATGGATATCATCCGCGAAGAGACCAAGACTTCGGGGCTGAAAACCGGCGAGGGCGTGCCGACGCCGCGCGAGATCTGCAAGGTTCTCGACGATTATGTCGTTGGTCAGTCCCATGCGAAACGCGTGCTCTCGGTCGCGGTTCACAACCATTACAAGCGCCTGAACCATTCGTCGAAACAGGATATCGAACTTTCGAAATCGAATATCCTGCTGATCGGCCCGACCGGGACGGGTAAGACGCTGCTGGCGCAGACGCTGGCGCGGATCCTCGATGTGCCGTTTACGATGGCGGATGCGACGACGCTGACCGAAGCCGGCTATGTCGGCGAGGATGTCGAGAACATCATTCTGAAACTGCTGCAGGCCTCGGAATATAATGTCGAGCGTGCGCAGCGCGGCATCGTCTATATCGACGAGGTCGACAAGATCACCCGCAAATCCGACAATCCCTCGATCACCCGTGACGTCTCGGGCGAGGGCGTGCAGCAGGCGCTGTTGAAGATCATGGAGGGCACGGTCGCCTCGGTGCCGCCGCAGGGCGGGCGCAAGCATCCGCAGCAGGAATTCCTCCAGGTCGACACCACCAATATCCTCTTCATCTGCGGCGGCGCCTTTGCCGGTCTTGACCGGATCATCGCGCAGCGCGGCAAGGGTTCGGGGATCGGGTTCGGCGCCACGGTCAAAGGCCCGGATGAGCGCGGTGTTGGCGAGCTTTTCAAAGAGCTGGAGCCGGAAGATCTGCTGAAATTCGGTCTGATCCCGGAATTCGTCGGCCGTCTGCCGGTGCTGGCAACGCTGGAAGACCTCGACGAGGCGGCACTGGTCACCATTCTGACCGAGCCGAAAAACGCGCTGGTGAAACAGTATCAGCGGCTTTTCGAGATCGAGAATGTGAAGCTGACCTTCACCACCGAGGCGCTTTCGGCGATCGCGCAGCGCGCGATCAAGCGCAAAACCGGCGCCCGTGGCCTGCGCTCGATCATGGAAGATATCCTGCTTGATACCATGTTCGAACTCCCTGGCATGGAAGGCGTGCAGGAAGTTGTGGTGAATGAGGAAGTGGTCGGCGGCAAGGCGGTGCCTTTGCTGGTCCATACCGAAACGCCGAACAAGAAAAAGCAGGCCGCCAGCGCCTGAGGGGCTGACGGAGCAGAACAGAGGGGCGTGCCGGTGACGGTGCGCCCTTTTTCTGTGTGGCCGGCTGGCGCAGCTGCGGAAGCCTCCGGCGGGGATATTTAAGGGCGGAAAATGAGCCGGTTCGGTCCTGGCGGGCAGGGCGCGGCGCGCTGGCTCTGGACCTTTGGTGATGGCTGGTTCATATGGGGGAGCGAAGATATGCCCGGAGAAACAGGTATGAAAAAGTTCCTGCTCAGCCTTCTGACCTGGTGGAACAGCGAGACGCTGAACACAAGGTTCTTCACCTGGAGAAACGGGGTGAAGGTGGGCGAGGACGATCAGGGCAATGTTTTTTACCAGTCGAAAGACGGTAAGAAACGCTGGGTGATCTTTAACGGTGAGATGGAGGCGAGCCGGGTTTCGCCCGACTGGCATGGCTGGCTGCATCACACCTGGGAAAAGCCGCCGACCGAGGCGCCGCTGAAGCATAAATCCTGGGAAAAGCCGCATAGCGAGAATCTCTCGGGGTCTGATCTGGCCTATGCGCCGCCCGGCTCGATCCGTCGCGGTGTGCCGGCAGAGCGCAAGGATTACGAGGCCTGGGCGCCCGAATGACGGGATCGCGCAAGCCAGCTGTCAGGGTGAGGTCTGGCATATGAGCCATTCTGTTGCGGAAGTGCTGACCGGGGCCGCTGTGCTCGCCGTCGGGATCGGTTTTGCCGTCTGGGCGGCGAATGGGGCAGGGCGGGGCTTTGGCGCCACCCAGACCTATCCGCTGACCGCGTCTTTTCGCGCCGTGGACGGGATCCAGGTTGGCTCGGATGTCCGGCTTGCGGGGCTGAAGGTTGGCACGATCACGAAGCTTGAGCTGAACCCGGTGACCTTTTTCGCCGATGCCACAATCTCGATGCGGCAGGGTATCGATCTGCCGACTGATTCCGCGATCCTGATCTCACAGGACGGGCTTCTGGGCGGCAATTATGTCGAGATCCAGCCGGGCGGTATGGAGGCTGTGCTGGGCCCGGGCGATGAGATCGAAGACACCCAGGGCTCGGTTTCGCTGATTTCGCTCCTGCTGAAATTCGTCGGCAGCGGCTCCTCTGACAGCGGCGCGGCGGCGCCGGCGGATGGCGGCTGATGCGGCGGCGGGCTCTGGCTTTGCTTCTGATCTGCGCCGGCGGCCCTGCTTTCGCGCAGGGATTTGCGGAAGGTGAAGGCGCCGAGATCCGCTGGCTTGATACGCTGACCGGGCGCACCGGCGATCTGGAGCTGTCGCGCGGTCAGGCGGCGACCAATGGGCGGCTGACGATCCAGCTGAACCAGTGCCGCTACCCCCAGGAAAACCCGGCCGCCGAGGCCGAGGCCCATCTGACCATTCTTGATTCCAGCCGCCAGGACCCGGTGTTTTCGGGCTGGATGCTGGCTTCGGCGCCGGCTTTGTCCGCGATGGATCACCCGCGCTATGACGTCTGGGTGCTGCGCTGCATCGTGCCGGGCTATAAGCCGCCCGAGACAATCGAGACGCCGGAAGAGACCGAAGAGGGCGAGGCCGAGTAACCCGTCGGGAGAAAGCTGGCCGTATGGCCCAGGGCCTCGCGCAGGCGCTCGTGATACGCCGCGCGCGGGATTTCGACGCCACCAAGGCTGGCCAGATGCGGCGTGATGAATTGCGTATCGAGCAGCAGATAGCCACCGGCCCGCAGCCGGTGCGTCAGATAAGCCAGCGCAAGTTTTGACGCATCGGTCCGGCGCGAGAACATGCTTTCACCGAAAAACGCCGCGCCGAGGCTGACGCCGTAAACGCCGCCGACAAGGGCGTCACCTTCGCGCACCTCAAGACTATGGGCGAAGCCCATCTCGTGAAGCGATTGATAAAGCGAGAGGATATGGGGGTTGATCCAGGTCTCTTCGCGGTCGGCACAGGCCAGAACCACATCGCGAAACGCCTCATTGACCGAGACCCGCCAGGGCGCGCGGCGGATCGTTTTCGCGAGGCTGCGCGAGATATGGAACCCGTCCAGCGGCAGCACGCCGCGCCTGCGCGGATCGACCCAGTGGATCTCGGGATCGTCGCGCGATTCCGCCATGGGGAAAACTCCTGCCGCATAGGCGTGCAGCAGGAGCTCCGGCGTAATCTCAGACATCAGGCCGGTCAGTCATCGGGCCGGTCAGTCGCGCGGGGCGAGCTGGGCCGCGAGCCATTTCTCCAGCCAGTGGATATTGTAATCCCCGCTCTGGATATCCGGCTCGTTCAGCAGCGCCTCGAACAAAGGCACCGTGGTCTCGATCCCGTCGACGACCAGCTCGCCAAGCGCGCGGCGCAGACGGGCCAGGGCCTCGGGCCGGTCGCGGCCATGGACGATCAGCTTGCCGATCAGGCTGTCGTAATAGGGCGGAATCGAATAGCCGCCATAGAGTGCCGAATCCATCCGCACCCCAAGCCCGCCCGGCGCGTGGAAGGTCTTCACCCGGCCCGGAGAGGGGGTGAAATTCGGCAGTTTCTCGGCATTGATGCGCACTTCGATCGCATGGCCGTTCACTTCCAGATCGGCCTGGGCGAAGGACATCGGCAGGCCGGCCGCGACGCGGATCTGTTCGCGCACGAGATCGACGCCATAGATGAATTCGGTCACCGGATGTTCGACCTGAAGGCGGGTGTTCATCTCGATGAAATAGAACTTGCCGTCCTCATAGAGGAATTCGACAGTGCCGGCGCCGATGTAATTGATCTTCGCGACAGCATCCGCACAGACTTTGCCGATCTCGGCGCGCAGTTTCGGCGTGATCACCGGACCCGGCGCTTCCTCGAACACCTTCTGGTGGCGGCGCTGCAGCGAGCAGTCGCGCTCGCCCAGATGCACCGCATTGCCTTTGCCATCCCCGAAGACCTGGATCTCGATATGGCGCGGTTTTTGCAGGTATTTCTCGATATAGACTTCGTCATTGCCGAAGGCGGCCTTTGACTCGGACCGGGCGGTGCGGAAGGCAATCTCAAGATCGGCCTCAGTCAGCGCGGTTTTCATGCCGCGCCCGCCGCCGCCGGCAGTGGCCTTGATGATCACCGGATAGCCGATTTCTTTGGCCACGCGCTGCGCGGTCTCGTAATCCGGCACGCCGCCATCCGAGCCGGGAACCACCGGGATCCCCAGTTCTTTCGCGGTCTCTTTCGCGGTGATCTTGTCGCCCATGATGCGGATATGCTGCGCGGTCGGGCCGATAAAGGTGATGCCGTGATCTTCCAGCGCCTGGGCGAAATCGGCATTTTCCGACAGGAAGCCATAGCCCGGATGCACAGCCTGGGCGCCGGAAATCTCGCAGGCCGAGATCACCGCCGCCTTGTTCAGATAGGACCCCGAAGAGGCCGCCGGCCCGATACAGACGGATTCGTCCGCAAGCCGCACATGCATCGCATCGGTGTCGGCAGTCGAATGGACCGCGACCGATTTGATGCCCATTTCCCGGCAGGCCCGGATCACGCGCAGCGCGATCTCGCCCCGGTTGGCGATCAGGAGTTTTTCAAACATCCGATGGCCTCACTCGATGATCATCAGGGGCGCGCCAAATTCGACCGGCGCCGCGTCATCGACGACGATGCGCTTCACCGTGCCGGATTTCGGCGCCGGGATATGGTTCATCGTCTTCATCGCTTCGATGATCAGAAGCGTCTGGCCTTCCTTGACCTGAGCGCCCACGGTGACGAAGGGCGCCGCACCAGGTTCTGCCGACAGATAGACCGTGCCGACCATGGGCGAGGTGACCGCGCCCGGATGCTGGGTCGGATCTTCCGAGGCGACCGGGGCTGCTGCCTGTGCGGTTGCGGGGGCGACCCCGGGCGCGGCGGCATAAAGCGGCGCCGGCGCGGCAACAGCCGTGGTCACGATATTGGCCTGTTTGACGACCCGGACCTCAAGGCTGTCATCTTCGCCATATTCGCGTTTGACGGCGATCTCCGTCAGCTCGTTCTTGTTCAGAAGCTCGGCGAGTGCCGAGATGAATGCGACGTCTGCGTCGGAAGAATGTTTGCTCATGCCGTCCTCTGATGGCGTTTCATCGCCTGTTGACTTTGTTGCACCTGATTGAACGGGGCGGATATGGGCGCAACTGTCAGCGCTCACAAGGCCCCGTTTCTGCTGATCTCCGCTTATAGGGCAGCCATTCACCAGAGAAAAGCGCCGATCCATCCCCCCGCGTCCGAGGCGCTGATTGACGCTTTTTTCAGCTGCGCGTCTGCGGCCCGCAGCCTGAACAGGGTTTAAAATTTTTCCATTTGGTAAAATTTGCGACCTGTGAGACGCTGAACCCGGAAGATGAATCCCAGGAAGAGCCGAAACCAGCCACCATCCCCCAACAGAGAGGTCTTGTGCGATGAGCAACAGCCCGCTGACCCCCGGTATCGCATCGGGACGTTTGCCAGCCGAGGAATATGACCGCAATTTTCTCGATCACCTGCCGGCGCTTGATGTGCATGAGGCGAGGGTGGCCGCAGACCGGTGCTATTTCTGCCATGACGCGCCCTGTATGACGGCCTGTCCGACTTCGATTGATATCCCGCTTTTCATCCGCCAGATCGCAACCGGCACAGCGGAGGCTGCGGCAAAGACCATCTGGTCGCAAAACATCCTTGGCGGCATCTGTGCCCGCGTCTGCCCGACCGAGACCTTGTGCGAAGGGGTCTGTGTGCGCGAGGTGGCCGAAGGCAAACCGGTCGAAATCGGCCGTTTGCAGCGGTTTGCCACGGATTTTGCGATGCCGAAGGGGCATCCGTTCCAGCGCGCGACGCCCACAGGGCGGCGGGTGGCTGTTGTGGGGGCAGGGCCGGCAGGGCTCGCCTGTGCGCATCGGCTGGCGATGCTGGGCCATGATGTCGTGGTGTTTGAGCGCCGCCCCCGGCCGGGTGGCCTGAATGAATATGGCATCGCGAGTTACAAATCGACCGGCGGTTTCGCGCAGGCCGAGGTGGACTGGCTGTTGCAGATCGGCGGGATCGAATTGCGCAATGGGGTGGAGCTTGGCCGTGACATCACGCTGGCCGAGCTGCGCCAGAGCTATGATGCAGTGTTCCTCGGGATCGGTCTGCAGGGCGTGAATCTCCTTTCCGCCGGCGGCGAGGATCTGGAAGGCGTCAGCAATGCGGTCGATTTCATCGCAGATCTGCGCCAGGCAAATGATCTCTCGACGCTGCCAGTCGGGCGCGATGTGGTGGTGATTGGCGGTGGCATGACGGCGGTGGATGCGGCGGTGCAGTCGCGGCTTCTGGGGGCGGAAAACGTCACCATCGTCTATCGCCGCGTCCAGGCGAAAATGGCGGCATCCGAACATGAACAGGATCACGCCACCAGCAAAGGCGTTCGAATCATCCATAATGCGGCGCCGCTGCGGGTGATCGGCGAAACCCGGGCCGAGGCGGTGGAATTCGCCTATACCGAAGACGGGCCCGACGGGTTGCGGCTTTTGCCCGAGACCTTCACGCTGAAAGCCGATCAGGTGCTGCGCGCCATCGGCCAGCGCCTCACCGGTCTGCCCGATGGGGTGACAGCCAAGGGCGGCAAGATTGACACTGCGCCGGCGCAGGTCTGGGCCGGGGGCGACTGTGCTGCCGGAGGCGAGGATCTGACCGTGACCGCCGTCGCCGAAGGCCGTGACGCCGCGCTCTCGATCCATCGCCAGCTCTCGGGGCTGTGACCATGGCTGCACAGCAAAGTGGCATCGCGATGCGGTCAGGGCCTCTTGCGCGAAGTTTTCGTAACGGCGACAGCGCGCCGGAGCTTTGGTCTTGTTCCCAGGGTTTTTCTCGTCCAAAGGTCTCGCAACCAGCGAGGCACCATGACCGATCTGATCGACCAGATAATCGACTTTATCGAGCGCCATCATGCGCTTGCCCCCTGGATCATGCTGGTCTTCGCGGCCGCCGAAACCACCGCATTTCTGTCGATCCTGATCCCTTCGACGGCGATCATGGTCGGCGTGGGCGCCTTTGCCGCCAATGGAATCCTGAACTTCACGACGCTGTGGATCGGGGCCTCGATCGGGGCAATGGCCGGCTCGTTCTTCTCCTATTGGCTGGGCTGGCGCTACGGCACGTCTATTCTGCAGATGCGGCCAATGCGCGACCATCCGGAATGGAAGGCGAAAGCGAACACGGCGTTTCTCAGCTGGGGGCCGGTGACGATCTTCGCGGGTCACTTCGCCACCCTGTTGCGCCCGGTGGTCTTTCTGATGGCAGGGATGAGCGGGATGACGCTGCCGCGCTTTGCTTTCTGGAACATCCTCGGCTGTATCACCTGGGCCGGGGTCGTGCTGAAGTTCGGCGAGGTCGGCGGCTGGCTCATCAGCTGGGCCTGGGGCTGGCTCTTCGGCTGAACGCCCCTTCCTGCACCACATCTCACGGCGCGGCGGATCTGCATCCGGCCGCGCCTTTTTCTTGCGCAAAACCTGTTCCCAGACACCAGAGGCGGCCCAGAGCCGTTCATCTCCAGGGAGACTCAAATGGCTGATCTTTCGACGAATTTCCTCGGTATCCGCTCGCCCAACCCGTTCTGGCTGGCCTCGGCGCCGCCGACCGATAAGGAATATAATGTCGAGCGCGCATTCGAGGCGGGCTGGGGCGGTGTGGTGTGGAAGACGCTCGGGGCCGATGGCCCGCCGGTGGTCAATGTCAATGGCCCGCGCTATGGCGCGGTCTGGGGGGCGGACCGGCGTCTGCTGGGGCTCAACAATATCGAGCTGATCACCGACCGGCCTTTGCAGGTTAATCTGGATGAAATCAAATCGGTACGCCGCCGCTGGCGGGATCGCGCCCTGATCATCTCGCTGATGGTGCCCTGCGATGAGGAAAGCTGGAAAGATATCCTGAAGAAGATTGAGGATACCGAAGCGGATGGGGTCGAGCTGAATTTCGGCTGTCCGCATGGCATGGCGGAACGCGGCATGGGCTCTGCCGTCGGCCAGGTGCCGGACTATATCGAGATGGTGACCCGCTGGGTGAAACAGCATTCGCGTATGCCCTGTATCGTGAAACTCACGCCGAACATCACCGATATCCGCCTGCCGGCCGAGGCCGCCAAACGCGGTGGCGCCGATGCGGTCAGCCTGATCAATACGGTGAATTCGATCACCTCGGTCAATCTCGACACGTTTTCGCCCGAGCCGATGATCGACGGCAAGGGCTCGCATGGCGGCTATTGCGGCCCGGCGGTGAAGCCGATCGCGCTGAATATGGTGGCCGAAATCGCGCGGTCGCGGGAAACTGCGGGCCTGCCGATTTCGGGGATCGGTGGCGTGACCACCTGGCGCGATGCGGCTGAGTTCATCGCCCTTGGCTGCGGCACGGTGCAGGCCTGTACGGTGGCGATGACCTATGGGTTCAAAGTGGTGCAGGAGCTGATTTCGGGCCTCAGCGAATATCTCGATGAAAAGGGAATGACGCTGGATGAGCTGCGCGGCCGCGCGGTACCCAATGTCACCGACTGGCAGTATCTGAACCTGAATTACGTCGCCAAGGCGCATATCAACCAGGAAGATTGCATCAAATGCGGCCGCTGCTATGCCGCCTGCGAGGATACCAGCCATCAGGCGATTGCGATGGGCCCGGGACGCGTCTTCACCGTGAAAGACGATGAATGCGTCGCCTGCAATCTTTGCGTCAATGTCTGCCCGGTTGAGAATTGCATCACGATGGAGCCGATGGCGAAGGGCTCTGTAGATCCTCGCACCGGGCTTGTGGTCGGCGATTACGCGAACTGGACGACGCATCCGAACAACCCGTCCTCACGCCCGGCGGCAGAATAGGCGGAACGGGCTCTGGCGCCGCGCGCGCCTGAACCGGGCTGGCTGCGCCAGGGTCCTCCTGGGGCGACCGGAGATCCCAATAACGATAAGGCCCGGGCGGTGCTTTGCGCATCGCCCTGGTTCTGAGGCTCTGTCCGTTTTTGGCCCAAAAACCGGCGCTGTGTCCGATGCCAAAAGCAAAGGCCAGGCGCGCCTGGTGCGCAGAACGCCGTTTTTATCAAAGGTCACGCGCACACCGCACAGGCCAGAGGCATAGGACGCGGCGCGCGGGCCTCCCGGTGCCCATGGATCGCCGGCGGCTCGCCGCAGGTCGCAATGTTCCGGTGTCGTTCAGGGCACCCGGTTTGCCAGCGGGTTCACCCCGACCGCGCGGAGCGTCATCATATAGGCCCGCTGCGCGGCCTCGACCTTGTCGCGCGCAGCCTCGGAGAGCAGGCTCTGATCGGTCAGAGGCGGTCTTGAACTGTTGCTCCCCGAGGCCTGAGCCACCGGACGCGCGATCTCGCTTGCGGCGGCGGCCGAAGCGCGGCTGCCGCTTTGTGATGCCGGAGCAGATCCGGCAGAAGTCCCGGCCTGGGCATTCGCAACCGGTTCTACGGTCGCCATGACAGGCCGGACGGCGGAAATGAATCCCATAACCGTCACCCCACGATAGAAAGCCCCACCCGAAAAGCCTGACACAGATCAGCGCATCTCCCTAGAAGGTAATGTCTTGCTTTTTATTGGTCTTTCAGGGGGCGGCCATGCCTGGCTGTGGTGACAACAGCCGCAGATAGAGGGTTTCGAGAAAGCTCGCGGCCTCGGACCAGGGATCGTGGCCCTTGCCCAGCACCGCGCGCGTCTGGCTTTCGAAATCGGCGTAATGCTGGGTCAGCGCCCAGACCGAGATGATCAGATGCACCGGGTCCGAACGCCGGATCCGCCCCTGATCCATCCAGCGCGCCAGCAGCCGCGCTTTTTCCTGCACCAGATCGTGCAATTCCCCCTGAATCACCTCGGAAATACGGGGCGCGCCTTGCAGGATCTCATTGGCGAAGAGCCTGCTTTCACGGGGAAAATCGCGCGACAGATCCAGCTTGCGGCGCATATAGCCCAGCATCTCGGCAAGCGGATCACCATCGTCGCGCATCGCCCGCAGCGGCTCCAGCCAGGAGGTCATCAGCCCGGTCAGCAGGTCGCGGTGGATCTCTTCCTTGGACCCGAAATAATACAGAAGATTGGGTTTCGAGAGACCGGCCTCAAGCGCGATCTGATCCAGCGTCGCGCCGCGAAACCCCTGGGCCGAGAACACCTCCAGCGCTGCCGCGAGGATGGTCTCGCGGTTCTTTTGCTGGATACGGCTGCGGCGCGGGGCGCGGACGGTCTTGTTCTCCATAAAGTTTTTAAATCAGGCGCGGGGCATTCGGTCAAACCTCTGACGCGTGTCCGGGGAAAATTCTTGACCATGTGGTCAGGCTGTGCTGGCCTCTGCCTGAGACCACAGCAGGACGGGAACGACCATGGCCAACACCAGCAGAACCGGGGCCGGAACAGGGGCCAGAACAGGCGCAGGTGAAAACCTCCGGATCAATTCGGAACGGCTGTGGGAAAGCCTGATGGAGATGGCGCAGATCGGGCCGGGCGTTGCGGGCGGCAATAACCGCCAGGCGCTGACCGATGCGGATAATGAGGGCCGCCATCTGTTCCGCGCCTGGGCCGAGGCCGCCGGCATGGCCATGGGCGTCGATCAGATGGGCAATATGTTCTTCACCCGCCCCGGCGAGGAGGCGGAGGCTGCGCCGGTCTTCATGGGCAGCCATCTCGACACCCAGCCGACGGGTGGCAAATATGACGGGGTGCTGGGGGTTCTGGGCGCGCTTGAGGCCGTTCGCACGATGAATGATCTCGGCATCCGCACGAAACATCCGATCACGGTGGTGAACTGGTCGAATGAAGAAGGCGCGCGGTTTGCGCCTGCCATGGTGGCCTCGGGCGTTTTCGCAGGCGTGATTGCTCAGGATCATGCCTGGTCGCGCCAGGACCCCGAAGGCAAGCGTTTCGGCGATGAGCTGCGGCGGATCGGCTGGCTTGGGGGCGAGACGACCGGCGCGCGCAAGATCCACGCCTATTATGAACTGCATATCGAACAGGGGCCGATCCTCGAGGCGGAAAGCGTTGATATCGGCGTGGTGACGCATGGCCAGGGGCTGTGGTGGCTTGAATTCACCCTGACCGGGCGCGATGCGCATACCGGCTCGACCCCGATGGCGATGCGCAAGAACGCAGGCCTCGCCATGGCGCGGATCTTCGAACTCGTCCAGGATGTGGCCATGGCGAACCAGCCTGATGCGGTGGGCGGCGTCGGTCAGGTGCGGTTCGCACCGAATTCCAGGAATGTGCTGCCGGGCGTGGTGGTGTTCACCGTCGATATCCGCACCGTGGATCTGGCAAAGCTGAACCGGATGCGGGCGGCAATCGAGGACGGTGCCGCGAAGATCTGCGCTGCACTGGATGTCGGCTGCGCGGTCGAGGCGGTCGGCCATTTCGACCCGGTGACCTTTACGCCCGATCTGGTCGGATCGGTGCGCCGCGCGGCGGAGCGCCTTGGGTATTCCCACCGTGACATCGTTTCGGGTGCGGGCCACGATGCCTGCTGGATCGCGCGCGTGGCGCCGACCACGATGATCTTCTGCCCCTGTGAGGGCGGGTTGTCGCATAATGAGGCCGAAGCGATCAGCCCGGAATGGGCGGCGGCGGGAACGGATGTGCTGCTGCATGCCGTGCTGGAAACGGCGCAGGTCGTGGCGTGAAAAGAAAAGGCTGAGACATGAACTCTTCTCCGGTGATCCTTGCGGCGCTGCTGGCTGTTATGGGCACTACTGCTGCGGCGGAAGGCTGGCAGCTGCAATATCTGGCGGACGGCGGCGGCTCGCGCCCGGTCGTGGTCGAACGCTCCGAGGCCGAATTTTCTGAGGCTTATCTGCGGGATTCGGTCGGGAACGGGCTCTATCTGTCCTGCTGGACCGATGAGGGCGGCAATCGCACCATCCGCTATTCTGCCGCAGGCGAGGCAGCCTTTGGCAGCACGATCACCGCGCGCCTCGGACTTGCCGATGGCGACAGTATCGATCTGAACGAGATGCCCTATGCCGGCGGCAGCTATTTCACCGCCCTCGGCCCGGAATCGGTGGAGCGGTTGCAGAACAGTGCCGGCGTCATCCTCTCTGTCATGGGGGAAGAGGTCGGAACCGAATTCGATTTCGCCGCCGGGGGGGCTGCGCGAGGCGCTGGCCGATCCGGTTTGTGCGGGACAATAACAGGGAGAAGGTCATGAGCACGGTCATCAAAGGCGGCACCATTGTTACGGCGGATCTGAGCTATGTCTCGGATGTGCTGATCGAGGCAGGGCAGATCATTGCCATCGGGCATGGGCTGAAGGGCGACAAGGTGCTTGACGCCACCGGCTGCTATGTGATGCCGGGCGGCATTGACCCCCATACCCATCTCGAAATGCCGTTCATGGGCACCTATACGGCGGATGATTTCGACTCCGGCACCCGCGCCGCGCTGGCGGGCGGCACCACGATGGTGGTCGATTTCGCGCTGCCTGCACCTGGTCAGGGGCTGATGGATGCGCTGAAGCTCTGGGACAATAAGGGCGCGCGGGCGCATTGTGACTATTCGTTCCATATGGCGGTGACCTGGTGGAGCGAGCAGGTCTTTGACGAGATGAAAGAGGTTGCGGATCGCGGCATCAACTCGTTCAAGCATTTCATGGCCTATAAGGGCACGCTGATGGTCAATGACGACGAGATGTTCGCGTCATTCTCGCGCTGCGCCGATCTGGGCGCGATCCCGTTCGTACATGCTGAAAACGGCGATCTCGTCGCGGAACTGCAGACGAAGCTGATGGCCGCAGGCACCACCGGGCCGGAGGGTCATGCCTATTCGCGGCCCCCGGCGGTCGAGGGCGAGGCCACCAATCGCGCCATCATGATTGCCGATATGGCGGGTGTGCCGGTCTATATCGTGCATGTCTCCTGCGAAGAGGCACATGAGGCGATCCGCCGGGCGCGCCAGGCCGGGCAACGGGTCTGGGGCGAGCCACTGGTCCAGCATCTGACGCTGGATGAGGGCGAGTATTTCAACCAGGACTGGGACCATGCCGCGCGCCGCGTGATGTCGCCGCCGTTCCGGAACAAACGGCACCAGGACAGTCTCTGGGCGGGGCTTTCCTCTGGGTCTCTGTCCTGCGTCGCGACCGATCACTGCGCGTTCACCACTGCGCAGAAACGCACCGGGCTGGGCGATTTCACAAAGATCCCCAATGGCACCGGCGGGCTCGAAGACCGGCTTTCGATGCTCTGGACCTATGGGGTGCGGACCGGGCGGATCACGATGAATGAATTTGTCGCGCTGACCTCGACGAATATCGCCAAGATCCTGAATTGTTACCCGAAGAAGGGTGCAGTGCTGGTCGGGGCCGATGCCGATCTGGTGGTCTGGGATCCGGAAAAGACGAAAGCGATTTCGGCGGCGAACCAGCAATCCGCCATTGATTACAACGTCTTCGAGGGGCAGGAGGTCACCGGCCTGCCGCGCTATGTGCTGTCGCGCGGGCATGTGGCGGTGACGGATGGCCAGCTGACCTCGGCCGAGGGCCATGGCAAATTCGTCGCCCGCGATCCGCGCGGGTCGGTCAGCCGTGCCTATACGCAGTGGAAAGACCTCACCGCGCCGCGCCCGGTGCAGCGGGGCAGCATCCCGGTCACGGGTGTGTAGGCCTCGGTTGTAAAGTTTTCACCGCTCTGTAAATTCTCCGGGCGAGCCTGTCGCGCGCCGCCCAGCTGACCTTGCCCGGAGAGACCATGTCACGCGCCCCTTTGATCGGCACCCGGTTGCGGGAACGGCGTATTGCAGCGGGAATGCGGCAGGGCGATCTCAGCCGGGCGGCGGGGATCTCGCCTTCTTACCTCAACCTTATCGAACACAATCGCCGCAATGTGACGCCCGAGGTGCTGGAACGGCTCGCGCGCGCGCTTGATCTTGCGCCGGAGGAGTTTTCCGAACGCGATCCCGGCGCGCTGGTGGCAGAGCTGCGCGCGGCGGCGGCGAGTTTTCCGGGGTCGGGCGCCGAGGCGGACCGGGCAGGTGAACTCGCCGGGCGCTATCCCGGCTGGGCGCAGCTGATCGCCGATCTCCAGACCCATATCGCGGGGCTGAGGCAGGGGATCGCGGCACTGAATGACCGGCTGGGCCATGATCCGCATCTCTCGGCGGCCCTGCATGAACTGTTATCGGCGCTCTCGGCGGTCCGGGCGACGGCGGGGATTCTGGTCGAGACCGAGGATCTCAGCCCCGACTGGCAGCGCCGCTTTCACCTGAACCTGCATCAGGACAGTGAACGTCTGGTGGATGGCGCCGAGGCGCTGGTCTCCTGGCTCGACCATTCCGGGGAAGAGGCGGAGAGCGTCGTTGTTGCGCCCCAGGATGAGCTGGAGGCCTGGCTGGCGCGGATCGGCTGGACGCTGCCGGATGAAGCGGCAGCCGATCAGATCCAGGGGCGTGAGGCGCGGGCACTGGCGCGGGCCTGGTTAGCCCAGGCGCAAAAGGACATTGCGATGATCCCCGAGGCGGGGCTGCGCACGGCGCTGGCGGCGGGGGGCGATCCGGCGCTGATTGCCGCCAGATTCGGGGTGCCGGTTCATGCTGCGATGCGGCGCATGGCCTTCCGGCCCGGGTCTGATGCCGGGCTGGTGGTTTGTGATGCATCAGGAACGCTTTTGTTTCGCAAGCCTGTGCCAGGGTTTTCGCCGCCGCGCTATGGGGCGGCCTGTCCGCTCTGGCCGCTGTTTGCAGCCCTGGCGCGGCCTGGCCAGCCGGTCCGGGCGGTGGTCGAGATGCCGCAGCCTGGCGGCGGGCGGTTTCTCTGTCTTGCCTGGTGCGAGGCGCGGCTGCCCTGGGGTTTTGCCGGGCCGGAACTGCGCGAGGCGGCCATGCTGATCCTGCCGGATCCGGCGCCACCGGCCGACCAGGCGCCCATTGCTGCGGGCACCACCTGCCGCATTTGCCCGCGCGAGGCCTGTCCCGCGCGCCGCGAACCCTCGATCCTTGGAACAGCGCCGGCAGCGGCGGCAAAGCCGCAGCGCAGCGCGGCACGCCCCGGTTGAACCCTCGTGCCGCAATGCAGCGCGAGATCGCCTTTTGACAGGGGAAGGCAAATCATAAGATACTGGCGTTCCGGGCCAGGGGTCCGGAACCGGGAGGGCCGGGAGCGCTGCGGTTCAGGCGGCTGGCCGGGGCGGAAGAAAGGCGGGGGACGGGCATGGAAAACAGCCGCAAGGTGCTGCTGGTCGAAGATGAACCCAATATCGCCGAGGCGATCCAGTTCATCCTGTCGCGCGCCGGCTGGGAGGTGATCCACCATGCCGAGGGTCGCGACGCGGCGCAGATCGCGCGGAGGCTGCAGCCGGGCCTTGTGATCCTTGACCATATGCTGCCAGGGCTTTCCGGGATCGAGGTGCTGACGGCCCTGCGCGCCGATCCGGTGACTGCCGATGTGCCGGTGCTGATGCTGACCGCCAAGGGCCTGCCACGCGACCGCGAGGCCGCCGAACGGGCCGGGGCGACGCGTTTCATGACAAAACCCTTTTCCAATGCCGAGATCGTGGCCGAGGTGCGCAGCCTGACCGGGGCAGGTGACATAGCCGGCCGGGCCGGGGCGGAGTCCGGCAATGTCACGCCATAATGTCGCCGCAGAGTTTGCGCATCTGCTGCGCCCCGGGCCCGGTTCTGGCTCTGCAGAAAGCGGGTGCCTTTGCCAGGCGGGGTCGCGCCCTGTCTGCTGTCGCGTCGCGCAGCGTCCCGGTCCGTCGCACAGGGCCCGCCCGGCCGAGATGGCAGGTCACCCGTGAGGCGGCCGCTTTTTCTGGGACGCATCCCCTATCGCCGCCGCCGCCTGCGCGACGCTGCGCGGCTTTTGCCGGTGGCGGGGGTTTTTCTGATGATCCTGCCGATCCTCTGGACGCCTGCGGGCGGTGATGGCAACCGGCTCCTGTCCTCGGATGTGATCTGGTTCTTTGTGACCTGGGCCTTGCTGATCCTTGCCGCTGCGCAGCTGGCACCGGGCCTCGCGAGCCCCGACGCGCCGCGCCCGGATGCCGCGCGCCCCGGCATGCTGACGGGCGACGAGGAAGAAGGCTGATCCGCTGATGTCCTTCAACCTGCTGGTTGCTTCCTGCCTCGCCTATGTGATCTTCCTCTTTGCCGTGGCATTTCTCGTGGAACGGCGCTCGGGGCAGGGCAAGCTCGGCTGGCTGCGCTCGCCTCTGGTCTATACGCTGTCTCTGTCGATCTATTGCACTGCCTGGACCTTTTACGGCGCTGTGGGATATGGCGCGCGTTCGGGACTGGAATTCATCACCATCTATCTTGGCCCGACGCTGGTCTTCATCGGCTGGTGGTGGATCTTGCGCAAGCTCGTCTATATCGGGCGCCAGCAGCGGCTGACCTCGATCGCTGATCTGATTTCCTCGCGCTATGGCAAATCGAACTCGCTTGGCGTTCTGGTCACGGTGATCGCGATTGTTGCGGTGACGCCCTATATCGCGCTGCAACTGCAATCAGTGGTGCTGGCCTTCGAGGTTTTCGCCAGCGCCGCCCCGGGCGAGGCCCGACCGGCCGCCGGGCAGACCGCGATCTGGGTGGCGGCGGGGCTGGCGCTGTTCACCATTCTCTTCGGCACCCGCAATCTGGATGCGAAAGAACAGCATACCGGCATCGTCACCGCCATCGCAGTTGAGGCGGTGGTGAAGCTGGTCGCGCTGATCGCGGTTGGCTGTTTCGTGGTCTGGGGCCTTGCGGGTGGTGTCTCGGGGATCATGGCAAAGATCGACGCCTCATCCCTTCACGACTGGCAGTTGCAACCGGGGCGCTGGACCGCGATCCTGTTCCTTGCAGGCGCCGCCGTGATCTGCCTGCCGCGCATGTTCCAGGTGATCGTGGTCGAGAATTCCGACGACCGCCAGCTGGCCCGCGCCTCCTGGGCCTTTCCGGCCTATTTGCTGGCGATGAGCCTCTTCATCATTCCCATCGCGGTCATGGGAATTGAGCGGATGCCTGCGGGATCTAATCCGGATATGTTTGTCCTGACTTTGCCTCTGGCCGAAGGGCAGGGCGGGCTTGCGATGCTGGCCTTCCTGGGCGGATTCTCCTCGGCCACCTCGATGGTGATTGTCGAGGCGATTGCGCTCGCGACGATGGTGTCGAACCATATCGTGATCCCGACCTGGCTCAGGCTGCGCCGGTCGGGCGCGATTTCCGAGGATGTGCGCTCGCTGGTGCTGACGGCGCGGAGGCTTTCGATCGCGCTCGTTCTGGCGCTTGGGCTGGGATATTACCGGCTTTCGGGCGGTTCCGGGGCGCTGGCCGAGATCGGGCTGATCTCTTTCGCCGGGGTCGCGCAGTTTCTGCCGGCGATGATCGGCGGCATCTTCTGGCGCGGCGCCACGCGGACAGGCGCGCTCCTCGGGCTGGCGACGGGCTTTTTGCTCTGGGCCTATTGCCTGTTCCTGCCGTCATTCGGGGATGCGATCCTGCCGGCCTCGGTGCTGCAGGCGGGGCCCTGGGGGCTGGGCTGGCTGCGGCCCAATGCCATGTTCGGGACCGAGGTGATGGACCCGCTGGTCCATGCGCTGTTCTGGTCGCTGATCGGCAATACCGCAGCCTTTTGCGCCGCCTCGATCCTCAGCTTCCCCGGCCCGGTCGAAAGGCTGCAAAGCGCCGCCTTCGTCAATGTCTTTGATGGCCCCGTCGGCCCGCAACGCTGGGCGCGCGGCGAGGCCGAACCCGAGGCGCTTTTGATGATGACGCAGCGCATCATGGGCGAAGAAGAGGCGCAGGGCCTCTTTGAGCGCGCCGCCCGCGACCAGGGCAAGAGCGAGACGATGCTGCCCGACCCGACCCCGGCCTTTCTGGCGGCGCTGGAAGAACGGCTTGCGGGCTCGATCGGGGCGGCCACCGCCCATGCGATGATTTCGAAACTGGTCGGCCTCGATACGGTCACGGTCGAGGATCTGATGGTGGTCGCGCGCGAATCCGCGCAGCTGATGGAACATTCCGCCCAGCTTGAGGAGCAGCGCGGCGAGCTTGCCCGTACCGCCACTGCATTGCGCGAGGCCAATGAGAAGCTGACTGCTCTGTCGGTGCAGAAAGACGCGTTCCTGTCGCAGATCAGCCATGAGCTGCGAACGCCCATGACCTCGATCCGCGCCTTTTCCGAGATCCTCGCCGAGGGTGACCTGCCGGTCGGCACCGTGGCGCGTTCGGGCGGGATCATCCGCGACGAGGCGGTGCGGCTGACCCGGCTGCTCGATGACCTGCTGGATCTTTCGGTGCTGGAAAGCGGCAAGGTGCAGCTGTCCGTCAGCCTTGTGAGCATGCGCGATCTGATCGACCGGTCGATCCTCGCCACCGAAAAGGTCAAGCCAGAGCGCGATATCGAGTTCACCCGTGACCAGGTCGCCGAATCCGTCTGGATGCGGACCGATGCGGACCGGCTGACGCAGGTGTTCATCAATCTGATCGCCAATGCGCGCAAATATTGCGATTCGAGCCATCCGCGCATCCGCATCGCGGTGCGGGTCAGGGCCGGGCGGGTGCGGGTCGATGTCGCGGACAATGGCAAGGGCATCCCCAAGGCCCTGCAATCCATGGTGTTCGAGAAATTCTGGCGCCTTCCGGGGGAGGCGCGGGCCTCGGGCGCCGGGCTTGGCCTCGCGATCTGCCGTGAGATCGTGACCAATCTCGGCGGCACGATCGACTATCTTCCGGGGCAGGGCGGGGCGGCATTCCGCGTGGTGCTGCCGCTGCGGATCGAGCCGGGCTGAGAAACCAGGCAATGCGGCGCTGGCGGCGGTTTTTAGACGATTTTCTGTGTCCCGTTAACTTGGTGCAAACATTCTTGCGCCCAGAATGGCGCTGCCTGGACAGAACGGGAAGCATTGGCATGAGCGAGATCCTGCGCCGCAAACTCCGCCCCGCGCATGACGAACAGGCCCGGCCCCATGCGCTGGTTGATCAGGCCTGGCGGCTGGCGCTCGCGCGTGCCTTGCGCGAAGGGGCGGGATTGCCGGCCGAGACCACGGCCCTGACGTCGCGGCCCTGCGATCTGGTGGAACTGCCGGAGCTGCCGGCTGAGCGCGCGCTGATTGCGCTGCTGGATGGGCCGGGTGGCGCGATGGGGGTGGCGGCGCTGTCGCCGGAACTCACGGCCTCGCTGATCGAGATGCAGACAATCGGCCGCATCGGCGCGGGTCCGCCGGGGCCGCGGCGTCCGACCCGAACGGATGCTGCGATGATCTCGCCGGTGCTTGACCGGGCGCTGGCACGATTCGATTTCCTGGTCCGTGATCTGCCGGACCGCCGGGTGGAGGCCGGATTCCGTTTTGCCTCGCAGCTTGATGACGCGCGCAGCATCGGGCTTTTGCTCGATGATCAGCCCTATCACCTGATGAGCGCGACGCTTTCGCTGGCCGATGGCAAACGCAGCGGCGAGATATTGCTCGCTTTGCCACTGACCGGGCCCACGGTCGCCCTCACGCAATCCAGCGCATCCGGGTCTGAGGGATTTGCTGCGGATCTGGGGCAGACCGAATGCGAATTGCAGGCCGTGCTGGGGCGGCGGATGCTGACGCTTAATGAGGTGATGCAGCTGGAGCCGGGGCAGCTTTTGGCGCTGAACGATGCCAGTATTGCGAAGATCAGCCTGCATGGGATTGACGGGAGGGCGGTGGCGGCGGCGCGTCTCGGGCAGCAAAATGGCTATCGCGCGCTGCGGATCAGCACTGTTGCGACGCCTCGGGGCGAGGTTGAAGCCTGCGGCCCTGACATGGCCGCAGGGCAGGATCCGCCATCAGAGACCTCTGTCGGATCTTTGGATTTCCCGGCGGGCTTTCCGATGGAACAGGGGCCTGTCGCACAAGGGACTGCACCCGATCCTGGGTTCGGGCTGGACGCGGGATTGGGCGAAGGGTTTAATGTCCGTGTCCCGGCCTGAGCGGCTGGTCCGGCTCGGGAGGGGAAGGGCTGCGCGATCCCCGCAGCCCCCCGGCTCCGGTATCTCAGCCAGCGGCTTTTTGCGCGGCAAGCGCCTCGATCTGCGGGGCGAGATGGGCGAGCTGGTAGCCATGCTGCGCTGCGGCGGCGATCAGCTCGCTCGCGGGGCGCGTTCCGGCCTGGGACAGGGCCCAGACGATCGAGGATCGGTTGCCGCTGGCGCAATAGGCCAGGACCGGGCCTGGCGCTGTGGCAATGGCCTCGGCCTGGGCCGTGACATTCTGCATCGTCAGCGCGCCGCCGATCACCGGATTGGCAAAGAAGACAAGGCCAAGCGCTTCGGCCTGCGCCCGCATTTCCCCGGTATGAAGCTCGTCGGGGATCTCGGCATCGGGGCGGTTGTCGATCACCGCGCGATAGCCTGCGGCCCTGATCGCCTCAAGATCCTCAAGGGCGATCTGGGGCGAAACGGCATAGGTGTCACTGAGCGGGCGGATTTCCATCTTGACGTCCTTTCGGAAATTCTGCCGCAGCCTACTCTGCGGAACGGCGGGGGAAAAGCCCCGATGCGGGGGGCAGCAGCAGGCGAAAAGCGGCGTGATCCTGATCTGGATCATAGTCTGGAAACGGAATCTGAGTAAAATCACACCGGACGTACCGGCAGCCGGAGGAGGAACGGCCATGGAAATTTACAACCGATTTTCACAATTGCAGCATCTGACGCGGGAGGCGGTCAGGCTTGCAGAAGACGGCGCTTTGCAGGAGCTGAACGCGACACTTTCAGAGCTTCAGGCCCTGGCGCATCGCTTTCCGGTCTTGCCCGACAGCGGCGGGCGCGAAAGCCAGCTGCAACGCGAGGCGCGGCGCCTGCGCGAAGAAGAGGAAATCGAACAAAGCTTCGACAATATGCCGGTGTGACATTCGCCGGCCCGGCAATGGCTGTTCCTTATGGGCCTCTCGCAAGGGCAGATCTTTGTTGCGCCCGACAGAATTGCGATGGGTTCGGGACGCGATCTGCCAGGATGTCCTGGGCCTGGTTGTGGAAGAGGTGTGGAGGCCTGAGTGCTGGTAAGCAGGGGCCTCCTCTGGGGGGAGGTTGCCGGAGAAGCGGTGTAAGCTCTTGTCAAGCAACCGGAATGTCCTGTTAACTTGCATCCCATAGATTGACGGGTGAAGGCGGGGGCATGACTCGGGTTGAGGGGAGCGGGACTGCGGGCGGCGGTTCGGCCAGAAATGCAGCTGACGCGCATGAAACGGCGGCGCCGGATAATGCTGTTGCGGGCACAGCTGCGGCGGGGCCGGTGCAGCAAAGCCTTGTCGGGCCCGACGGGCGCGTTCTTCTGCTGGAGATCGGCCATCCGCCCCTCGATGGCCTGACCCGGGAGGTGAGGGCTGCACTTGCGGCAGCGCTTGCGGTGGAATGCAGTGCAGGCGAGACACGGGCCGGCGGCGCCCGCCCGGTGGTGATCGCCGGTGCCGCAGGCGCCTTTCCTTCGGCGACCCTTGTCGAGACCGGTGCCGCGCTCCTCGAGGGCAACCCCTCGCTGGCCCAGATTTGCCGGCAGATCGACCTTTATCCTGCGCCGGTGGTGGCGGCGATTTCCGGCCGTGCCGCCGGGCCGGGGGCAGAGCTGGCACTCGCCTGTCACGCGCGGATCATGGCGATCAGTGCGCGGATCCAGTTTCCCGAGGCCGGGCTCGGCCTTTCGCCCATGGCCGGCAGCAGCCAGCGTCTGCCACGGCTGACCGGGCCGGATGAGGCGATCTCGCTGCTTTTGAATGCGATACCGCTCGATGCCGACCAGGCGCTCGCCATCGGCCTCGCCGATCATGTGACCGAGGGCGACCCCGTCCCGGCGGCGATTGCGCTTGCAGCGCAGATGCCGGCCCCGGCGCCGGTGATTGCCCGCGAGGACGGGATCCGCGACAGCTCTGCCTTTGCCGCCGCCATCGCCCGGGCGCGGCGCGATCTGGCGCGCAACCCGATGCCGGCTCCGGCGCGGATCATCGACTGCATTGAGGCCGCACTTTATCTGCCGCCGGAAAACGGCTTCGCGCTGGAGGCGGTTGTCTTCGATGACCTGCTGGCCACCGGGGAAAGCCGGGGGCTGATCGCCGCCGCGCGGGCCGAACGTGCGGCGCATATTTTGCCGCCGGGCGTGGCAGGCGGCGGTGGCGAGGAGATCCGCACGCTTGGGCTGACCGGGGCTGGCCCGCAACTGGCGGCGCTGGCGCTCTTGGCGCTTGGCCGGGGCCTCCGGGTGATCTGGACCGGGCCTGACGGCGGCGGGGACGCGGCCTCGCTGGAGCGGATCGCGGCCTGGGTGCGCGAGCGGCTGGAGGCCGAGACGCGTTCGGGCCGGCTGAGCCAGGCGCAGCGCGACGCCGATTTCCTGCGTTTTGAGACCGGGCAGCCGGCTGGCGCGCTGGCCCAGGCGGGGCTGGTGGTCCATGCACGGCCCGGGGCTGTGGCGGATGGCCTGGCCCGGCAATATCCTGCGGCGCTGCATCTGGGGATTGGCGGGGGGGGCGGACGCGCCGGCCTGACCATCGCGCCGTCCGGGCGGGTCTGCGAGATCAGCACCGGTGGCGTGGCGGGGCCGGTGGCGATGGGCGGGCTCTGGCGGCTGATGCGCAGTTTTGGCCTGCAGCCGGTGCTCAGCGGCACCCTGCCGCAGGTCGGGCGCCGTGTCGCGGCAAGCGGTCAGGCGGCTTTGTCGCGGATGCTGGCGATGGGCGTGCCGCGCCGGCTGATTGCGACGGCGCTGGAAGGCTTTGGCCAGGCGATGCCCGATCTGCCGGAGCCGGGATCTGAGGTCACAATGCGCGGTATGGCCGCCGAAGAGGTGATCCGGCGCTGGCTGGCGGCACTGGCGAATGAGGGCTACCGCCAGATTGCGGATGGGGCGGTATCAGGGCCGGCTGCGGTGGATTTTCTGATGGTGCAGGGGCATGCCTTCCCGCGCTGGCGCGGGGGGCCGATGCATCTGGCGGGCGAGCGGGGCGCTATGGTGCTGCGCAGCGATCTGCGCCGCTGGCAGGAGGATGATCCGGTCTGGACGCCGCATCCGTCCCTTGACCGGCTGGTCTCGAAGGGGCGGTCGGCGGCGTAAGTCTGCGCCCCGGCGTAAGCCTGTGCCCCGTTCCGGGGCTCAGCCCAGCGAAATGCCCATGATCACCATCGCGAGGCCCAGCACCGAAAGGCCAAGTGCGCCGAAATTCACCGCGAAAAGCTTTTGCAGCTCGCTGCGCATCTGATCATCCGTGACGCCCGAGCGGCGGATTTTCAGCCCGCGCAGGATGCACCAGAGCAGGCCGAAGACGCCAAGAAGCGACAGGAAGGCGCCGGGCCAGATCAGATAGGGCATTGAAAGCTCCGCCATGTGCTGCGGGATGCTGGCTAAACGCTGGCGGGCTTTCGCGCAAGAGGGGTCACAAGAGCGGGCGGCAGCGCTTGAAATCTGCGGCCCTGGCAGGGTATCTGTCGGGCAAAGCATAAAGCGGAGAGCAGGAATGAATGACGCCTTCAATGTGACCGCCGATGAGCTGCGTCAGCTGATCGAGCGGATCGAACAGTACGAAGCCGAGAAGAAGGATATCGCCGAGCAGCTGAAAGAGGTCTATGCCGAGGCCAAAGGCCGGGGCTTTGACACCAAGGCGCTCCGCAAGATCGTGTCTCTGCGCAAGCAGGATGCCGATGAGCGCCAGGAAGCGGATGCGATCCTCGAAGTCTATATGACCGCGCTCGGGATGACCTGAGCAGGGGATGCCGGACAGAGAAACGGGGGCCATTGGCCCCCGATTTCATATCGCAATGCGGCTTTGGTTTCAGATCGCGGCGCGGCTTTGAGCGCGGATTTGCAGGCTGCGCCGGAAGAAGGCGGCGAGGAACATCGCGGTCAGAACCAGGATGATGGTGGCGGCGGGCGAGGCATCAAGCCAGAAGCTCGCCCAGATCCCGGTCATCATCGCGGTAAAGCAGGCGATGCAGGCCACGACCAGCATCTGGCCGAAGCGGCGCACCAGCAGGAAGGCGATAGCGCCGGGCGCGATCAGAAGGCCCACCGCCAGGATCAGCCCGGTTGCCGACAGCGTCGCGACGATGGTCAGCGACAGAACTGCAAGCAGCCCGTAATGCAGCATCCCGACCCTGAGCCCCGAGGCCCGCGCCTGAGCCGGATCGAAGGCCTGCAGCATCAGGTCTTTCCAGCTTACCACCAGCGCCAGCGTCACGAACCCGGCGATCAGTCCGGCGGTCCAGAGATCCTGGACACTGACCCTCAGCATATTCCCGAACAGGATATGGTCGAGATGCGCGTCGCTTTCGATCGAGGTGTAAAGCACGATCCCG
Organism: Paracoccus sp. IB05; assembly: GCF_016405985.1. Taxonomy (GTDB): domain Bacteria; phylum Pseudomonadota; class Alphaproteobacteria; order Rhodobacterales; family Rhodobacteraceae; genus Pseudogemmobacter. The sequence goes on from NZ_JAEFCF010000017.1 coordinate 30,156, forward strand.
GCGGCAAACATCCCGGAAAACACCACCCCCATGATGGTGTCAGGCTTGATGCGGCTGTTTTCCGACAGCCAGCCGGTCGCGACCGAGGTGAACATGCCGGCGGCAAAGGCGCCGATGATCAGCGGAAAGCCCCAGATATAGGCCAGCACAATCCCCGGCAGCACGGCATGGCTGACCGCATCCCCCATCAAAGCCCAGCCTTTCAGAACAAGAAAGCAGGACAAAAGTGCGCAGGGCACTGAAATCATGGCCGAAATCAGGAACGCCTTTTGCATGAAAGGAAACTGGAACGGCAAAAGAAACGTCTCGATCATATCGCGTCCTCCGCATGCAGGGCAGCAGCGGCGCGGCGTTTCGCGGCCAAAAGCCCGTGTTTCGGGGCGAAGATGAAGACGAGGAGGAAGATCGCGGTTTGCAGGCAGACGATCACCCCTCCGGTCGCACCATCGAGGAAATAGCTGACATAGGCACCGGCAAAGCTGGTCACGGTGCCGATGACAACTGACAGCACGATCAGCCGGCCAAAGCGGTCACAGATCAGCCAGGCGGTGGCTCCGGGTGTCACGACCAGCGCGATCACCAGAAAGGCGCCGACGGTCTGCATCGCCGCCACAACCGAGGCCGACAGCAATGTGAAAAAAACGCCTTTCAGAAGCCCCGGATGCAGCCCGACCGAGCGCGCATGGTTCTCGTCAAAGAACACCACCATCAGGTCTTTCCATTTCACCAGCAAGACCGCCAGGGTCACAAAGCCAATCACCGCCAGTTGCAGCGTGTCTTCGGGCGTGATGGCGAGGATATTGCCCATTGTGATCGTCTGGATCGAGACCGCCATCGGGTTCAGGGACACCATGAACAGGCCCAGTCCGAAAAACGCGGTGAAGATCAGCCCGATCACCACATCCGATTTCAGCCCGCTCCGGTCTGACAGAAACAGCATGGCGAGGGCCGCCAGCCCGCCCGAGAGAAAGGCGCCAAGTGCGAAGGGCAGGCCCAGCATATAGGCACCAGCGACCCCGGGCACGACCGAATGCGAAAGCGCATCGCCGATCAGCGACCAGCCTTTCAGCATGAGATAGGCCGAGAGAAAGGCGCAGACGCCGCCGACAAGCGCCGAGACCCACATCGCATTAAGCATGTAGGAATAGGTGAACGGCTCCCAGAGGATCTCCATTCAGTGACCCTCCCGCGTGCGGGTCTCATGGCCATATTGCACCAGCGGCCGTTCGTCATCGGTCAGGATCGAGACATGGCGCGGGTCGTCATCGTCATGCAGCTGATCGCCCGAAAGGGTGAAGCGCCGCAACACGCCGCCAAACGCCTCTTCGAGATTGTCATGGGTGAAGGTCTCGGCGGTCAGGCCGTAGGCCAGAACCGTGCCCCGGACCAGCACGACGCGGTCGCAAAACTCCGGCACCGAGCCGAGGTTATGGGTCGAGACCAGCATGACGCGGCCTTCATCGCGCAGCTCGCGCAGAAGGGTGATGATCTGTTCCTCGGTCTTGACGTCAACGCCGGTAAAAGGCTCGTCGAGCAAGATCACCTGGCCGTCCTGCGCCAGAGCACGGGCCAGAAAGACGCGTTTCTTCTGGCCACCTGACAGCTCTCCGATCTGGCGGTGGCGGTAATCGAGCATATTGACCCGCGCCAGCGCCTGGTCGACCGCTGCGCGATCCGCCGCAGAAGGGATGCGCAGGAACCCCATATGGCCGTAGCGCCCCATCATCACCACATCCTCGACAAGGACGGGGAAGGACCAGTCGACCTCTTCGGATTGCGGAACGTAAGCCACGAGGTTCTGTTTCAGTGCCTCGCGAACTGATCGGCCAAGCAGGCTGATCTGACCTTTCGCAACCGGCACAAATCCCATGATCGCCTTGAAAAGCGTGGATTTTCCGGCGCCGTTCACGCCCACAAGTGCGGTAACGGTGCCGCGCGGGATCTGGAACGAGGCCTGGCGCAGCGCGGTATGGCCGTTGCGATAGGTGACCGTCACATCCTGCGCGGTGATGCCGCCGCCCGGATCATCGGCTGCTGTGGCCTCGATCCGGGGGTCTGGGGTCTGCGACATGATCTGACGGGCCTTCTCGGCTGGGTTTGGGGAACTCTGCCATGGGAAACCGCGGCAGAGAAGCGTTTTTGAGAATGGGTCTCAGTTGGCGGGGCTCTCAAGCCCGATGGCGATGGTCTCTGCCGTGACTTTCAGCAGGTCGAGATAGGTCGGGACCGGGCCATCTGCGGTCGAAAGACTGTCGACGTAAAGCACGCCGCCATAAGCGGCGCCGGTCTCGCGCGCGACCTGCTCGGCGGGGGCGGTATTGACCGTGCTTTCACAGAAGACGACCGGGATATGGTGCTCTTTCACCCCATCCACCACAGCGCGGACCTGCTGCGGCGTGCCCATCTGATCGGCATTCATCGGCCAGAGATAGAGCTCTTTCATGCCGAAATCGCGGGCGAGGTAGGAAAACGCGCCTTCGCAGGTCACCAGCCAGCGCTTGTCTTCGGGAATGGCGGCAATGCGGGCACGCAGCGGCTCGATCGCGGCCTTCATTTCTGCCTTATAGGCCGTGGCATTGGCGGCATAGGTCGCGGCATTTTCGGGGTCGTGTTCTGTCAGGGCTTTCTCGATATTATCGATATAGATCAGAGCATTATCCAGCCCCATCCAGGCATGCGGATTGGCTTTGCCCTGATAGGATCCCGATGAGACCGCAATCGGGTCGATCCCATCGGTCAGCGTGGCCGAAGGCAGGTCGCCGAGGTTTTCCAGAAAGCCCGCGAACCAGAGTTCCAGGTTCAGCCCGTTCCACAGGATCAGATCGGCATCCATCGCGCGGACCAGGTCCTGCGGGGTCGGCTCGTAGCCATGGATCTCGGCGCCGGGGCGGGTGACCGAGACCACCTCGGCGGCATCCCCCGCCACATGCTGCGCCATATCGGCGATCACGGTGAAGGTGGTGACGACTTTCAGCTTCTCTCCGGCAAAGGCCAGGCCGGTGGTCAACAGAAGGGCGGCGAGGGCGGTGGTCGGGGTTTTCAGCCAGGCTTGCATTATCTCTCCTCTCGGCATGTGCAGATGTAAATGCAAATCATTCTCAACTGTCAACCATTGATTTGCGAGGGATCGCGGCTGCTGTCGCTGTCGGGCGTTGCGAATGTCGCAAACGGCACAAAAGCGCCGCAAACCCGAAGCGGTGAAGGCCCCGGCAGGAGTATTTCCGATTCAGAGCCGTTCAGGAGGATAAGATGTCGGAAGTGATCGAGGGTCGTCGGGCGCGGGGTGGCGGTGCGGCGCGGCGCGCGGAACGCACGGCTGTCAGCTTCGAGACGGCGAAATTCATCAGCCGCAACATCCCGAATTTCGAAGTGCTGAATGAAGAGGCGCTTCAGATCATCGAATATAATGCCGAGACGATCCTCGAAGAGATCGGCGTCAATTTCGTGGAAAATCCTGCAGCGCTGGTGCGCTGGCGCGAGGCCGGCGCAGATGTGCGCGGTGAGCGGGTGCATATCCCGCGCGGCCTTGCGCGCAAGCTTTGTTCGACCGCGCCTGCGACGTTCACCCAGCACGCCCGCAATCCCGAGCGCAATGTCGAGATCGGCGGCAGGAATCTGGTTCTGGCACCGGTTTACGGCCCGCCCTTCGTGCGTGATCTGGACGGCGGTCGCCGTTACGCGACCATCGCGGATTTCCAGAATTTCGTGAAGCTGGGCTATATGTCGAAATGGCTGCACCATTCCGGCGGCACGGTTTGCGAGCCGACCGACATCCCGGTGAACAAGCGCCATTTCGATATGCTGCACGCGCATATGACGCTTTCTGACAAACCCTATATGGGCTCTGTTACCGAGCCGTCGCGGGCGCAGGATTCGGTCGATATGTCGAAGATCCTGTTCGGCGACGATTTCGTCGACCAGAACACGGTGATGACCTCGCTGATCAACATCAACTCGCCGATGACCTTTGACGGGATCATGATGGGCGCGCTTGAGGTCTATGCGGCCAATAACCAGGCCTCGATCGTGTCGCCCTTCATCGTCGGTGGCGCGATGGCGCCGGTGACGGTGGCGGGCACGCTGACCCAGGTGCTGGCCGAGATCCTCGCCGGTGTGGCCTATAGCCAGCTGGTGCGCGCAGGCTCGCCGGTGATTGCGGGGGCGTTTGTCACCTCGATTGACATGAATTCCGGCGCGCCGACCTTTGGCACGCCCGAGGCCGCGCATATCACCTATGGGGCCGGTCAGCTGGTCCGCCGTCTGGGGCTGCCTTACCGGTCGGCCGGGTCGTTCTGCGGCTCGAAACTCCCGGATGCGCAGGCAGCCTATGAGACCGCGAACAGCCTGAATATGGGGCTGCTGGCGGGCGTGAACTTCATGCTCCATGCCTGCGGCTGGCTGGAGGGCGGGCTGGTCTCGTCTTACGAGAAATTCGTGATGGATGCCGACCAGCTGGGCGCCTTGCACGGCATCGCCAAGGGCGTTGCGGTGGACGAAAACGCCCAGGCGCTGGATGCGATCCGTGAGGTCGGTCCGGGCGGCCATTACCTTGGCTGCGCCCATACCCAGGCCAATTTCAAGACCGCGTTCTGGCGCTCGGATGTGCTGGATTACAAGCCGTTCGAGACCTGGGAGGAAGAGGGCGCCCGCGATACATCGCAACTGGCCGCGCTGAAGGTCAGGAAGATGCTGGCGGATTATGTGGCGCCGGAGCTCGATGTGGCAAAGCGCGAGGCGCTGGATGACTATGTCGCGAAACGCAAGGCCGAGATGCCCGACGCCTTCATGTAACAGTTTCCCGATTCGAAACAATTGGCCCCGCCCTGGCAACAGAGCGGGGCTTTTTTCTGTTGGAACGGCTCAGTCAGGGTCAAAACGCAGGATGCCCGCAAGGCGCGCTTTGCCCCCGTTGTCGCTGGGGTGGCGGATGCCATCCGACACCGGGACTTCGCGGAAATCAAACGGGCTGACCCCTTCGATACAGGCGACATTGACGCCGTACTGATCGGTATTCGAGCGGCGCTGATGATGGGTATAGATGCCGCAGGTTTTGCAGAAATAGTGTTTCGCGGTGCCGGTGTTGAACTGGTAGAGTGTGAGATTGTCTTCGCCGGCTTCGAACCCGATATCCTGCAGCCCGGCCGAGACTGCAATCGCGCCGCGCATCCTGCAATAAGAACAGGTGCAGCGGCGGATCGAGGCGAAGCCGCCGGTCAGACGCAGCCGGAAGCGGACAGTGCCGCAATGACAGGCTGCGCTGAGATCCTCTGTATTCTGGCTCATTGGCCCCTCCCTGAAGTGGTGAGAGGCTATGTCCCGGCAGTAACGGCCACAAGACCGCCGGGAAGGTCAGGGGGCGGATTTCAGCCGGCGGCTGTCCGCGGTTGCAAAAGCCGGCACTCGGCCACGAGAGCTGCGAGCACCTCGATATGGTCGCAGATCGAATAGGTGGACGCGCCGCTCTGACGGATTTCCTCGATCCGCGCCTCGGTCTCGAACAGCTTCGAGACAATGCGCTCGGGGCGGTTTTCTTCCGGGGCAAAGCGCTTCAGCGCAGTTGGCCGGTGGTAATCGGCCAGGGCAAACCGGACAGCGCGCATCAGGATTCCGGGGCGGCGGATTTCAGAGAGGTTGGTGCGGAAATCAGACATTCATGGCTCCTTCTGCGGGTGAGAAGGGCAGTCTGTCCTGGAAAATCCCACCGTTGCGCAGGCGTGAAAACCGGCGCGCGCCCGGGAAGGGGCTGTTTAGCATTTGGTTACCATTATCGACAAATCGTAACCAGTTAACATCTGAGTAACCACGATTCCCTAAACTGCATTTCGCACCAGCCGGATGTTCAGACCTGAAAATGGAACAGATCAGAGCTTTTGAAAGCCCAGCCCGCGCGTCCCGGTTGCCGGGCTCTCTGCCGGCCTGGATTCCGGATCAGGTCAGGCTCTATCTCGGTCACACCGAAGAGGGGATCTCACTCAGGGCGCTGGCGCGCGAACGGGGGGTGCATGCCTCGACCGTGATGCGTCAGGTGCGCCGGTATGAGTGCCGTCGCGACGATCCGCTGATGGATGCGGCTCTCAGCCAGCTCAGCCGGTCGGCGCGGCTTTCCCCCAATCCGGTCCGCCAGAAGGTAATCCCCGCGATGCCAGCCCATATTCCGCAAGAGGTCACCCGCCGCGCCAAAGCCGTCCCGGTGAGGAGCGCCGCCCTTCCCGATGAAAGCGAACTCGACCGCGAGGCGCGCCGCATCCTGCGCCGCCTGGCCGAGCCGGGCGCGGTGCTGGCCTTTGCCGGCGATATGGACAAGGCGGCGGTGCTGCGCGAGTTTCCCGATGGGCGCGCGGTCAGGACGGCGGTGCTGGAGCGCGCGGTCGCCCAGGCCTTTTGCCTCAAGGACTGGATCTCGTGCCGCAAAAGCGGGCGGATCTCGACCTATGGCATCACCCAGGCGGGGCGGGCGGCGCTGCGCCGGCTGATGGGTGACGAGGAGATGCAGCCGGGTCTGGCCGAGGCGGCGACGCCTTTCGCCGATCAGCATCGCGACTTTGCCGAGCGTGAGGTGCAGACCCCGGAAGGCCCGCGCCGGATGCGGTTTAACATCGCGGAAAGCCCGGTTGCGGTGCTGGGGCGGCGGCGCGAGAAGAATGGCGAGCTGTTCCTGACCTCGGATCTGGTGGCGGCGGCCGAGCGGCTGCGCGAGGATTTTGAGCTTGCACAGATGGGGCCGCGTGTGGCGCAGAACTGGGAGAATTTCCTGACCTGCGGCGACCGGGGCGGCTTTCGCGGTGACAGCGGACTAGCCGAGGGGCCGGGCCGGGCGCGGGACCGGGTGGCGCTCGCCCTGCGCGATCTTGGGCCGGGGCTTGGCGATATTGCCCTCAGGGTCTGTTGTTTTCTCGAAGGGGTGGAAAGTGCCGAGCGCCGTATGGGCTGGGCGGCGCGGTCGGGGAAAATCGTGCTTCGGATCGCGCTGCTCCGGCTCCGCCGGCATTATGATGAGACCTATGGCCGGTCGGGCCCACTGATCGGGTGAGGCTCTGGGGCCCGACCCGCCAGAGCGCCGGAATGGGATAAAGAGGCGCGCCCTTTTCGGGGCGCGCGGTTGCAGATCAGTCCGCGCAGATCAGTCCGCGCGCGTCAGGCCGGCCGCATGCACGATACCGGCCAGGGCACCCCCCACCAGAGGGGCCAGGATGAACACCCAGAGCTGGCTCAGCGCGGCGCCGCCGGCAAAAAGTGCCGGGCCCACGGAGCGGGCCGGGTTCACCGAGACGCCGGTGACCTGGATGCCGACAAGGTGGATCCCGGTCAGGGTCAGGCCGATGGCAAGCCCTGCAAGGATCGTCGAAGCGCCGGGATGGGTCGCGCCAAGGATCACCGTGACAAAGAGGAAGGTCGCCACGATCTCGAAGATCAGCGCCGAGGTCAGGTTGTATTTGCCGAGATAATTCTCGCCATAGCCGTTCGAGCCGAGCCCATATTCCCCAAGCGTGAAGCCGGTTTTACCGGTCATGATCAGGTAAAGCACCGCCGCGCCAAGGATGGCGCCGGCCAGCTGGGCGATCACATAGGTGATGAACGCGCCGGGGGACATCTTGCCCGCCAGCAATATGCCAAGGCTGACCGCCGGATTGAGATGCGCGCCCGAGATCGCGCCGATGCCATAGGCGGCGGCGACGATCGAGATGCCGAAGGCCAGCGAGATGCCGGTCAGGCCCACACCGGTTGTGCCATCAGCGCCGGCGATCACCGCCGCGCCACAGCCAAAGAAAACGAGGATGAATGTGCCGATAACTTCGGCGCTGAACTTTTTAGACATTGCCCCTCCTGGTGACAGGGCCGGGGGGAATTCCCCGGCGGATCCTGGTCAGACGGCTCCCGGGACGTGTACTCGCACTATCCGTTGCCTTGGAGCCTCTCTCAGCTTATGTCTGGGAAGACCCCCGGAAAAGGGGGAAAAATTCCAGAGGTCAGCCCATGCGCGATCTGAAGATCCCCGATCAGCGTCACCCCGAAAAGGCGCATCGCCCCGATCAGGAGCAGCCGAAAAAGCCGTCCTGGATCCGGGTTCGGGCGCCGAATTCGGAAGGGTATAAAAAGACCCGCGACATCATGAAGGAAAACCGCCTGGTGACGGTCTGCGAAGAAGCGGGCTGCCCCAATGTCGGCGAATGCTGGAGCCAGGGTCACGCCACCATGATGATCATGGGCGAGATCTGCACCAGAGGCTGCACCTTTTGCAATGTGGCGACCGGCAAGCCGCAAAATCTTGATGCTTTCGAGCCGGGGCGGGTGGCGCATGCGGTCTCGAAGCTCGGGCTGAACCATGTTGTGATCACCAGCGTTGACCGCGACGATCTGGAAGATGGCGGCGCCGAGCATTTTGCCCAGACCATCCGCGCCGTGCGGCACCGCTCGCCGGACACCACGATCGAGATCCTGACGCCCGACTTCCTGAAATGCGCACCCTCGGCGCTGGAGAAAGTGGTCGAAGCGCGGCCTGATGTCTTCAACCACAATCTCGAAACCGTGCCGGCGCTTTACCATGAGGTCCGTCCCGGCGCGCGCTATTTCCATTCGTTGCGGCTCTTGCAGCGGGTGAAGGAACTTGATCCGGCGATGTTTACCAAATCGGGGATCATGGTCGGCCTTGGCGAGACCCGACCCCAGGTCTTGCAGGTGATGGATGATATGCGCTCGGCCGATATCGATTTCCTGACCGTTGGCCAATATCTGCAACCGACCCCGAAACATCACCGCGTGGCGGAGTTTGTTACGCCGGAAGATTTCAGGGCCTATGAAAAATCGGCCTGGAACAAGGGCTTCCTGATGGTGTCGGCCACGCCGCTGACGCGGTCTTCCTATCATGCGGGCGATGATTTCGCTCAGCTGCGCCAGGCGCGGATGGAGAAACTCGGCCAGGCCTGAGCCTGGCCCGGGCCGCCCCGGGCGGCTCACTCAGCCGGCGCGACCTTTTTCAGCCAGGCCGCGACGGCTGTCGCCTCTTCCGGGGGAAGACGGGCGAAATTCTCGACCACATGCGCCATATGGCCGCCGACGGAATCATAATCCGGGGTGAAGCCGGTGGTCAGATAATCGGCGATCTCTGCCGCGCTCCAGTCGAGGGCGGCGGGGGTGATGTTCGGGATCTGTCCGCGCCCCGAAGGATTTGGCGCGCCCGCCAGCCAGCGCGAGCGCTCCATCGCCCCGAAAAGGTTGCGCGGCGTATGGCATTCGCCACAATGCGCCATGGCCTCGCCAATATAGCGGCCGCGTTCCTCCCCGGGCGTCAGATCGCCGGTCACCACCCAATCCTTGCGCAGGAACAGGAGCTTCCAGCCGCCCAGCAGCCAGCGCTGGCTGAAGGGGAAGATCAGGTCATGCGCGAGGCTGGGTGTGGGATCTGAGGGCAGGGTTTTCAGCCAGGCGTCAAGGTCGGCCACATCCTGCAGGGTGAGCTTTGTATAAGAGGCGTAAGGCAGCGCCGGATAAAGATGTTCGCCGCCACGCGAGACGCCCCTGGTCAGGGCATTGGCAAGATCAAGCGCCGACCAGGCGCCGATGCCATGCTGCTTGTCCTGGCTGATATTTGGCGCATAGAACGTGCCGAATTGTGACGGGAAGGCCTGGCCTCCGGCAAGGACCGGCCGGTCATCGGCGCTGTTCTCCTGCCCGGGCGCAAGATGGCAGGAGGCGCAGCCGGTGGCGAGGAAGACCAGCCGCCCGGCTTCGGCATCACCGGTGAGCCCCTCCATCGCATCCGCCGCAAGCGGGGCGGGCAATGTGGCCCAGGTCAGAGCGGCTGCTGCAAGCGCGGCGGCTGACACCAGGATCAATGCAGCGCGGCGCAGGGGATGGGGGGCTCTTGGCATCGGCTTGCCTTTCCGGGCTGGCTTTCCCCCATCCTGGACCGCTCAGGCCGGTTTGTCAGCGCCGTTTGTCAGCGCGGTTTCCTGTGGCGTTCAGAATCGCATCCGGTTCACCCGGAGCCAGTCCGGCCAGCCCCAGATCCATTCAAAGGCCGCGAAGGCGAGACAGGCGGCGATCACGCCCAGCACCAGCAGCACCCGCTTCATCGGCGGCGGGTTCTGCACCCAGCGTTTCGCGCGCAACAGCCAGACGGTTATATTCATCGACACTCCCTCATCGCGGTATTCGGCCTTTTCCGGGATATAATCAGGGCGCCATTCTCTTCAGGCGCCGGGGGAAAGCCACCGGTACGGCGGCTGGCGCGACCGAAACCGTTCAGGTCACGTAGCCCGGCGGTGTGCCCGTCGACCGAACCCGTGACCTTGCCGCGAACCTGCGGGCAATGCTCAGGCACCGTCGGTGAATCTGACTTTTCCAATATAGGGAAGATTTCTGTTTCTCTGTGCAAAATCAATTCCATAGCCGACAACAAATTCATCGGCGATCTCAAATCCTGTCCATGTTGCGCGGATCGGCACCTCGCGCCGCGACGGTTTGTCAAGCAGCGCACAGATCTCGAGCCGGCGCGGCAGCCGTGACATCAGCAGGTTTTTCACATGGGTAAGCGTGTGGCCGGTATCGACGATATCCTCGACCACAAGCACATCACGGCCCTGGATCTCGCCGCGCAGATCCTTGAGGATCCGCACCTCGCGCGAGCTTTGCGTGGAATTGCCGTAAGAAGAGGCCTCGAGAAAATCGACCTCGACCGGCAGATCCAGCTCGCGGACCAGATCTGCAATGAAGACGAAAGAGCCGCGCAACAGACCGACGACGACCAGCTTCTCGGTTCCCTGATAGGCGGCGGTGATTTCGCGCGCCAGCGTCTCGATCCGCGCAGCAATCGCTTTGGGGCTGATCATCTGGTCGATGACATAGGGCCGCCCCGCCGGGGTTTCGAGTGCCGGGGTTTCGAGTGCCGGGGTCTCGAGTGCCGGAGGTTCGGATGCCGGAGGTCTGGTGGCAGGCTGGGTTTTGGTGGGATCGGTCATGGCTGGCGCTCGGTTCTGGCGGAATGATTTCTTTTCACCCCGAAAGCGGGTGGGGGAAAGCGGAAACTCCCGCAATGGGCCCGCAATGGGGTTGAATTCCGGCGGTCGTGCGGTGAGATGGGGGAGTATCCGCAAGATTATCAGACATGCCCAGACATCAAGAGACCCGCAAATTGCCATGGTCGGCACAAGAGATGTTCGATCTCGTCGCCGATGTGGAGAATTATCCGAAATTTCTGCCCTGGAATGCGGCGGCACGGATCAAGTCGCGCCGGCCGGTCGAGGGCGGCGCCGAGGGCGACACCGTGATCGAGGCCGATCTGGTGATCTCGTTTAAGGTGTTTCGCGAACGCTTTGGCAGCCGGGTCACGCTTTTGGGCGGCGAAAAGCGGATCCTGACAGAATATATCGACGGTCCGTTCCGCTATCTGCGGTCGACCTGGGAGTTTCGCGATCTGGTGGACGGAGGCTCGGAGGTCGGGTTCTTTGTCGATTTCGAGTTCCGCAATGCGATCCTGCAAGGCGTGATCGGGCTGGTTTTCAACGAGGCGATGCAGAGGATCGTGCGGGCGTTCGAGCGGCGCGCGGCAGAGCTTTACGGCGCAGGCGGGTAGCGGACGCGTCTGTAAGGGCGGAGGTGTAAAAATGCGCGCCCCTGCGGGCGCAGGCCTCCGGCGGGAGTATTCGGGCGCGGGCCTCCGGCGGGAGTATTTAAGTCAAGAGGAAGCGGTTCAGGGCTGTGCTGTCAGATCTGGGCGGTCAGGCCTTTGCCGTCGGGGCGGCGGCGTTATGGAGGAGGCGCAGCGCGTATTCAGTGGCGGCCTTGCGCACATTGCTGCGCCCCAGGGCGCCGAAATCGCGGGTCTCGGTGAGTGTGATGCGGCCTGCTGTCGCGAGGCCGAAACAGACCCGGCCTTCGGGCTTATGCTCGCTGCCGCCGGGGCCGGCGATGCCGGTGACCGAGACTGCGAGACCGGCGCCGGACTGGCGGAGCGCGCCTTCGGCCATTTCACGCGCGACCTCCTGGCTGACGGCGCCGAAACGGGCAAGGGTGAGCGGATCCACGCCGAGCATCGCCTGTTTTGCCTCATTGGAATAGGTGACGAAGCCGCAGTCGATAACATCGGAAGAGCCGGGAATATCGGTCAGTGCAGCCGAAACGAGGCCGCCGGTGCAGCTTTCGGCCGTGGCGATCCTGAGCCCGCGCGCGCGGGCCTCCTGCAGGACGGCTTCGGCGAGGCTTGCGATTACATCAGCCATGGCTGCAACACCGCATGATATAGCCCGGCAAGGACGACCGATCCGATGCCGGCGAACAGCCCTGCAAGGATGTCGTCCAGCATCACCCCGATGGCATCATGGCGCCGGTCGGCCTGGCCGATGATCCAGGGTTTCCAGATGTCAAAGAGGCGAAACAGCAGGAAAGGTGCGACCCAGGCCGGCCAGGCGCCCCACCAGAGCCCGATATCAAGGCTGTGATTCATCGCCGGAATGGCGGTGAAGCTCAGCGCGATCCATTGGCCGGCAACCTCGTCGATCACCACTTCAGACGGGTCGGTGTCGGATGTGCCGCGCAGGTAAAGCGGCACCGCCCAGAAGCCGAGCAGTGTCGCCAGAACCGCCCCTACCGGCACCAGCCAGTAAAACCCCTGGTTCATCGCCAGCAGCGCCAGCAGTGCCGCCGCCAGCGAGGCCCAGGTGCCCGAAGCCGGGCGGAGATGGCCAAGGCCGAAGAAAGTGGCGGTCAGGTTGATCATGCTTTCACCAATACCACGGTTGCGATCGAGGCTATACCTTCTTCGCGACCGGTAAAGCCCAGTCGCTCCGAAGTTGTTGCTTTGACGCTGATCCGGCTTGCGTTGAGCCCCATGATAGCCGCGAGGGCGGATTGCATGGATGCGGCATGTGGTCCGATCTTCGGGCGCTCGCAGATCAGGGTCACGTCGCAATTCGAGATTGCGAAGCCCTGGTCCCGGGCAAGGCCTGCAGCGTGACGCAGGAAGATATGGCTTGCAGCGCCCTTCCATTGCGGATCCGAGGGCGGGAAATGCCGTCCGATATCGCCTTCGGCCAGCGCGCCATAAATCGCATCCGTCAGCGCATGCATCCCCACATCAGCATCGGAATGGCCCAGAAGCGCGTGGTCATGTGCGATCTTCACGCCACAAAGCCAGAGATGATCGCCCTCGGTGAAGGCATGGACGTCAAAGCCATTGCCCATGCGGATATCCATTCTGCTTTCCTTTCCGCGCCGTTGCGCGAGGATCTGTTCCGCGCGGGGGAAATCCGGCGGGAAGGTGAGTTTGAGATTGTCTTCCTCGCCTTCGACAATCGCGACCTCGAGCCCGGACGCGAGGGCGAGTTCGACATCATCGGCGGCCTGGCCTGCCGTATCGGCGCGATGGGCGGCGAGGATGGCGTCGAAATGGAAGGCCTGGGGGGTTTGCGCGCGCCAGAGCCCGTCGCGGGGCTGAAGGCCGGTCACAACCGCGCTTTGGCCCCGCCAGAGCGCATCGCTGACCGCGAGCGCAGGGGCGGCGGCCCTGTTGTGATCGAGGGCCGCCAGCATCCGCGCGATCAGGGCGGGGCTGGTCAGGGGCCGGGCGCCGTCCTGGATCAGGACCCGTGAATAGCCCTGGCCCGCCATGGCTTCGAGCGCGTTTCGCACCGATGCGGCCCGCGTGGCGCCGCCTTCGATCAGCTGTGCCCCAGGCGCAATTCCGGCGACAATTCCGGCGGCGGTCTCGCGGTCCTCGGGATGGATCACCAGCGCCAGATCAAAGCCCTGAAAGGCGCGCAGCGTATGGGCCAGCACCGGTTCTCCGGCGAGGAGGCGCCATTGTTTCGGCACCCCGCTGCCCGCCCGCACCCCACGCCCGGCGGCGGTGATCACCACCAGGGTCTTTGGCCCCGGGCCGGCGGGACCGGGTTCCGGCATATGTGATACAATCTGGGGATGGGACACGGAATTTTTGCCTGGATCGGACTGGGGCTGTTGCGGCGGTTTTAGGCCAGGGAAAGCATGCTGGCAATCTGCGCGTCTTTGCTCAAAATGCGGGCAAGTTTGATTAATTGTTGTGCAGTTCTTCATTCCGGTGCAGGGCTGTCCGCGAAATATCCGGGCATCTGCCTTGGAACTATGCCGGTCTCCCAATAGCACTTTCCCTGAGATAAAAGGAACCCGATCTTGGCTTTGACTCCTGGCACTCTGGAAAACGGTCCTTCGCAAGGGGATCTGCCTGCGGCGCCCGCCGCAGTGACTCCTGCCGCAGTGAAGCCAGTCGCAGTGGCTATCGGGGCGCATATCCTTTACCCGCCGGTATTTCTGGCACCGCTTGCGGGGATCACTGATCTGCCGAACCGCCGGCTGGTAGGGTCTTTCGGCGCGGGGCTTGTGGTGTCGGAAATGGTCGCCTCGGATGAGGTGCTCAGGAACCGCCCCGAAGCGCGGGCGCGGGCAGAGCTGGGCTTTGGCGAGAATATCACTTCGGTCCAGCTGGCGGGGCGCGACCCTGCGCTGATGGCCGAGGCCGCGAAATGGTGTGAGGATCAGGGCGCTGAGATCATCGATATCAATATGGGCTGCCCGTCAAAGCGGGTGACGACGGGGCTCTGCGGTTCGGCGCTTTTGAAGGATCTCGACCTTGCGGTCGGGCTGATCGAGGCGGTGGTTGGCGCGGTGAAAGTGCCGGTGACGCTCAAGACCCGGCTGGGCTGGGATGAACATCTGCTGAATGCGCCTGACCTGGCGGCGCGCGCCGAACAGGCAGGGGTGAAGATGGTGGTGATCCATGGCCGCACCCGCTGTCAGTTCTACAAAGGCCAGGCCGACTGGGCCGCGATCCGCCGCGTGAAAGAGGCCGTGACGATCCCGGTGATCGCCAATGGCGACATTATTGATGCGGCCACGGCTGCCGAGGCGCTGGCGCTGTCGGGCGCGGATGGTGTCATGGTCGGGCGCGGTGCCCAGGGCGCACCCTGGCGGCTGGCCGAGATCGCCCATGCGCTTTACGGCACGCCCGCGCCTGTGATCCCCGAAGGGCTGGCGCGGGGCGAGATGATCGTCCGGCATTACGATGAGATCCTCGGGTTCTACGGGCGCGAGCTGGGCTTGCGCTGCGCGAGGAAACATCTTGGCTGGTATCTGGAAGAGGCCGGGATGGACCATGCCCGCGAGACCGTGCTGACCGCCACCGACCCGGCATTGGTCCGCGACCTGATCCTGCGCGCCTTCGGCGAGACAGAGGAGGCAGCATGAGCAGCTATCGCTCTCCCTGGCCGGTTCCCGGCGTGATCTGGGCGTCTTTGCCCCTGCCGGCATTGCTGGTCGGGCCGGATGGCATGATCCGCGAGGCCAATCCGGCGGCGGAGAGCTTTCTGAACGCCTCGGCGAAATCCCTGTTCGGTCAGCCGGTGCTGGACCGCATCATGATCGACGCGCCGATGGAGGAAGCCTTTTTGCGCGCGCGGGCCAATCAGGCGCCGATGAAGATCAACAATGCCGATGTGACCAGCGGCGAGCGCCCTCCGGTGCAATGTTCGGTGCATATCGCGCCGATGCATGATCAGCCGGATTACCTCATGCTGCTGTTTTCCCCGCGCGAGATCGCGGACCGGCTCGGCCGGGCGGGGGCTTCGAAAACGGCGGCGAAATCGGCGATCGGCATGGCCGAGATGCTGGCGCATGAGATCAAGAACCCGCTCGCAGGCATCGCCGGTGCCGCGCAGCTTTTGTCGATGTCGCTGACGCCGGAAGATCGCGAGATGACCGATCTGATCGTTGAAGAAACACGGCGCATCGTCAAATTGCTGGAACAGGTCGAACAATTCGGCAATCTGCGCCCGCCGGAACGCCGCGCGGTAAATATCCATGACGCGCTTGACCGGGCGCGGCGCTCGGGGCTGGTGGGGTTCGCGTCGCATATGGTGATCCAGGAGGATTACGACCCCTCGCTGCCGCCGACTTTTGCCGACCCCGATCAGCTGATGCAGGTTTTTCTGAACCTGATCAAAAACGCCGCCGAAGCTGCAGGGCGCAAGGGCGGCACCATCCGGCTGCGCACCTTCTATGACCTGAGCCTGAGGATGCGCCGCAAGGATGGCAGCCAGGGCGCGCTGCCGCTGAATGTCGAGGTGATCGACGATGGCCCCGGCCTGCCGCCCGATATCGCGGCTGAGGTCTTTGATCCCTTCGTTTCGGGGCGCGAGAACGGCACCGGGCTGGGCCTCGCGCTGGTCTCGAAAATCATCGCCGACCATGAGGGCTGGATCTCGGTCGAGTCCGTTCCGGGGCGAACGGTGTTCCGTCTCTCGCTGCCGATGGTGCCCAAAGAACCAAAGAAAGAGGTGTAACCCATGGATGGAACGGTTCTGGTCGCTGATGACGACCGCACGATCCGCACGGTTCTGACCCAGGCGCTGACCCGGGCGGGCTGCAAGGTGCATGCGACCTCAAGTCTGATGACGCTGATGCGATGGGTGGAAGAGGGCAAGGGGGATCTGGTGATCTCGGATGTGATCATGCCCGATGGCAACGGGCTGGATGCATTGCCGCGCATCGCGCGTATGCGGCCCGGCCTGCCGGTGATCGTGATATCGGCGCAAAATACCATCATGACCGCAATTCAGGCCGCCGAGGCCGAGGCGTTCGACTATCTGCCCAAACCCTTCGATCTGCCCGATCTGATGAAACGTTCGGCCCGCGCGCTGGAGCAAAAACGCCGCGCCGCCCCGGTCGCGCAACCGGTTCGCGAACCGGTCGAGGAATTGCCGCTGGTCGGGCGCACCCCCGCGATGCAGGCACTCTACCGGCTGGTGGCGCGGGTGATGAACACCGATATTCCGGCGCTGATCTCAGGCGAATCCGGCACCGGCAAAAGCCTGCTGGCGCGGGCGATCCATGATTTTTCGGACCGCCGGACGCTGCCCTTCGTCACCGCGACCGCGAGCGATCTGCAAGGGGTCGAGGGCCCATCTTCGCTGATCGCGAAGGCGCGCGGCGGCTCGGTCGTATTCGATGAGATCGGGGATTTCGACGAGGATGCCCAGGCGCGGGTGGTGCGGCTCCTCGATATGCTCGGGGACGATTCGATGGCCGGCAAGGCGCCGCGGATCATGGCGACAAGCCAGGTCGATCTCGCCGCTCGGATGGAGACCGGCAGCTTCCGCCAGGATCTCTATTACCGGCTCGGGGGGGTGACGCTGCATGTGCCGGGTTTGCGCGAAAGGGTCGAGGATATCCCGCTGCTGGCGGAACATTTCCTCTCAAGGGGCGAGCGCGATTTCGGCACCACGCGCCAGCTGGCCCCCGACGCGCGCGAGCTGATCCGCAACCATTCCTGGCCGGGCAATGTGCGGCAGCTGGAGAATGCGATTCGCCGCCTGCTGGTCACCGCATCGGACGCCGAAATCAACCGGGCCGAAGTGGCGGCGGTGCTGGGTCAACTCCCGGTGGCGGAGCCGAGCCGCGGCGTCATGGAGGGTGAGAAACTTTCCGCCACCGTCATGCGCCACCTGAAACGCTACTTCGATCTGCATGGCGGGCAGCTGCCACCCCCCGGCGTTTACCAGCGTATCCTGCGTGAAGTGGAGATGCCGCTGATCGAAATCGCGCTGGATGCGACCGGCGGCAACCAGGCAAGATGTGCCGATCTTCTCGGGATAAACCGCAATACTTTGCGCAAGAAGATCACCGATCTGGATATTCGCGTGACACGGCGCCGCAAGCTGATGTAAAACCGCAACATCAAGCGTGGCAGACGGGTCGCACAAGGACCCGTCCACAAGATGTTGAAGGTGATGGCGGGAGTTGAATCCGGTCGGGTTGTGAAGCGCGATGTCTGGCAAAGGGTCTCGCGCCTGCGCCGGCAGCGGCGGATTCAGACAGCCTTCACCCTGGGGCTGGTCTTCCTTGGCCCGGTGCTGGTGGTGGCGAGCTCCCTCCTCCTCGGGCCAATGAACCATAGCGGCAACTCGCCGGCGTTGCGGCTGATCCTGCTGGCTGACCTGGTCTATGTGCTGCTGATTGCGGCTTTGGTGCTGGCGCGGGTGATGCGGATGGTGGCCGATCGCCGCCGCCGCTCGGCCGGGTCGAACTTGCATATGCGGCTGACCGGCGTTTTCGCCGGCATGGCGCTGGTGCCGACCATCCTCGTCGCGGTTTTCGCGGTGCTTTCGGTCAATCTCGGTCTGGAAGGCTGGTTTTCCGAGCGTGTCCGTTCGGTGGTGGGTGCGTCGCTGGCGGCGGCCCAGGCCTATGAGGGCGAACAAAGTGCGAGCCTTGCGCAGGATGCGATGGCGCTGGCGGTCTATCTGAATGCCGCGCGCGAACAAAGCGTGATGCTGCGCGATGACCAGCTGCGGCCGCTTTTGGCCAAGGGGCAGGAGCAGATCCAGCGCGGGCTGAAAGAAGCTTATCTTGTCGATGGCACCGGCCAGCTGAAGACGCGGGGCGAAAGCTCTTATCTTTTTGACTTTGAAGTGATTTCTTCCGAGAATCTGCAACAGAGCCAGGCCGGTGGCGTCGTGCTGATTCCCGACTGGCAGAACAATGAATTCCGCGCGCTGGTGCGGCTGCCCGCCTATGCCGACCGCTATCTCTATGTCTCGCGCGCCGTGGACGGGCGGCTCCTGTCGCTGCTCGATGAGACGACCGAGACGGTGAAGCTTTACACCCAGCTGGAAGCGGATCGCGGCAAGCTCCTGCTGAATTTCGGCTTCATCTATCTGGGCTTTGCACTGATCCTGATCCTGGCCGCGATCTGGCTGGGCCTGTGGTTCGCCGAACGCTTGTCGCGCCCGGTGGGGCGGCTGACCGGCGCTGCGCAGCGGGTCGGCGAAGGTGATCTTGACGTGCAGGTCGCCGAGGAGCAGGGCGATGACGAGATCGCCATGCTGGGCCGTATCTTCAACCGCATGACCCGGCAACTGAAAGGCCAGCGGCTTGCGCTGGAGGCCAGCCATGCCGAGACCGAGGAACGCCGGCGGATGTTCGATTCCGTGCTGTCGAATGTGACGGCGGGGGTGATTGGCCTTGGCGGCGACGGACGGGTGGATTTCATCAACCGCGCGGCTTTGCGGGTGCTGGATCTGGGCGACGAGGTCGAAGACCGGCTTCTGGACGAGATCGTGCCGGAATTCGCGGGGCTGTTTGAGACGCTGCAGGCGATCTCGGGCCAGGTCGCGCAGGAGGAAATCCGTATCACCCGGCGCGGCCAGATTGAGAGCCTGCTGGTCAGGATGGGCGAGCGGCGCTCGGACAGCGGCGAGGCCGAAGGCTATGTGGTGGCCTTTGACGATGTGACCGACCTTGTGTCAGCGCAGCGTATGGCGGCCTGGGGCGATGTCGCGCGCCGCATCGCGCATGAGATCAAGAACCCGCTGACCCCCATTCAGCTTTCGGCAGAACGGGTGAAACGCAAATTCTCGAAACAGGTGCAGGATGTCGAGGAACTCGCGAGCCTCACCGATGTTATCGTGCGGCAAACCAATGACTTGCGCCGCATTGTTGATGAGTTTTCTAAATTCGCCCGTATGCCGGAACCCGACCGGCGCGAGACCGATCTTCTGGCGATCCTGCGGGATGCCGTGACCTTGCAGCGCGCGGGTCAGCCCGGCGTGGCCTTTACCGCCGGGATCCCGGAGGGCCAGCTCCTGATGGATCTGGATGCGACCATGATCAGCCAGGCCCTGACAAACCTTATCAAGAACGCCGGAGAAGCCACTGACTCCCATATTGAAAATGGGGCAGGCGAGGGATATCATCCACAGATCTGCGTTACACTTGTCTGGGATGAGGCGGAAAGCGTGATCCGCATCATGGACAATGGCACCGGCCTGCCGGAAGACCGGGCGCGGCTGTTTGAGCCCTATGTCACGACGCGCGCCAAAGGGACGGGCCTCGGCCTGCCGATCGTGCGCAAGATCATCGAGGAACATGGCGGCACGCTGACCCTCTCCGATGCGCCGGTCTTCGAGGGAGAGACCCATGCCGGCGCCATGGCCGAGATCAGGCTCCCGCGTCTGAACCGGCGGCGGATGGGGCGCAATATGGCGCCGCAAGGGACTGCTGCGGCTGAGAAAACGGAAAACAACTCCCGGAACGGGGCGGCTTTGGCCCCAGGCAACGGGCCCGGGAACGGGAATGGAGGCTGAGATGAGCATTCTGATCGTCGATGACGAAAAGGACATTCGCGAACTGATCGGCGATATCCTGAAAGACGAAGGTTACGCGATACGACTCGCCGGGAATTCCGAGGATTGTATCAACGAAATCAATACAGAAGCGCCCGATCTTATGGTGCTCGACATCTGGCTGAAAGACAGCCGGATGGATGGGATCGACATTCTGAAGACCGTCAAACGCGATAACCCGGATGTGCCGGTGATCATCATTTCGGGGCACGGCAATATCGAGATTGCGGTCGCTGCGATCAAACAGGGCGCTTACGATTTCATCGAAAAACCCTTTAATATCGACCAGTTGGTGCTGGTTGTTGCGCGGGCGATGGAGACCTCAAGGCTGCGCCGCGAGAACAGCGAGCTCAAGCGCCGCGATGTGACCTCGACCGAGATGATCGGATCGAGCCCCGCGTTCAAAGGGCTGCGCGCCCAGCTCGACAAGGTGACGAAATCGAATGGCCGCGTCATGCTGACCGGGCAGCCGGGATCGGGCAAGGAACTGGCGGCGCGCTATATCCATCTCAACTCGAACCGCGCCTCGGCGCCCTTCATCACCGTGTCTTCGGCAACCATCGAGCCCGAGCGGATGGAGGAGGTGCTTTTCGGCCGCGAGACGCCGGAACGCGGCATCGAGCCGGGTCTTCTGGAACAGGCGCATGGCGGCGTGGTCTATTTTGACGAGGTCGGCGACATGCCGACCGGCACGCAGTCCAAGATCCTGCGCGTGCTGACCGAACAGCAATTCAACCGCGCCGGGGGCAGCGACAAGGTGCGGGTCGATCTGCGGGTGATCTCCTCGACCTCGCGCGATCTGCCGGGGGAAATCCGCGCCGGGCGTTTCCGCCAGGAGCTGTTTGACCGCCTGAACGTGGTGCCAATTCCGGTGCCCTCGCTGGCGGATCGTCGCGATGACATCCCCGAACTTGCGCGCCATTTCGTGGCCTGGTTCCATCGCAGCCAGGGCCTGCCTTTGCGCCCGATCAGCCCTGATGCCGAGGCGATGCTGCAGACCATGTCCTGGCCGGGCAATATCCGTCAGCTGAGGAATATGATCGAACGTGTGCTGATACTTGGTGAGGGCAGTGACGAGATCGAGGCGCGTGAGCTTCCCGGGGCCGAAGGGGCCAGCGGTGCCGGCGAGACCATGGTGCTGGGCGGTGCGGTGGCGACACTGCCGCTGCGCGAGGCGCGCGAGCTTTTTGAACGCGAATATCTTCTCACCCAGATCAACCGCTTCGGCGGCAATATCTCGCGGACGGCGAATTTCGTCGGCATGGAACGTTCGGCGCTGCACCGGAAGCTGAAAAGCCTCGGTGTGGTGACCTCGTCGAAATCCGGCACCCGCAGCGCCTATTTCGACGACGAATTCCAGGACGGCGAGGCGGGCTGAGCACGGCCCGGGCAGCATCTCTGGCGGGGGGGAATTGACCTTTCGGGAGCGCTTTGCGAAACAGGGCAAATGACGGCGGGCGAGGCCAGAGGAGAACCCTATGAAGGTCATCATCTGCGGCGCCGGCCAGGTCGGCTGGCAGATTGCGCGCCAGCTGGCCGGTGAGAAAAACGATGTCACCATCGTTGACACCAATGCCGATCTGATCCGCCGCGCGACCGAGGTTCTGGATGTTCAGGGCGTGGTGGGCTTTGCAAGCCATCCCGACATTCTGGAAAAAGCCGGCGCCCGCGACGCCGATATGGTGATCGCCGCGACCTATTCCGACGAGGTGAATATGGTCACCTGTCAGATTGCCGCGTCAGCCTTTAACGTCACCCGCCGCATCGCGCGGATCCGGGCGCAGAACTACCTCGAGACCGGCTATTCCGATCTCTACAACACCGACCGGCTGGCGATTGACGTGATCATCAGCCCGGAGCTTGAGGTGGCCGAGGCCGCGCTGCAACGGCTTGCTGCGCCCGAGACCTTTGACACCGAAGTCTTCATGTCGGGGCGCGCGCATCTGCTGGGGATCCGTCTTGGTCCGGAATGCCCGGTGCTGAACACGCCCTTGCGCCAGCTCAATGACCTCTTTCCCTCGCTTCGGGCGATCGTGGTGGGGGTGCGCCGCAATGAGAAGCTCTTCGCGCCGCATCCCGAAGATCAGCTGCTGGAAGATGATCAGATCTATCTCTTCGTCCATACCGAGGATATGAGCCGCAGCCTCGGGATCTTTGGCAAGCGTGAACATAAGCAGGACCGGATCGTCATAGTCGGAGGGGGCAATGTCGGGCTGACGGTCGCGCGGGCGCTGGAGGCGCGGTCCGACCGGGTCCGGGTGCGGATGATCGAGAAGAACCGCCAGATCGCCGAGGCCGCCGCCGATCAGCTGTCGCGCACCATCGTGCTGAATGGTGACGGGATGGATATGGATCTGCTGGCCGAGGCAGGCGTTGACCGCGCCGATGCGGTCCTGGTGGTCACCGATGATGACAAGACCAATCTGCTGGTCTCGGTGCGTGCCAAACAGGCGGGCTGCCCGCTGACCATCGCGCTGATCAATGACCCGACCATGGCGCCTTTGATGGCGGCGCTGGACCTTGACGCCTGGATCAATCCGCGCGCGACCACGGTCTCGTCGATCCTGCGCCATATCCGGCATGGCCGCGTCCGCGCCGTCTATTCGCTGGGCGATGGCGAGGCCGAGATGATCGAGGCCCAGGTGATGTCGACCTCGCCGATCTCGGGCAAGATGATCCGCGATATTGCATTCCCCGAAGGCGTGCTGGTCGGCGGCGTGATGAAGGGCGACCGGATGCTGAAGCCTGAACCCGATACGCGGATCGAGCCCGGTGATCTGGTCGCGGTCTTTGCGCTGGTGAAAGATGTGCCCGAGGTCGAGCGCCTGTTCCAGGTCTCGATTGATTTCTTCTGATGCGGCCGCTGGCCGGGCTCCCGCGGGGTGGCAAGCGCCCGCTGTTATGGGATGTGCCGCTTCTGGTGCTGGCTCTGGGCGTGGTCGGGGTCCTGTGCTGGATCCCGGCGGCTCATGCCGCAAGTCTGCGCGATCACCGCACGGCGCAGAGCTTTTTCTATTCCGGGCTCCTCCTTGTCGTGCTGACTGTGATGCTGGCCATGGTGACCCGCGACCCAAAGCGCCGCCATTCCACCCATAGCCAGCTGGCAGCCCTGGCGGGAACCTATGCTATTCTGCCCATTGCCTTCGCGCTGCCTTTGGTGCCGCTGATCCGCGATACCACGCTGCTCAATCTGTGGTTCGAGATGATCTCGTCTTTCACCACCACCGGCGCCACAGGTTATGCACCCGACCGGCTGCCGGCGTCTGTCCATCTGTGGCGGGCGATGGCGGGCTGGCTCGGCGGCTATTTCGTGCTGATCGCGGCCTGGGCGGTGCTGGCACCTCTGAACCTGGGCGGGGCCGAGGTGATCTCGGGGCAGCTTCCGGGGCAAAAGAGCCAGCTGATCGGCCGCGCCGGCGGGTTGACCGACCCGCGCGAGCGGCTGACCCGTGCCTCCTCGGCGATCCTGCCGGTCTATGCCGGGCTGACCTTCGCGCTGTGGATCATGTTGCTGATCGCGGGCGAAAACGGGCTGATTGCGCTGACCCATGCGATGGGGACGCTTTCGACCAGCGGCATTTCGGCGGGGACGGGGCAGGCGGTGCTATATTCCGGCCTCGCGGGCGAGGTGCTGATCTTCTTTTTCTTCCTGCTGGCGCTCAGCCGTCATCTGATGCCGTTCAACCTGCCGGGCCAGGTGCATGGATCGCTGCGCCAGGATCCCGAGATCCGGCTCGGCCTGTTCCTGATCTCGCTTGTGGTCGTCGTCCTGCTGCTCCGCCATCTGGTGGCGGATGCCGGGGCGGGCGGCGAGGAAAGCCTTGCCGCGCTGATCCGCGCCTTCTGGGGATCCCTCTTTACCGCCGCCTCCTTCCTGACCACCACCGGCTATGAAAGCATCTGGTGGAGTTCGGCGCGCAACTGGGCGGGGATGGGATCGCCGGGGCTGATGCTGATGGGGCTTGCGATCATCGGCGGCGGGGTGGCGACGACCGCCGGGGGGGTGACGCTGCTTCGGGTCTGGGCGCTTGGTCTCCAGGGCAAGCGCGAGCTGGAGCGCATCATCCACCCCCATTCCATCGGCAGCGGCGCCGAGATGCGCAGGCTTGCCGGTCTTGGCGCCTGGTTCGCCTGGATTTTCTTCATGCTTTTCGCGATTTCGGTCGCGCTGATCACCGCCGCGCTGACCCTGTTCGGGCTGCGGTTCACCGAAGCGCTGATCTTTTGCCTTTCGGCCCTGACCACGACCGGCCAGCTTGCCTGGCTTGCCGGGGCCGAGCCGCTGTCCTGGGCGGCGCTCTCCGCCCCGGTGAAGGTGATTCTCGCTTTGACCATGGTGCTTGGCCGGGTGGAGACACTGGCGCTGATTGCGCTGATCGCACCGGGCAACTGGTCGGGAGGCTGGTCGGCCCCCTGGTCGGGCAAGGTGGGGCGCTGATAAGGCGGGGCTCTGACGGGCTTTTGCGCAACAGTCTGACGCTCTCAGGTCACAACCAGGTGCGGAATCTGCATTTCTTCTCTGGAAACCATGCGCAACATTCCTATTATTCGCGCAACCCGGTCGGCTTTTCCGCATCCGGGCGAGGTGGGCTTGATGCGGGTGTTCCGCCGGCCTCACCGGATTTCTCAAACCCGCAAGTGAAGCGGGCCCAGGCGCAAGGCAAAACAAACAATGGCTGGCGATAAACAGAACCTCCAGGACGCCTTCCTGAACCATGTCCGCAAGGCCAAGGTTCCGGTGACGATCTTCCTGATCAACGGGGTCAAACTGCAGGGTGTGATCACCTGGTTCGACAATTTCTGCGTGCTGCTGCGGCGCGACGGTCAATCGCAACTCGTGTATAAACACGCGATTTCGACCATCATGCCCGGTGCGCCCATCAATCTTTACGAAGGCGAAGATTGATTAATACGCCCTCCGATCCCGCATCCGATCCCCCTGAAAATTCAGTCGGGCCCGAGTATCAGGACGCGCCCGGATCTTCCGGCTGGACGGACGATGATGATCTGTTCTCTGATCTGTCCGCGCTCCGGGCAGAGCGGAGCAAATGGCAGCTGACCGCGACTGAAAAGACGCGGGCAGTTGTCTTGCATCCCGATATCCGCAGCCGCCAGACCCGCCGCCTTCCCGAACATGGTCTTGCCGAAGCCGTAAGCCTGGCTGCAGCGCTTCCGAATATGGATGTGGTCTGGTCGCAGGTGGTCAGGGTTTCAAAGACCGTGCCCGCGACACTGTTTGGCCCCGGTAAGGTTGAAGAGATCGGCGAAAGGCTGAAGGCGGAAAACATCGGTCTCGTCTTTATCGACGGGCCGGTGACGCCGGTACAGCAACGCAATCTCGAACGTGACTGGAAGGTCAAGCTCCTTGACCGGACCTCGCTGATTCTCGAGATTTTCGCCGACCGCGCCCGCACCCGCGAAGGTGTGTTGCAGGTGGAACTGGCCGCGCTGAACTATCAGCGCACCCGCCTCGTGCGGGCCTGGACTCACCTTGAACGCCAGCGGGGCGGCTTTGGCTTTGTCGGTGGCCCCGGCGAGACGCAGCGCGAAAATGACCGCCGCGCCATTGACGAACAGGCGATCCGGCTGCGCCGTCAGCTGGAAAAAGTGGTCCGCACCCGGGAATTGCACCGCGCGGCCCGTGCCAAGGTGCCTTTCCCGATCGTGGCGCTGGTCGGCTATACCAATGCCGGAAAATCGACGCTGTTCAACCGGGTGACCGGGGCGGAAGTGCTGGCGAAAGACATGCTTTTCGCCACGCTCGACCCGACGATGCGGGCGCTGGAAATCCCCGGAGCGCTTGGCGGCAGCCGCCGCGTCATCCTCTCGGATACGGTGGGCTTCATCTCGGATCTGCCGACCCAGCTGGTCGCCGCCTTCCGCGCCACGCTGGAAGAGGTGCTCTCTGCCGATCTGATCCTGCATGTCCGCGACATCTCGCATCCCGAGACCGCCGAACAGGCCGCCGATGTCGAAGAGATCCTGACCTCGCTCGGCGTGCCGCCCGAGACCCCGAAATTCGAGATCTGGAACAAGCTCGACCTGGTTGATCCCGCCGCCCGCGAGGCGCTCGCAGTACAGGCTGAAACCCGTCCCGACACTTTCGTGATCTCGGCGCTGACGGGCGAGGGCGTGCCGGATCTTCTGACCGCCATCTCCGCCAGTTTCGAGGCCGAGCGCCGCGAGGAAGAGCTGGCGCTTGGCTTCAGCGAGGGCCGCAAACGCGCCTGGCTGCATCAGACCGGTGTCGTGGTCCGCGAGGACCAGACCGATGAGGGCTGGCAGATCACCGTGCAATGGAATGAAAGGCAGGCGCAGGAATGGGCGCGGCTCTGATCCCGTTCGCGCGGGCGCTGGCTGCGGGTCTGATCGGCACGGCCCTCGCGACCGGGGTGCATTTCATGACCCTGACCTCCGGTGTGGCACGGGGCCTGATCGGCTCCGGCCAGGGGCTGCCGCAAACACCCGGCCTGCCGCTGACGGCAGGCGGGCTCGCGCTCGAATGCCTGATTGCCGCGCTGCCGGTACTGCCGGTGGTCGCACTCACTGTCTTTGCCGGGCGCTTCCTGATGAGCCTTGGTTTTCTCGCCACCTGGGCCTGGGGCGGCGCCCGCCTCGGCACGCTTATCGCTGCCGCCAGCGGCAGAACCCTCGGCTGGGGCGACGGCTTCTCGTTGGTTTACAGCAGCGGCATGTTCAGCCTGATTGCTGCACTGACCGCCGCCTTCGTGCTCTGGATCCTCGCGCCGCGCCCGCTCTGAGACGCGGCCATATCATTTTCCCCTGACCCAAATACTCCCCCGCCGGAGGCGTTCCCCGGCGGGGCAGAGGCGGCTCATTCAGCCGGAACAGACGGTGTCAGCAGCATCACCCCCGCCGCCGCCGCATGGGCGAGATCGGGGTCCAGCGACATCGGGATATATTCGCCGCGCCGCCACAGCTCGCCCAGATCATCATAATGGCGCGACAGCGGGTGGCCCGACTGTCCGGTCGCCGTGATGAAGATCGAGCTGTCGGGATCGGCGAAATCATAGACTCCGCGATAGCCGGCGCCATGGACGTTCAGATAGGGCTCCGGCCCCGATCCCTTGGTCACGCCGCGCATCAGCGTGTCATCG
This sequence comes from Paracoccus sp. IB05, assembly GCF_016405985.1. Lineage (GTDB taxonomy): Bacteria > Pseudomonadota > Alphaproteobacteria > Rhodobacterales > Rhodobacteraceae > Pseudogemmobacter. Next base: position 57,424 of record NZ_JAEFCF010000017.1, read on the forward strand.
CCGCCGGATGTCGACTGGCGGATATTCACGAACCATTTGACGAAGGGGATATTTCCCAGCACCGGATGGTCATGCGTCGCCTGATGCGCATCGCCCCATCGCCAGCTTTCGATATTGCGCCCAAAGGTCTCGCTCAGCTCGATCAGCGCCTCGTCCAGCGCCATCCGCGCCATATCGGTGCAGGTCTCGACCGGCGCCGATTGCACCACATCACACCAGACCGCCGCACCATCGATATTGCGATAGACGCGTTCGAGGAAGACCGGATCGATACGGCGGAAATTCTGCGTCAGTGGCCCCATCTCGTCCTGGATCAGCCGCCCCATCAGCACCCTGAGCCAGGCTTCGGCGATCAGCGGTTCGGGCGCATGTTCGCTCATCTCGCCATTCCAGGCCGCCAGCAGTTTCAGCGCGCGCTGGCGGAATTCCTCTGCCGTGCCCGTTTCCGCCGCCTCGCCGGTGAACCACAGATCCGCCCCGATCAGTGGCAGCAACAGCCGCGCCGTCGGGTTCATCGTATCCAGCTGCGCCTCCATAAAGCTTTCGCGGGTATGGACCTCGCGGGTGCGGATCAGCGCGAGCCAGGCCTGGATGCGCTGCGTATCGCCCCAGGTAAAGCTGACATGATTGGGGAAGGGGCGGTCGACCGTCTTGTTATTGGTATTGCCGAGAATGCCCTCGGGCGGGTTCACGAAACGCGGATTTTCCTCATAGGGGAAGATCCCCTTAAAGCCGGTGGCCTCGACCCAGCCCGGGGACGGCATCCGGCCCTGGCTCGGATGGGCCGCGTCGCGGATCGGCATGGCGCCGATCAGCTGCATCGCAATGCCGTCCTTTCCCGCCAGCATCAGGTTCTGCGCCGGTGCGACATAGAGCCGCCCGGCCTCGATCGCATCCGCGACCGTATTGGCCGACATCAGCCGCACGGCAGCCGTCATCGAGGTATCTGCCGGCGAAAGCGCGGTCCAGGACATCACCGCGACATGGCCGGTGGGGGTCACCGATTGCAGGTCATATTGCCTGCCCGAAAGCACCGGGCCATTTCTCGACCAGCGCAGGGTCAGCGTGATCGGCGCGCCGTCCTTGACCCGAACCACACTCTGGCGGGTGATAAAGCGCTCATAGCTGCCATCGGGGAGCAGATATTCTTCCTGGTTCTCCGGGTTCAGCTTTTCGATGACGATATCCTGGTCATCAAGATAGGCCGTGGTCAGGCCCCAGCCGAGTTCTTCGCTGCGCCCGATCATCACCACCGGAATGCCGGGGATCGTCGCGCCGATCACGCCGCCTTTTTGCAGTTCCAGCCGCGCCAGATACCAGATCGTCGGCGCGGTAAAGCCCAGATGCGGATCATTGGCCAAAAGCGCGCCGCCCGCAGCCGAGCGTCCCGCCATCGCGGCCCAGGCGTTTGACGCGCCCGAAAGCGCCGGCTCCACCAGAGGCGACAGCGGCCCGAGCGCGAAATCAACGGGCTTTTCGCCGGGCTGCACGCCGGGGATCAGGCTCGCGTAATCGGGAGAGGTGATGCCTTTGGTCGGATCTTCCGGCAGGATATCGGCCAGCCTTTCAGGCGACAGCACCAGCGAGGCGCGGGCGCGCAGGACTTCATTCTGCCCCATGCCGGTCAATTGCAGCGCCATCAGCTTCAGGATCGCGATGGAATCGGCGGGCGCCCAGGCGGCGATCTCGGGCTCAAAGAACCAGAATTCCGGCGCACCTCGCCCACGCGCGCCCGTGTTCACTTCACCGATCCAGGCATTCACCCCGGCCGCATAGGCCTCAAGCACCGCCAGCGTCTCGGGATCCTGCGCCTTCACCGAGTCCAGCGCGAGACCGTAGAGATCGTAGCGCCGGATCAGCTCATCCACAGCCAGCGTCCGCTCGCCGAATATCTCCGACAACCGGCCCTGGGCTGTGCGGCGCAGCATGGTCATCTGCCAGAGCCGGTCCTGGGCATGGGCAAATCCAAGTGCGAAATAGGTGTCATGATCGTTCTTGCCGAAGATATGCGGCACCGAGTCATTGTTCCTGACCACCTCGACCGGGGCCGAGATGCCCTCAAGGGTGAAACCCTCGTTGTAATCCACCAGCGAGCGCGACAGGAACCAGTAGCCGATCAGAACGGCCAGGACCGCGAGCACAAGCAGCCCGGCGGTAATCCGCATCAGCCAGCGAAAGAGGGTGAGCATCGGGCCTGTCCTTGACGTCCTTGGTCCAAAGGGTTCCTAGTCCATCACGAAACCAAGGGCAATTCACGGCGACAGGAGCGGATCATGGCAAAGGTGGCATTTCTCGGGCTGGGGGTGATGGGGTACCCGATGGCCGGGCATCTCGCGGCGCAGGGCCATGAGGTGACGGTGTGGAACCGCACCGGGGCCAAGGCCGCAACCTGGGGGGCGAAGTTCAAAGGCCATGTGGCTCTGAGCGCGAAAGAGGCGGCGTCAGGCGCGGAATTCGTCATGGCCTGTGTGGGCAATGACGAGGATCTGCGCGAGGTTTGTCTGGGCGCAGAGGGCGCTTTCGCCGGCATGGCGAAGGGCGCGATCTTTGTCGATCACACCACGGTTTCGGCGAAGGTGACGCGCGAGCTGGCAGAGATCGCAGTGGCGCGCGGTTTTGGCTATGTGGATGCGCCGGTCTCGGGAGGCCAGGCGGGGGCCGAAAATGGAATCCTTTCCGTTATGTGCGGCGGGTCTCAGGCCGATTACGACCGCGCGGCCCCGGTGATCGATGCCTATTCCCGGATCTGCCGCAGAATTGGCGATGCGGGGGCCGGGCAGCTTGCGAAAATGGTCAACCAGATCTGTATCGCGGGGCTGATGCAGGGCCTTTCCGAGGCGCTGGCCTTCGGATCAAGGGCCGGGCTTGACGGTAAGGCCGTGGTCGAGGTGATCTCGCAGGGCGCGGCGGGCAGCTGGCAGATGGTGAACCGGCATCAGACCATGCTGGAGGACCGGTTCGATTTCGGTTTTGCCGTCGACTGGATGCGCAAGGATCTGAACATCTGCCTGGAAACCGCCGAAGAGATCGGCGCAAGCCTGCCGGTGACCGCGCTGGTCGATCAGTTCTACAAGGATGTGCAGCTGATGGGCGGCGGCAGGAACGACACGTCAAGCCTGATCCGCCGTCTGCCGCGCTGATTAACGTCTTGCCTTGCGTTGCAGGATCAGATGCAGCGCAAGGCCGATCCCGGCGACAATCATCAGCATCAGCCCCAGATGCAGCCCGTGCAGCCGCCCCAGCATCAGCGTGACCGCGCGCCCGAAATGATAGCCAAGCCCGGTGAACAGCACCGCCCAGACCGCGCAGGACAGCGCATTCAGGGCGGTAAAGCGCCGCCATCTCATCGCGGTCTGCGCCAGCAAGACCGGCCCGACGATCCGCGTCCCCGGCACAAAGCGGAAGGCAAGCGTCAGCCCGTCCGGATGGCGCGAGAGCCATTGATGCAGCCAGCTTGCCTTTGTCCTGTCTGCCATCCGGGTCAGCCAGCTGCCGATGCGCCCCTCGCGCGGCATATGCCGGGACAGCAGGAACCAGATCTGATCGGCAAGGAAGGCGCCGGCGAAAGCGCTCAGCGCGGTCAGCGCCCAATGGCTCAGCCCGTGATGGGTGATGACGCCGCCAAGAATGGCGGCGGTTTCGCCTTCGAAAAAGCAGCCCCAGAAGACCGCGACGAGACCCCAGCGGGACAGGAGGCCCTCCAGGGTCATCGCAGATCAGGGAATGATGCGGGTATATTTGACGCCGGCAAGTGTTGCGCCCGCAATCAGCCCCTGCTGGCCGAAGATCAGCGCGATCACCGGGTCACTTTCCGTGGTGGCCTTGCCGATCGAGGCGCCTTCCTCGGGCGTGGCATAGCGCAGATCCGCCGAGGCGGCCCAGCCGGTCGAGCGGCGGAAATCCTCCAGCGCGTTCGGCGTCATGTAGAACAGCGCATGGGCATATTGCTGCGCGCCGATCTGCAGCCCGACACTGGCCTTGGTCGCGGAATAGTAATCCACCGTGGCGCCCTGGATCCTGAGCGCGCCGCGCCCGAAAGCGCCGCCCCAGACCAGACCGGCCTCGGTCATCAGCGGCATGTAAAGCACGCCATTGGCGCGCGACGCCAGCTCACGCGTGCCGGGGTAGCGGCCGAAGAGATAGTTCTGCGTCGCATCCACCCGCGCATCGATCTGCGCTGCACCATTCGAGCCGACACCATTGCCGCAGGCGGCGGTCAGCAGCGTGGCCGAGCCGGCTCCGGCCAGCATTGCGCGTCTTGTGATCTTTTCCATGGCTCTGCCCTCAATGATTTTTGCCGGCACATCCGGCAGAGGCTCTGCGGCCCCGTTCCCGCTAAATCTAGCGGCGGATCTGCGGTTTGTCATCGGTTATGCGCAATTCTCCGCAGGATCGGCGGCATTTCCCGCCGATCCTGCGCGGGCCGGCGGTCAGCCGCGCAAAAGCCGGGCGGCCTCGGGGGCGAAATAGGTCAGCACGCCGTCACACCCGGCCCGCCGGAACGCCATAAGGCTTTCCAGCATCACCTTTTCGCCGTCGATCCAGCCATTCAGCGCCGCCGCCCGGATCATCGCATATTCCCCCGAGACCTGATAGGCGAAGGTCGGCGCCCCAAATGCCTGTTTCACCCGGTGGCAGATGTCGAGATAGGGCATCCCGGGCTTCACCATCACCATATCGGCGCCCTCGGCGAGGTCACGCGCCACCAGACGGATCGCCTCATCGCCATTGGCCGGGTCCATCTGATAGGTCTTTTTGTCGCCGACCAGCCGTCCGGATGCGCCCACCGCATCGCGGAAGGGGCCGTAAAAGCCGCTCGCATATTTCGCGGCATAGGACATGATCGAGACATTGCGGTGGCCTGCGGCCTCAAGACCGCTGCGGATCGCGCCGATCCGGCCATCCATCATATCAGACGGCCCAAGGATATCCGCGCCCGCCTCGGCCTGGGCCAGCGCCATTTTCACCAGCGCCGCGACCGTCTCGTCATTGATGATCTCGCCATTCACGACAAACCCGTCATGCCCGTTGGCATTATAGGGATCAAGTGCGATATCGGTCATCACCGCCAGATCCGGGATCTCGCGTTTCAGCGCCCGGATCGCGCGATTGGTGAGGTTTTCGGGGTTCCACGCCTCTTCGCAGGTCTCGGTGCGCAGCGCCGCATCGGTATAGGGAAAGAGGCAGATCGCGGGGATGCCAAGTTTTGCGGCCTCTTCGGCCCGCATAAGCAGCCGGTCCAGCGACAGCCGGTTCACCCCGGGCAGCGAGTGGATCGGCTCTTCAACGCCAGTCCCTTCGCGGATGAAGACCGGCCAGATCAGGTCATTCACGGAAAGCTCATTCTCACGCGTCAGCGCCCGAAGCGCGGGTGTCCGGCGGATGCGGCGGTGGCGGGTGGCGGGGAAATCGGCCTGAATCGGGTGCATATCTGATCCTGCAGGATGGCGGCACGGTCACAGATCATGCCGGACAGGCTGCCTTGCTTTGTGTCTCTTGTCCTGGGGGCTTGCGGCCCGTGCCCTTGCCTGCCATGGAATGGGGTGGGTCTTCAAGCGAGACCCGTCGGGATCGGCATCGGACAGACGAAGGATACTTCGCGCTTGGAGCTTTACGGCATTCTCTCTGAAGTGATCGACCTGCGATCCTTCTCTAACCTGTGGTACTGGATTGTCCTGGCGGTGCTGTGGTCTTCGGCCAGTCACTGGGTTCTGGGCGTGCCCTATGACCTGATCTCGCGCGGGCGCCGGAGCGGCGGCCAGGCGCAGCTGGATGTCGAGGCCATGGTCGCGATCAACAGCCGCCGGATGCTGAATGTCACCCGCACCGCTGCCATTCCGTTGTTCTTCGGCGTGGCTTTCTTTTTCACCACGCTTGCGATGCTGGCCTTCTGGTACTGGCTTGAATTCGCCCAGGCGCTGTTTTTGCTGACGGTCTGGCTGGTGCCGGTGGGGTGGCTGTCGCTCTGGACCGCGCTCAGGATCGAGGCGGGCGAGAATATCGGCGAGGCGCTCAACCGCCGCCTGATGATCCTGCGCCGCCTGGTGCAGGTTCTGGGGATGTTCGCCATCTTCATCACCTCGCTGTTCGGCATGTGGCGCAATCTGTCCTATACCGTTTTCCACTGACTTCTGATGAGCTTACCTGACCTGCCATGACCACACGTCTGCCGATCATTCTCGGAGGCGCCCCCGAGGGCTATGACGGGCACCTGCTTGCGCGTGAGCTGGAGCGCGGGGCGCCGGTGATTTTTGTTGCGCGCGATGACAAGCGGGCTGAAGCGATGCGGGTGGCGCTCGCGGCTTTCGCGCCCGGCGTGCCGGTCCTGAGCTTCCCGGCCTGGGATTGTCTGCCCTATGACCGGGTTTCGCCCAATCCCGAGACATCCGCGCGCCGCATGTCGGTGCTGGCGGCGCTGGCCGATGGCATGGCGGGCGCCTTTGTCCTGATCACCACGCTGAACGCCGCCACGCAGCGGATTCCGGCACGCGAAGTGGTGCGGGCGTCTTCGTTCCAGGCGAGGCTTGGCGACCGGGTCGATGAAAAGCGGCTCAGGGATTTTCTGGCCCGGATGGGATTCACGCCGGTCTCGACCGTGTCCGAAACCGGGGATTACGCGCTCAGGGGCGGCATCGTCGATATCTGGCCGCCGGGGGTTGGCGGGCCGGTCAGGCTGGATTTCTTCGGTGATCAGCTTGACGGTATCCGCCGGTTTGACGCGACCAGCCAGCGCACCACGGAAAAGCTGAAATCGGTCGAATTCGCGCCGATGTCCGAGGTGATCCTTGACGAGGCTGCGATCAGCCGGTTCCGGCAGAATTACCGCGTGGAATTCGGCGCCGGTGGTTCGGATGATCCGCTTTACGAAGCGGTCAGCGCGGGGCGCAAACATCAGGGGATGGAGCATTGGCTGCCCTTCTTCCATGAGCGGCTGGAGACGGTGTTCGACTACCTTCCCGATGCCACCGTGATGCTGGATGACCAGGTGGTCCCGATGCAGCTCGCCCGCTGGGAGGCGGTCGAGGATGCTTATGACGCCCGCAATGACGCGATGGCGGCCCGGGCAAAGATGGACAGCCCCTATAAGCCGGTGCAGCCGCAGGGGCTCTATCTCGACGAGGCCGGCTGGAAGGCGGCCCTGGCCGACCGGCGCGAGATCCGGCTGTCGCCTCTGGCGCAAAGCCCGGGGCCGGGCGTGCTGGATGCGGGCGGGCGCGCGGGGCGGTCTTTCGCCCCCGAACGTCAGCAGGAAAGCATCAATCTCTTCGAGGCCCTGGCCGATCACATCCGCGCTTTGCGCGCGGATCGCCATGTCGTTCTGGCCTCCTGGTCCGAAGGCGCGATGGAGCGTCTGCGGGGGCTTTTGTCGGATCAGAAGATCGCGACCGAAACGATCCGCGATCTGCGCGATCTGGATCAGCTGCCGGCAAAGGGCCAGGGTAAAGCGGGCGGCAAAGCGGGCGGCCATGTCTCGCAGATGATCTGGGCATTGGAGGCGGGGTTCACCGCCAAAGGCCTTGCCGTCATCTCGGAACAGGATGTGCTGGGCGACCGGCTGGTCGGGAAACCGGCGCGCAAGCGCAAGGCCGAGAATTTCCTGCGCGAGGTCGACAGTCTTTCCGTGGGCGATCTCGTCGTTCATGTCGAACATGGCGTCGGCCGCTATCTGGGCATCGAGACCATCACCGCGCTTGGGGCCCCCCATGCGATGGTGATGATCGAATATGCCGAAGAGGCGAAACTCTACCTGCCGGTCGAGAATATCGAGCTTCTGTCGCGCTACGGCCATGAAGAGGGGCTGCTGGACCGGCTTGGCGGCGGCGCATGGCAGGCGAAGAAGGCAAAACTCAAGGAGCGCATCCGTGAGATCGCCGACAAGCTGATGCGGGTCGCGGCAGAGCGCATGCTGCGTTCGGCGCCGATCCTTGAGGCGCCGCATTCGGCATGGGAGGCCTTCGCCGCGCGGTTCCCCTGGCCCGAGACCGATGACCAGCTTTCGGCGATCCAGGATGTGGTGGCGGATCTGGAAAAGGGCTCGCCCATGGACCGGCTGATCGTCGGCGATGTGGGCTTTGGCAAGACCGAGGTCGCGATGCGCGCGGCCTTTGTGGCGGCGATGGCGGGGATGCAGGTCGCGGTGATCTGCCCGACCACTTTGCTCGCGCGCCAGCATTACCGCAGTTTTGCTGAACGGTTCCGGGGCTTTCCGCTGAATGTGCGGCCCCTGTCGCGCTTTGTCGGCGCGAAAGAGGCGGCAGAGACCAGGAAGGGCCTCGCCGAGGGCGGCGTCGATATCGTCGTCGGCACCCATGCGCTGCTGGCCAAGGGCGTGTCGCTGAAGAACCTCGGCCTCCTGATCATCGACGAAGAGCAGCATTTCGGCGTGTCGCATAAGGAACGCCTGAAAGAGATGCGTTCCGAAGTGCATGTGCTGACCCTGACCGCGACGCCGATCCCGCGCACGCTGCAACTGTCGCTGACCGGGGTGCGCGATCTGTCGATCATCGCAACGCCGCCGGTGGACCGTCTGGCGATCCGCACCTATGTCTCTGAATTCGATACGGTGACGTTGCGCGAGGCGCTGCTGCGCGAACGCTATCGCGGCGGGCAATCGTTCTTCGTCGTGCCGCGTGTTTCCGACATTCCCGAGATCGAGGAATTCCTCAAGGCGCATGTGCCGGAAGTGTCTTACGTGATCGCGCATGGCCAGCTGGCGGCGGGCGATCTCGATGAGCGGATGAACCAGTTCTATGACGGGCGCTTCGATGTGCTGGTGGCGACGACCATCGTCGAATCCGGCCTCGATATCCCGACCGCGAATACGATGATCGTGCATCGCGCCGATATGTTCGGGCTAAGCCAGCTTTATCAGATCCGGGGGCGGGTGGGCAGGTCCAAGACCCGCGCCTATTGTTACCTCACGACGCGGCCCCGGATGATCCTGACACCGCAGGCGCAAAAGCGCCTGAAATTGCTGGCGAGTTTCGACAGCCTTGGCGCAGGGTTCAATCTGGCGAGCCATGATCTCGACCTGCGCGGGGCTGGCAATCTGCTCGGCGAGGAACAGTCTGGCCATATCCGCGAGGTCGGCTATGAGCTTTACCAGCACATGCTGGAAGAGACGATTGCCAAGCTGAAATCGGGCGAGATCGACGGGCTGGCGGATGTCTCGGATGACTGGTCACCGCAGCTGAACCTCAATGTGCCGGTGATGATCCCGGAGGCCTATATTCCCGATCTGGATATCCGGCTGGGGCTTTATCGCCGGCTGTCGGGGCTGAGTTCCAAGGTGGAACTGGAGGGCTTTGCCGCCGAGCTGATCGACCGGTTTGGCGCGATCCCGAAAGAGGTCAATACGCTGATGCTGATCGTCCGGATCAAGGCGATGGCAAAAAAGGCGGGGATCAACCGGCTGGATGCCGGGCCGAAAGGCGCGACGCTGACCTTCCAGAATGACAGATTTGCCAATCCGGCGGGGCTGGTGGAATTCCTGAAAGCCCAGGGGCCGGCCGCGAAAGTGCAGGGCAATAAGATCGTGCTGCTGGGCGAGATGAAGACCGAGGCCGAGCGGATCCGGGGGGCTTTCGCCATTGCCCGTGATCTTGCGGAAAAGGCGCGCGGCAAGTAACCGCGCGCCTTTTTTCTGAGGTCGGATGCCTCCGGCGGGAGTATTTTTATCAGGGGAAAGAGCTGGTCCCGATCCGGGATCAGCGTCTGGTGAGGCGCATCAGAGCCAGCGCGAGGCCGAGGAAAACCACCGAACCCGCCACCAGCGGCAGATGGCTGCCGGAGAAGCTCTGGGTGACCGGCAGCGAGATGACCACCGACAGCACCGTTGAGACCCCCGCCATGATCGAGGCGGCGAAGCCTGCGATATGGCCCACCGGTTCCATCGCGAGGGCGTTGAGATTGCCCATGGTCAGGCTCATCATGCAAAAGAGGCTGATGATCCAGATCATGAACAGGGCGAATTCCAGCTCCTGCGGCAGCACGATCCAGAGCAGCGAGGCCAGCACGAGGACCGAGACCAGCAGAACCGCCGCAAAGGTCAGTGTGATCACGCGGCGCATGCCCACGGTCATCACGAGGCGCGCATTGGCAAGCGAGCCCATCGCCGAGAACCCGGCCGCCAGCGCGAACCAGAGCGGGAATTCCGCGCCGCGTTCGAAATGCTGTTCGAAGACCGGCGAGATCGAGGAGAGCAGCGCGACCAGCACTGCCATCACCAGCGTCTGGATCAGGATCGTCACCACCACGACGCGATGCGAGAACATATCCTTTGCCGAAGCGATCAGACGGGGCACATTCAGCGGGATGCGGTCGCTCACCGGCAGGGTTTCGGGCTGCCGCAGGCCGAGCCAGACAAGGCTGACCAGCGAAAACACCACGAAGACGAGGAAGATCGCGTGCCAGTCGGCAAAATGGATCACCGCCTGGCCCATCAGCGGGGCAATGGCGGGGGCGACCATGAAGATCATCATCGCAAAGGACATGATCCGGGCCATTTCACGGCCGCTATACATGTCGCGCACCATGGCAAGCGAGACCGTGCGCGGGCCGGCAGCACCGATGCCCTGGACCACACGGGCCACGATCAGCATTTCGAGCGAGCCTGCGAAGTAGCAGACCAGCGAGGCCGCGCAATAGACCGCGCCGCCGATCATCATCACCGGTTTGCGGCCCCAGGCATCAGAGAGGGGGCCGGAGACAAAGGTGCCGAGCCCCATCCCGAGGAAGAAGGCGCCGATGATCAGCATGGCGCGGTTGGGCGCCTCGGGGGAGAGGAGCTTGCCGATATCGGTGATTGCGGGCAGCATCGCGTCGATGGAAAGCGCGATGGTCGCGAAAAGCATGGCAATCAGCGCGATGAATTCGGGCTGGCTCAGCGCCGGTTTCGCGTGATTGGGGCCCGGATCATGCGGGCTGTTCGGAGTTTTCATATTTCAGGTCTTTGTTATTTCCTGGATCACATTCCCCCAGAATTCAGGGGGTTGCGCTCCGTTTACGACATATTGCTGTGCGACGAGGAAGGTGGGCACCGCGTTCACACCTTTGCGGCGGGCCTCGGTCTCTCGGGCAATCAGCTCTGATTTATCGGCATCCGACTGCAAAAGCCGCAGCGTCGCCTCGCGGTTCATGCCGGCACTGGCGGCGATATCGGCCAGCACTTCGGCATCCCCGATGTCACGGCCCTCGTCCCAATAGGCCTGGAGGATGAGGGTGACAACCTCATGCTGCACGCCTTCGATCCCGGCCCAGTCGATCAGCCGATGCGCGTCAAGCGTATTGGGAATGCGCGAGGGGCGGTCGGGGTCGATCTCGCCCCCGGCGTCACGGGCCACCTGGCGCAGACGTTCATTGATCTCACTGACCTTCTCCTCGCCCCCGAAACGGGCGGCGAGATAGCTGCGCTTGTCGACACCTTCGGCGGGGATATCGGGGTTCAGCCGGAACGGGTGCCATTGCAGGCGAAACGGATGTCCTGGCGCGGCGGCAAGCGCACGTTCGAGGTTCTGCATCCCGATATGGCACCAGGGGCAGACGGGGTCGATAAAGATGTCCAGCCTGACGTCAGGCCGGGTTGCGTCGATGGTCATTGTGAGGCTTTCCGGCTCGGGGGGGATGACAACCCGTCTCCATATACAAGGCCACGAGACGGCGGCGGAGCACTTTGCCGGTCGGACCACGCGGCAATTCCGTCAGCCCGAGGGCTGTGAGCGGTATCCAGGCGCGCGGGCACTTATAGCGCGCGAGGCGCGCGGCTGCAAAGTCATTTGCGGTGCGATCAGACACAGCCTCGCCTGCGTAAAAACACGCAATGATGCGGGTGCCGCTGCCCGGAGTGGCGCCTGGCGGCTCGATTTCAGCCACGGCCAGTTCGGTGATGCCGGGCAGGCCCGCCAGGGCGATCTCGACTTCGCGCGGGCTGACGCGGATGCCGCCTGCATTCATCATCTCATCGGCGCGGCCCTGGTAATGGAAGGCGCCGCTTGCATCGGTCGCGACAAGATCGCCGGTGGTGAACCACGGCCCTGAGGGGGCAGCGGATCCCTCATAAGACAGCATGAGCCCCGGATCATCGGTTGCTATGGCGAGATGGCCGGTTTCGCCCGGGGCGACCGGCTGGCCGGCCTCATCAAGCACCGCGATGCGGCGGCCGGGCTGGGGAAAGCCGCAGCTTCCCGGGGGCGCGGGGCGGGCGGGGCTGCCCGAGAGAAAGGTCGAGACCTCGCTCATCCCGAGGGCTTCATGGATGTCGGTTCCGGTCTTCACCTGCCAGTCGCTGCGCAAAGCGGGGGGCAGCGCCTCACCGGCGCAAAGCGCGTGGCGCAGGCGCGGGAGTGCGGGCGATGGCCCCCGCAACAGGCGGCGGAAGATCGCAGGCACCGAGGCGAAGATCGTCGCATCATGGCGTCTGAGCACCAGGGCGAGCTGTTCCGGCGCGATGTCCGGCGCGGCAATCAGCGCGGTCGCCCCGACCGTCCAGGGGTCCATCAGACCGGTTCCCATCGTATAGGTCCAGTTGAAGGCGCCCGAATGCAAAAGCCGGTCCTCGGGCCGCAGCCCCTCCCATCCGTCATGCATCGGCTGGCGGCCAAGGATTGCGCGATGGGCGTGGCGCACCGCCAGCGGCGTGCCGGAGGTGCCGGAGGTGAAGACGATATAAGCCTCGCGCTCGGCCGGGCCGGGGTGCCAGTCGGCGGGGGGCAGGGTTTCGGGCGCGGGCGGCACGGTCAGGCGGCGCAGCCCCTCGGGGCAGGCGATGCCTTCACCGGCGATCACCGCTTTCGGGCTGACCTGCGCGGCCATGCGGGTGATTTCAGGCCCGGTCAGAAGGGGCGAGGTCGCGACGGGCACGATCCCTGCCGCCATCGCACCAAGATAGCAAAGCGGGTAATCCGGCGTATTCCCCAGCCGCAGGAGCAGCCGGTCGCCGGGCCGCAGCCCTTCCTCCAGCAGCCAGCCCGCAAGCCCCCGGACCGAGGCGATCAGCCGCGCATAGCTCCAGCGTGTCGCCCCCGTCAGGCTCAGGACCGCCAGCGCAACCTTGTCGGGCGTCGCCGCCCCGGCGCGCAGCACATGTCCGGCGAGGTTGAAACGGCTGGGGTCGGTAAAGTCCATCATCGAGACGGCCTCCGGGCGCGGGATGCAGGGGCAGGGCGGCTGCGTCCGGCATAATCCGCAGCCCGGCCCGGTACAAGCCGGGGCGCGGGTTGTCAAAGGCACGGGGACACAGCGTCACCGGAAGAACTTCAGCCCCGACCGCCTGCCACAGACCTTTGGCTGGCACGCAGTCTGACGGCGCATGAAGCGCATAGCCCCCGTGGCTTCGGGAAAGTCAGAAAACCGCTCTCCCAAAGCGCGCCGTCATCGCAGATGCGCTCAGGTCAGAGCCGGAAGGCGCGGCCCGATCGCGTCTCAGAACCAGCCCTGTACGGTGCGCGCGCCGCCAGAGACATCGTCGCCCACGCCCGCAACCGTGTTGCAGCCCGCAAGCCCTGCGACAAGCGCACCAAGAAGAAGAAGTTTTTTCATGATCTTACTGCCTTTCTGCCCAAAGGCCGGACCATCTGCGCGGCCCCGAACCCGATTTTATGCGCGGGAATATAGCCACTCAATCGGCCTGATACCACCATGTATCCGGCTGGAACCCGTTCCAGTCGCCATAGAGTGGGATTTTTGCCGGATAGCGCAGCTCTTTGCGATGTGCGATGCGGGCGCGGTCGGAATACCAGATTGGCATGACATAGCGCCCGGCGGTCAGGATCCGGTCCAGCGCCCGGACGGCGGCCTGAAAGCTCCCGGGGTTATCGGCGCGCAACAGGGCCGCGATCATCGCATCGGCGGCGGGCGAGTTCATCCCCATCCAGTTGCCGCTGCCCGGGCTCGTGACGCCCCCCGAACCCCAATAAAGCACCAGCTCATTCCCGGGCGAGAGCGAGAGAGAGCGGATGTAATGGGTGACTTCGAAATTGTAATCCTTGGTGCGTTCGCGCATCTGGGCCGCGTCGATGATCGAGACCCGCGCCTCGACGCCCAGCTGTTTCAGTGCTTCGACCCAGATCGAGGCGACCGCGATCAGCTCGTCCTGGCCGACGCTCAGAAGGATCTCAAACCGGAACGGCGTGCCCCCGGCATCGCGCAGGATGCCCCGGTCATCGACCAGCCAGCCGGCCTCTTCCATCAGCCGCGCCGAACCCCTGAGCTTGCGGCGGTAATCGCGCTCATCACTGGCAAAGGGCAGCCGGTAGCCGTCCAGCGTGCCGGGGATGAGGCTGTCGGCAAAGGGCTCCAGCAGCGCGCGTTCCAGCCCCTCAGCCGGCGTGCCGGGGATCATACCGAGCGGTGAGTTCGAAAAATAGCTTTCGATCCGGGGCTGCACGCCGCCATTGATCACCTGATTGACGAATTCGAAATGGAAGGCCTGGATCAGCGCCTCGCGCACCCGCCAGTCCCGGAACAGCGGGTTGCGGGTATTGAACACGAACCCTTCGATCCCCGAGGGCCGGTGATGCGGGATTTCCGATTTCACCACATCGCCCGCAAGCCGCGCCGGGAAGTCATAGGCGGTCGCCCATTTCGACGGGTTGGTCTCGCGGAAACTGGTGATGAAGCCGGATTTGAACGCCTCGAAAATCGCCTGGGGATTGGCAAAATACTCATAGCGGATCTCGTCGAAATTCCACTGGCCCCGGTTGAAGGGCAGATCCTTGCCCCACCAGTCGGGATTGCGGCGATAGATGACGCTGGTGCCGCGTTCGACTTTTTCGACAAGATAGGGGCCGGAGCCAAGCGGGGGATCAAAGCTCGTCGCGGTAAAATCACGCCCCTCCCAGCTGGCCTTTTTCAGGATCGGGCGCAGGCCGAGGATCAGCGGCAATTCACGGTCTTCGGTGGTGAAGGTGAACCGCACCTTGCGCGGGCCGGTCTGTTCGGCTTTGGCGATCTTTTTCCAGGCGGTGTGATAGCGCGGCGCGCCATCGGTCCCGAGCGTCTCGAAAGACCAGAGCACATCCTCGGGTGTCACCGGCGATCCGTCAGAGAATCGGGCCGCTTCACGAAGGGTAAATTCTGCGTATGTCCGTGCCGCATCCGTCTCAACCGATTCGGCCAGCAGCCCGTAAAGCGAGAAGGGTTCGTCGTAATTTCGACCCAGCAGCGTCTCGGTCACCAGAGAAGAGACGCTGACCACCGGCTGGCCCGAGGTGATGAAAGGATTGAGGCTGTCAAAGGTGCCGGGAAGCGCAATTGTGATCGCGCCACCTTTCGGAGCATCAGGGTTGACCTGCGGCAGCGACACAAAATCCGGGGGGAGCGCGGGCTCTCCATACATAGCTATGCCATGCTTTGGTTCTGCAACTGCAGGGTGCGGCAGCAAAGCCGCCAGAACCAGGCCGGCAAGAGCCCCCATAAGAGCCGGGTTGCGGCGCATCGGTCGCAGGGGAGATTCGGTCGACATAGTGGAAACAATCCCTGGGCCGTCATGGTGTATTGGCGTGATCCTAAGCCGAGGGGCCAGGGTTTTCAAACTTTTAGCTTGGCCATCGGCGCAGAGAGGACTATATAAGACTCACTGCTCGATAGGTTTCTTGCCTGTATGAAACCTGCCTCAACGACTTAACGCCGGCCTCGCGCCGGCGTTTTTTTTGGCCCAAAGGCCATGGGTGATGCAAGAGCGGGCAGCCTGAGAACACCATAGATTTACCAATCCTTGCTGGAAATCCCGGGTTCAGGCGCTAGAGTCCCTTGCAGGTGCAGCATGGAGTATCGGGTCATGGATCTGAGGGAAAAACGCGCGGTGATCACCGGTTCGAATTCGGGAATCGGTCTCGGAATCGCTGAGGAACTCGCGAAGGCAGGGGCCGAAATTATCCTCAACAGCTTTACCGATCGCGCGGAAGATCACGATCTCGCGAAGAGTTTCACCGAAAGATTCGGGGTGAAGTCGCGCTATATCCAGGCCGATCTCTCCTCGGGGGCTCAGGCGAGGGCGCTGGTCGAACAGGCGGGCGGTTGCGATATCCTCGTCAACAATGCCGGCATCCAGCATGTGGCGCCGATTGATGAGTTTCCGGTCGAGACCTGGGACCGGATCATCGCGATCAATATGAACTCGGCCTTCCATACCACGGCAGTGGCGCTGCCGGGGATGCGGGCAAAGGGCTGGGGCAGGGTGGTCAATATCGCTTCGGCGCATGGGCTGACGGCAAGCCCGTTCAAATCGGCCTATGTCACTGCGAAACATGGGGTGGTGGGCATGACAAAGACCGTGGGGCTGGAGACGGCAGGGCAGGGAATCACCTGTAACGCGGTCTGCCCGGGCTATGTTCTGACGCCGCTGATCGAGGCGCAGATCCCCGATCAGATGAAAGTTCACAATATGGATCGCGACACCGTGATCCGTGAGGTGATGCTCGACCGCCAGCCCTCGCGTCAGTTCGTGACCACGGAACAGATCGGCGGCACCGTGGTCTGGCTGTGTTCGGATTATGCCTCCCAGGTGACCGGGACGACGATCTCGGTCGACGGAGGCTGGACCGCGCTTTAGGGCACGCGAGCAGCACGACGCGGGCGGCGCCGGATCCTGCACAGGATCCGGACCGTTTCCTGTACAGGAAACGGCGCTGACGCGGCGGCGTGACGGCGGGGCAGCAAAAAGAGGAAGATCTATGACGGCCATCAGCCTTGCATTGCAGGGGGGAGGCGCGCATGGCGCCTATACCTGGGGGGTTCTTGACCGGCTTCTCGAGGAGCGGGACCTTGAGTTCGCCGCCATCAGCGGCACCTCTGCGGGGGCGCTGAATGGCGCGGCCCTGAAGGCCGGGCTGGTTGCAGGCGGGCGCGAGGCGGCGCGCAAGCGGCTGCGCCAGCTCTGGGACGATATCGCTGATATCGGTGACTTTCGTGTTTTGCTGCCCTGGTTCCAGCCCTTCCTGCCGATGATGCGCATGGTGCAGGATGTGACCGAGGCGCTGATGCCCGTCAGCCCGCAGGGAATGGCGGCACAGATCTACAGCCCCTATTCCTGGGGCGCGGCCTGGCGCAATCCGTTAGAGCCGGTCATCCGTGACCTCGATTTCAGCCATGTCTGCACCGCCACCGGCCCCGCGCTTTTCATCGGCGCCACCAATGTCCGCACCGGCAAGGCCCGCGTCTTCCGGGGCGGAGAGATCACGCCCGAGGCGCTGATGGCCTCGGCCTGTCTGCCCTCGGTCTTCCAGGCGGTCGAGATCGGTGGCGAGGCCTATTGGGATGGCGGATTCGCCGGCAATCCCTCGCTCTGGCCGCTTTATGACCGGGCGCTGCCCGACGATATTCTGATCGTGCATGTCAACCCGCTGCGGCGCGAGGATCTGCCCGAGACGCCGCTCGAGATCCAGAACCGGATCAATGAGATCAGCTTCAACGCCACGCTTCTGTCAGAGCTGCGCTCGATCGCCTTTGTCAAACGGCTGATCGCCGAGGGCCGTGTCCAGCCGGGGCAGATGAAGGATCTGCGCCTTCATATGGTGCTGGACGATCTGCTGATGAACGCGCTTTCGGCCAGTTCAAAACTGCAGCCCTCCGCTGCGCTGATTGAACGGTTGTTCGAGGCGGGCCGCGCCTCTGGTGAGGGGTTTCTGAGCAGATGTTCGGATAAGATCGGACGCGAATCTTCCGTGGACCTGGCGGCTCTGTTCGGCTGAGGCTGCTTTGCCGTGATCAGGCCGGCTCTTTCGGGGTCGGATAGACCAGCCCGCCCGAGACGATCAGCTTGGCCGCATCATCGACGCCGGTCTCATCAAGGATCACCAGCTCGCGCGTCGGAACAAAGATCAGCATGCCGCTGGTGAAGGGCGTCAGCCCGACAAACACCGCCGACATCTCGCCGCCCAGTGTCGCGAGACGTTCCGCGATCTCGCCTTTCGGGCGGGTCGAGATGAAACCAAGCGCCCAGGAGCCGGGGCGGGGAAACTCGACCAGGCAGGCCTTGTCGAAACTGGTTTCCTTCTTGTTGAAGAAGGTTTCGGCCACCTGTTTGATCGCACCGTAAACAGATCGTACCACCGGCATCCGGTCGACCATCGTCTCGGCCTTGCGGATAATCGACCGCCCGATCAGCCCCTTGGCGATCCAGCCGACGAGGATGGTGAAAATCAGGAACACCAGCACACCGACACCGCGCACCGGGAATTCATATTCCGGCCCGAGATAGCGCAAAAGCACCGCATCGGGCTGCCAATAGGCCGGGATCAGCGGCAGGATCCAGCCATCGATCCAGCCAATCACCGCCCAGACGAGGTAGAGCGTCAGCCCGACCGGCAAGACGACGACAAGGCCGGTGAGAAAGCTGGCCCTGAGGCTTGCGAAAAATCCGCGCTTTTGCGGCGGAATGGGCAGGATCGGATCGGACATGCTATCTCCCTGATAGCGCTAATCTAGGGGGGGGCGCCCCCCCCGCGCAATGGGCGATCCGGGAAAATCCCGACTGATCAGGCCTGTTTTACCGAAGCCGCCGCGATCCGGGCGGCGAGCCGGGCATTGTTCAGAACCAGCCCGATATTTGCAGCCAGCGAGCGGCCGCCGGTCAGCTCATAGATCCGGTCGAGAAGGAAAGGCGTCACCTGTTTTGCCGTGATGTGACCCGCCGCGACCTCGACCAGCGCGGCCTCGACATGGGGCATGATCTCGGTCAGCGGGATCTCATGTTCCGGGGGGATCGGGTTGACCACCAACTGGCCGCCGGGAATGCCGAGCGCCGCGCGCATGGCCGCCGCCGCCGCGATCTGCGCCGGATCATCCATCCGCAGGGGCGCCTTCAGGCCCGAGTCGCGCGACCAGAAGGCCGGCAGATCGTCCTGGCCGAAAGCGATCACCGGCACGCCGGCGGTTTCAAGATATTCCAGGGTCTTCGGCAGGTCGAGAATCGCCTTGGCGCCTGCCGCCACCACCGTCACCGGGGTCTGGGCGAGCTCCTGAAGATCGGCAGAGATATCGAACGAGGTCTCGGCACCGCGATGTACGCCGCCGATGCCGCCGGTCGCGAAAGTGGTGATGCCCGCAAGCCGTGCGCAGATCATCGTCGCCGCCACCGTCGTCGCGCCATTGCCGCCCCGGACCATACAGGCCGCCAGATCGGCGCGCGAAAGTTTCGCCACATCGGTGAACTGGCCAAGCGCGTTCAGCTCGGCCTCGGTCAGCCCGATATGGATGCGGCCCTGTAGCACCGCCATGGTCGCGGGCACGGCGCCGGCGGCGCGGATTTCGGCCTCGACCCTGGCGGCGGTTTCGACATTTTCCGGCCAGGGCATGCCATGGGTGATGATGGTCGATTCCAGGGCAACCAGGGGCATGCCGTTTTTGCGGGCCAGGGTCACTTCGGGCGAGAAGGTCAGCGGGATCTGGGTCATCAGTTGATATCTCCGGAAACATAGGTGGCGGCGGCCAGGAGGGCGGCGTGCAAAGCCGCCTCGCGGGGCAGCCCGCGCAGTTCGGCTGCGATATGGGCGGCCATGAAAGTGTCGCCGGCGCCGGTCACCCGGGTCACGAGGACCTGCGGCGGGCCGCCGGAAACGGTGGGTCTCAAACGGCAGGCCTCGGCCGCCGGGCGGCCGCCATCGGTGACCAGCACCCGCGCGGCGCCGCGCGCGATCAGGGCATCGGCGGCCGTGGCGGCGATGTCGAAAGCGCCTCCTGCCAGCAGCCCGGCCTCTTCGAGATTGAGATAAAGCGTCGCGCCGGGATGGGCGAGGAGCGGGCGCAGCCTTCCGGCCTTGCCGGGGCTTGCCGGCGCAATCCTGAGATCGGCCTCGCGAAACAGCGGTGAAGTGGCGATTTCCGCGAGCAGCGCTTCGGTCAGATTGCCGTCAAGCGCGATCAGCCCGGCCCAGGGGGCGGTCGCGCAGCCGAGCCGGCCATCTTCCAGCGGGGCAAGAATACGCGCGCCGGCCAGTTCCAGCGAATGGGCATCGGCGATGGCGGCGATCAGCCCGTTCGCGCCTTCGACCGCCAGATAGCGGTCGGTCGGCAAATCCTCGGATCGCAGCGCAAACCCGGTGCCGACGCCAAGCGCGGTACAGGCGCGGATCAGGTCATCGCCCTCGGCGTCGCAGCCGATCAGTGTCAGCATCTCGGGGCTGAGGCCAAATCGCGCCAGCCCCATGGCGATATTCAGCGCGACGCCGCCGGGCAGGCGGGTGATACGACCAGGCACATCCGAGCCCCGCCGCATCACGGCCGGGCTGCGCCCGATAATGTCCCACAGAACCGAGCCGATACAGAGAATCCGCGATACATCTGTCATCATCCTCTTGTCGCGCAGTTTTCAGCGCCACGCCAGCCTGTGTGGTCCAGGGGGGCATCGCCTGCGCGGGCGCCGGCGACAAAATGCGCAGGCCCCGCTAAGTTGAATAATGTTCATATTTCGTTCACGAATTGCAGTTGGCGCGGCGCGGATTTTATCCTATCTCTCTTTCGCGTTTATCCCCTGAGTGTCGAGATGGCGGTGTGATGATGGCCGAGCATAAGTTTATCGAAGTGCGCGGCGCGCGCGAACATAATCTGAAGAACGTCGATCTTGATATTCCGCGCGATCAGTTCGTGGTGATCACCGGGCTGTCGGGCTCGGGAAAATCCTCGCTGGCCTTTGACACGATCTATGCCGAAGGGCAGCGCCGCTATGTCGAGAGCCTCTCGGCCTATGCGCGCCAGTTTCTCGACATGGCCGGAAAGCCCGATGTTGACCATATTTCGGGTCTGAGCCCGGCGATTTCCATCGAACAGAAGACCACCTCGAAGAACCCGCGTTCGACGGTGGGGACGGTTACCGAAATTTACGACTACCTCCGTCTGTTGTTCGCGCGGGTCGGCGTGCCCTATTCCCCGGCGACCGGGCTGCCGATCACCGCGATGCAGGTGCAGGATATGGTCGATGCGGTGATGGCGATGCCGGAAGGCACCCGCGCCTATCTTCTGGCCCCCATCGTGCGCGACCGTAAGGGCGAATATAAGAAGGAATTCCTGGAACTTCGTAAACAGGGCTTCCAGCGGGTCAAGGTGAATGGCGAATTCCATGAGCTGGAGGAGCCGCCCACACTCGACAAAAAATTTCGCCATAATATCGACGTGGTGGTCGACCGTATCGTGGTGCGCGAGGGGCTGGAGGTGCGGCTTGCCGACAGTTTCCGCACCGCGCTGAACCTCGCCGACGGTATCGCCGTGATCGAAATGGCCGATGAGGGCGCCGAGCGCAAAACCTATTCCGAGAAATTCGCCTGCCCGGTTTCCGGCTTTACCATTGCCGAGATCGAGCCGCGGCTCTTTTCCTTCAACGCGCCCTTCGGGGCCTGTCCCTCCTGCGGCGGGCTCGGTGTCGAGCTGTTCTTTGACGAGCGTCTCGTGGTGCCCGACCAGGGCATCTCGATCCTGCAAGGCGCGCTTGCCCCCTGGGCGAAGTCGAAATCGGCTTATTTCACCCAGACCGTCGATTGTCTGGCGAAGCATTACGGCTTTGACAAAAAGACCAAATGGCGCGACCTGCCGGAGCAGATCCGCCAGCTTTTCCTTTACGGATCAAAGGGGGAGGAGATTGACTTCACCTATGATGAGAATGGCCGCGTCTATAAGGTGCGCCGTCTTTTCGAGGGGATCATCCCCAATATGGAGCGCCGCTACCGCGAGACCGACAGCACCTGGTCGCGCGAAGAAATGGAGCGATATCAGAACAATCGGCCCTGTTCTTCCTGCAATGGCTACCGGCTGAAACCCGAAGCGCTGGCGGTTAAAATTGCCGGGTTGCATATTGGCCAGGTGGTGCAGAAATCGATCCAGGAGGCGTTTGACTGGATCTCGACCGCGCATGAAACGCTCACCGGCCAGCAGAATGAAATCGCGAAAGCCATTCTGAAGGAAATCCGCGAACGCCTTGGATTCCTTGTGAATGTCGGGCTGAACTATCTGACGATGGCGCGCAATGCCGGCACACTTTCGGGCGGGGAAAGCCAGCGGATCCGTCTGGCGAGCCAGATCGGGTCGGGGCTGACGGGCGTGCTTTATGTGCTGGATGAACCTTCGATCGGGCTGCATCAGCGCGACAATGACCGCTTGCTGACGACCCTGAAAGGGTTGCGCGATCAGGGCAATTCCGTGCTGGTGGTCGAACATGACGAGGATGCGATCCGCGAGGCGGATTATGTTTTCGATATCGGGCCCGGGGCTGGTGTCCATGGCGGCCAGATCATTGCGCGCGGCACCCCGGCGGAGATCGCGGCCAATCCCGACAGCCTGACCGGCCAGTATCTCTCGGGGCAGCGCGAGATTGCGGTGCCGAAGGAACGCCGCAAGGGAAACGGGAAAAAGCTCACTGTTGTAAAGGCTTCGGGCAATAACCTCAAAGATGTGACGGCTGAATTCCCGCTGGGCGAATTTGTCTGTGTCGCGGGGGTTTCGGGGGGCGGCAAGTCGACCCTGACCATCGAGACACTCTACAAAACCGCTGCGATCAAGCTGAATGGCGCGCATGAGACGCCGGCGCCTTGCGAGACGATCAAAGGGTTCGAGCATCTCGACAAGGTTATCGATATCGACCAGCGCCCGATCGGGCGGACGCCGCGGTCCAATCCGGCGACTTATACCGGCGCCTTTACCCATATTCGCGACTGGTTTTCCGGCCTGCCCGAGGCGAAAGCGCGCGGCTATGGGCCAGGGCGGTTCTCGTTCAACGTCAAAGGCGGGCGGTGTGAGGCCTGTCAGGGCGACGGCGTCATCAAGATCGAGATGCATTTTCTCCCCGATGTCTATGTCACCTGCGAGACCTGCAAGGGGCAGCGCTACAATCGCGAGACGCTGGAAATCAGGTTTAAAACCAAAAGCATCGCCGATGTTCTTGATATGACCTGCGAAGATGCGCGTGATTTTTTCCAGGCGGTGCCCTCGATCCGGGAAAAGATGGATGCGCTGTGTGAGGTGGGCCTTGGCTATATCAAGGTCGGCCAGCAGGCGACGACGCTTTCCGGCGGCGAGGCACAGCGCGTCAAGCTCTCAAAAGAGCTCAGCCGCCGCGCGACGGGGCGCACGCTCTATATCCTCGACGAGCCGACCACGGGTCTGCATTTCGAGGATGTGAGGAAGCTTCTTGAAGTGCTGCATTCTCTGGTTGATCAGGGGAATACCGTGGTGGTGATCGAGCATAATCTCGACGTCATCAAGACCGCTGACTGGGTTATTGATATCGGCCCCGAGGGCGGTGATGGCGGGGGGCAAATTGTCGCCAGCGGCACGCCCGAAGCGGTCGCCAGGGTCGCGGCCAGCCATACCGGGCGCTATCTCGGCCCGATGCTGAAGCCGCGGCGGGTGGCGGCAGAGTAAGCCGCCAGAACCCTTTCAGCCGGGCCTGGATTTCCCGGGCGGTACTTTCAGGCCCGGTTCACCCGGGTCTGGGTCATAAGGCCGCGCAGGTCGCTCTGTCGAACTGATCCTTCAGACCGGATCATAGCGGGATGTCTGCGCGCTTCCTGATCATTGAGGGCCTCTCCTGCCTCACTTGCAGGCGAAACCGGTCTGCTCGGCCGGCGCTGCATCGAGAATCAACCTTTCCTCTGCGGAAAATCACGGCGTCTGTAAGCACCTCTCGCGACGTCTGGCTGCTGCTCTGTACTGCCCTGGCCCGAAGACCGGCCCTCCTTGCGGCGGAGTTCCTTTTTTGAGGCACTTTTTCAGGCAGATTTCCTGCGCGCCCCGGTCGCATCGCTTTGGCGGCCGGGATCTTTTATTGCCCGTTGCATTGCGCTGCCGCATTTGCTTACGTCTGTGGCAAGAGAGCGGTTAATCCGCCGCAGAATTCGGCTGGCCAGGCCAGCACTGAAGTCAGGGAGAACTGAGTGACGGTTGATCCGAAGAACGACGCTTTCGTCGCTTTCGAGCATGTTCAAAAAAGCTATGACGGTGTCTCGCTGGTCGTTAAGGATCTGAACCTCCATATCGCCAAGGGCGAGTTTCTGACCATGCTCGGGCCATCGGGATCGGGTAAGACCACCTGCCTGATGATGCTGGCGGGGTTCGAGACGGCGACCCATGGCGAGATCCTTCTGGATGGCCGCCCGATCAATCAGGTGCCGCCGCATAAGCGCGGCATCGGGATGGTGTTCCAGAATTACGCGCTTTTCCCGCATATGACGGTGGGGGAGAACCTCTCCTTCCCGCTGGAAGTGCGCGGCATGGGTAAGGATGAGCGCGAGACGCGGGTGAAACGCGCGCTGGATATGGTGCAGATGGGGGCCTTTATCGCGCGGCGCCCGGCGCAATTGTCAGGCGGGCAGCAGCAGCGTATCGCGCTTGCGCGGGCATTGGTGTTCGACCCGAAACTGGTGCTGATGGACGAGCCGCTCGGCGCGCTCGACAAACAGCTGCGCGAGCATATGCAGTTTGAAATCAAGCGCCTGCACGAATCCCTCGGCATCACGGTCGTCTATGTGACCCATGACCAGGGCGAGGCATTGACCATGTCCGACCGGGTCGCGGTGTTCAATGATGGCCGGATCCAGCAGCTTGCTCCGCCCGCCGATCTCTATGAACGCCCCGAAAACAGTTTTGTCGCGCAGTTCATCGGCGAGAACAACAAGCTGCCGGGCACGATTGAGGAGATCGGCGGCGGCAAGGCACGGGTGCGGCTTTCGACCGGCGAGCTGATCGACGCGACGCCGGTGAATGTCACTGCGAATGGTCAGAAAACGCTGGTCTCGATCCGGCCGGAACGGATCGAGTTCAAGCCCTCGCTGATGCCGCCGGGTGCGCTGACGCTGGATGCCGAAGTGCTGGAGGTCGTCTATATGGGCGACATCCTGCGCACCCGGATGCGCGTCGCCGGGACCGACGATTTTGTGGTCAAATGCCGCAATACGCTGGATCAGACCCGGCTGAGCCCGGGCGAAAAGATCAAGGTTGGCTGGCATCCGGAAGATGCCCGCGCGCTTGACGCGGTCTGAGATTGCAAAAGCGCGCGCCCCGGATCGTCATCCGGGGCTTTACCAGGGGGCTGTAAAAGCGGGCACCAGACCCGCGCGGCCCCGAGGTCACTGTTTTCCCCCGAACGGGGTCCAATTTCAACACGGGAGACTGAAATGAAGAAACTGCTCGTCCTCTCCACCGCGCTTGGTGGGTTCGCGCTGCCCGCACTGGCTCAGGAGGTCACGGTCATGGGCTGGGGCGGCGCCTATGCCAACAGCCAGATCGAAGCCTATTTCAAACCCTTCACCGAAAAGACCGGCATCAAGGTAAATTCAATCGATTCCGACAATCCGGCGATCCCGGTCAAGGCGCAGGTCGATGCGGGCAATGTGACCGTTGATGTGGCTGTGCTTGAAATTGCCGATGCCGTGCGTCTCTGCGACGAAGGCCAGCTGGTCCAGATCGATGGCGCCGATCTGCCCGATGGCGCCGATGGCACCAAGGCCATGGACGATTTCCTTCCCGGCACCGTGACCGAATGCATGGTTGCAGCCGATATCTTTGCGACCATCATCGGGTATGACACCACGAAGTTCCCTGAGGGCGCCGGCCCGACCACCATCGCCGATTTCTTCGATACCGAGAAATTCCCCGGCAAACGTGGCGTTCGCAAGAACCCTAAAGTCACGCTTGAAATGGCGCTGATGGCGGATGGCGTTCCGGCGGCTGAGGTCTATGCCGTGCTCGAGACCCCGGAAGGCGTCGACCGCGCCTTCGCAAAGCTCGATACGATCAAGAAAGATGCCGTGTTCTGGGATGCCGGCGCACAGCCGCCGCAGCTTCTGGCGGATGGCGAGGTGGTGATGACCATGGCCTATAATGGCCGGATCTTCAACGCGGCCCATGGCGAGAACAAGCCTTTCGACATCGTCTGGGACGGCCAGGTCTATGAATGGGAAGGCTTTGCGATCCCGAAAGGTGCCCCCAACGAAGCCGGCGCCCTCGAGCTGATCAAATACGCAACCTCGAGCGAGGTTTCGGCGAAAGCGGCCTCTTACATCTCTTACGGCCCGCCGCGGAAATCGGCTGCAGCTTTCGTCGGCAATATCGACGGCACCGACAAGCCGATGCTGCCGAACCTGCCGACCGCGCCGCAAAACCTCGGCAATGCGCTGGCCTCGTCGCAGGATTTCTGGGTCGACCGCGATACCGAACTGGGCGAGCGCTATAACGCCTGGCTTGTGTCGAACTGAGCTGAAACGGGGGTGCGGGGGGATATCCTCCCGCACCCCCGCCATTCCCTCCCTGTCGCCAGAGTGCTGTGATGACCTTTGCCCAACCGAGCCGGATCGCCGCTGCCCTGTTTCTTGGTCTCGGGCTTGCGCTCGCGATGCCGCCGGAGTTGCAGGCCAGAGATACCGGGGCAGAGACGGGGTCGAAATCGGGTGCGATGGCCTTTCTCACCGCCGACATCGCGATGAATGCCGCGATGGAGGCCGCGCGTGCGAGCCTGCCATCTGTGCTGGCGACGGCTGCGAAATCCGATCTCTCCGATCACAGCTATATGGTGAAATGGGCGCATCCGGTTGATCTGGGGGATGCCGGCACCGAACACAGCTGGGTCGTGCTGACGGGCGTTCGCGGTGGTCTTGTCGAAGGGACACTGGCCGCCCAGCCGCAGGGCTTTCACGGCAAGGCCGGCGATCCGGTGACTTTCCCCGCAAGCGAGATATCGGACTGGATGCGGTTTCGGCCCGATGGGGTGATCGAAGGCGGCTATACGACCCGCGTGATGATCAGCCAGATGAGTGAGGAGGAGCGCGCCTCTT
Organism: Paracoccus sp. IB05; assembly: GCF_016405985.1. Taxonomy (GTDB): domain Bacteria; phylum Pseudomonadota; class Alphaproteobacteria; order Rhodobacterales; family Rhodobacteraceae; genus Pseudogemmobacter. The sequence goes on from NZ_JAEFCF010000017.1 coordinate 84,177, forward strand.
ATGATGTCGAATTCGCCGCATTGCCCGCCGCGCGCCCCGGTCTGAAAATCAGCGCCGGCAACTGACCGGCTTCGCCTTACTTCGTGACGGGCCCTCTCGTGGACCGGACCATGCCCGCCCGGCCCTGAGACGCGATCCAGGCCGGACCAACCAGAAGAATAAGCGCCCCCGCCTGTGCGGGGCAGAAGTTTCAGGACAGAATTATGGCAGAAACCACGATGGATTCCACCGCCGCCGGGCTGACGACAGCCGATGGCCGCCCGCTGAAAGTGGCGCTGGCCGCCGCACAGTCGCGGGCGAAACGGCGGGCCTTCCTGCTGGTTCTGCCGCTCTTGCTGTTCATCGTGATCACCTTCGCGCTGCCGATCGGGCAGATGCTGCAACGCTCGCTCTATCATGACGGGTTTTCCAAGGCCTCGCCCGCGCTCGGCGCCTGGTTTGCCGCCAATCCGGCCGGCACCGAACCCGATGAGGCCGCCTATGCCGCGCTCGCCTCCGACCTGCTTTTGATGAAGGAAAACCGGCTTGCCGGTGAAGCGGGCACCCGGATCAACTATTCCATGCCCGGGACACGCTCGCTGATCACCTCGGCTGCGCGCGGCGCGGATGATCTGCAGCCGCCTTACCGCGAGGCCCTGCTGGCGCAGGACAGGAAATGGGGCGAGCCGCTTTTGTGGGTCGCGATGCGGGAGGCGGCCTCGCCCTGGACCACCGATTTCTACCTCTCCGGCATCGATATGCAGCGCTCCGCGGATGGCGGTATCGAGCGCGTGGCCGAGGTGAACCGCGTCTATATCTGGCTCTATGTCCGGACCTTCCTGCTTTCGGCGGTGATCACCGGCATCTGCCTGCTGCTGGCTTTCCCGATCGCCCATATGCTGGCGACGCTGCCGATGGCAAAGGCCAATCTGCTGATGATCCTCGTGCTGCTGCCGTTCTGGACCTCGCTTCTGGTGCGGACGACGTCCTGGATCGTCTTGTTGCAGGGCCAGGGGGTGATCAATTCCCTGCTGGTCTCGATGGGAGTGATCGATGACAGCGGGCGGCTCGCGCTGATCTATAACCAGACCGGCACGATCATCGTGATGGTGCATATCCTGCTGCCCTTCATGGTGCTGCCGCTCTATTCGGTGATGCGGGTGATCCCGCCCAGCTATGCCCGCGCGGCGCGCTCGCTCGGCGCCACCTCCTGGACCACCTTCCGCCGCATCTACCTGCCGCAAACCCTGCCGGGGATCGGCGCGGGCGTGCTCCTCGTCTTCATCCTGGCGGTCGGCTATTACATCACGCCCGCGCTTGTCGGCGGCGCTGATGGTCAGCTCTTCTCGAACCAGATCCAGTTCCATATGACCAAATCCAACTGGAGCCAGGCCGCTGCCCTCGCCGCGATGCTGCTCGCCGGCGTGTTGCTCCTCTACTGGCTCTATGACCGTCTGATCGGCATCGACAAGCTCAAGCTCGGCTGAAAACGCGCAGGGGCACCACAGACGGCCCCTGTCATTTTCTGTCCTTAAATATCCTCTGGGGGTCCGGGGGGCGAAGCGCCCCCGGCGCCTTTCTCCCGCTCCAGCCAGACAAGATACCACCTGTCAGGAGACAGCCATGGCCCTTCCGACCTATGCCGACCCGCTCGAGCGCGCCTGGTATTACACCTATATCGTGATCTGCACGCTCATTTTCATCTTCCTGATCGCGCCGATCCTGGTCATCATCCCGCTCTCCTTCAACGCAGAGCCCTATTTCACCTTTACCTCGAAGATGCTGAGCTTCGATCCGGAGGGCTATTCCCTGCGCTGGTATGACGAGCTGGTGGTCAAGGGGATGCAAAGCACCGGCGCCACCGGCGCGGCCTGGTGGTCGGATATGTGGCAGAACTCGGTCTGGGTGAAAGCAGCGAAAAACTCGGTGATCATCGGCTTCTGGGCGACGATTCTCTCGACGGTGCTGGGGACGCTCGCAGCCCTTGGCCTGTCGCGCCCGGAAATGCCCTGGCGCCGGCTGATCATGGCGGTGCTGATCTCGCCGATGATCGTGCCGATCATCATCGTCGCCACGGGGATGTTCTTTTTCTATTCGAACCCCTGTTCGGTCATTGGCGTGACCTGCGGCACCGAAGAACAGCCCTGGCGGCTGACCTCGACCTATACCGGCGTGATCCTCGCCCATGCAGCCCTTGGCATTCCCTTCGTGATCATCACTGTGACGGCAACGCTTTCGGGCTTTGACCAGTCGCTGATCCGTGCAGCCGCAAGCCTTGGCGCCAACCCGCGCACGACGTTTTTCAAGGTGATCATGCCGCTGATCCTGCCCGGCGTGATCTCGGGCGCGCTTTTCGCCTTCGTCACCTCCTTCGACGAGGTGGTGGCAGTCCTGCTGATCGCGGGCCCGGAACAGCAGACCATCCCGCGCCAGATGTGGAATGGCATCCGCGAAGCGATCTCGCCCGCGATCCTTGCCGTGGCAACGATCCTCGTGGTGATTTCCATCGCGCTGCTGACCACGATCGAAGTCCTGCGCCGCCGCTCGGATGCGATGCGCGGCGTTACGGGGCGCTGAAGATGTCGACGATTTCTTGAGAAAGAAATCGGGCCGGAGTTTTCCTTAAAACTCCGGCTCACCAAACCCGGGCTCACCGCGTCAGGGCAGGATTTGCAGCCAGATCCAGACCGAGAGGATCGAGAACGCCGTGCCAAACAGCACCGCCGAGGCATTCACCCGCTTGGCCACGCCATACATATGCGCGAACAGATAGGCATTGGCGCCAGGCGCCATAGCTGCCGTCAGGATCACCGAGCGCAAAGCCGCATCGCTGATCCCAAAGATTCCTCGCCCGATCCCCCAGGCGATGGCCGGATGGATCACCAGTGACGTGACGCAAATCCACACAATCGTCCAGCGATCCCCCTCGGGGCGGTAGCGAAACAAGACGCCCCCCAACCCGAACAACGCCGCCGGCAGCGCGGCCAGCGCCAGCATATCCACCGCCGACCAGACCGGACCGGGCAGGGCGACCCCGCTCAGATTGACCGAAAAGCCGAAAATGATCCCCAGCACCAGCGGCTGACGCAGGATCGCGCCCGCGATCTGGCGTGACAGTCGAAATGCCGAGATGCCCTGTCCTCGCGAACGCGCCCATTCCATCAGCGAGATGCCGAGCCCGTAGAACAGCGGCGAATGCACCGAGATGATCGCGAAATTCCCCGCCAGCGCTGCGGTCCCGTAGGCGCGTTCGGTGATCGGCAGGCCCAGAAGCAATGAGTTCGAGAACATCCCCGCAAAGCCGATGGCGATGGAATCGGTCAGCGGCCGGTCGAACAGCCACAGCGCCCCGGCAAAGCAGATCGCAAAGCCCGAAAAGGCGCCGATATAGAAAGAGAGCATCATCCCCGGATCATAGGCAAGCGACAGATCCAGTCCGGCCACGCCGCGAAACAGCACACAGGGCAGCGCGTAGCTCTGGGCGAATTTCATCAGCCCGTCGACATGGCTCTCGCTGAATTTGCCCGCTCTTGCCGCCAGCCAGCCGAATCCGATGACAATGAACACCGGCAGGATAACGTCTAACAGCGCGGACATGGCAGCTACTCTTGCAGGGCCTCAGCCCGGGATGTCGTATTCTATGACCATGCCGTCAAAGGCGGGGCGGATATGCCGGGGCAATTCGCCACACAGCGTGTCATAATCCAGATCGAGATGCATATTGGTCAGAACGGCCCGCTTCGGCGCCGCACGGGAAATCCAGTCCAGCGTCATCGCCAGATGGGCATGGGTCGGATGTGGTTTCCGGCGCAGCGCATCGACCACCCAGCAGTCAAGGCCCTGCAAATGCTGCCATGCTGCATCGGGCAGGGCGACGGCATCGGGCAGATAGGCGAGCGGGCCGATCCGGAAACCGAGTGCGTCAATCGTGCCATGCTCAGCCAGGAAGGGAATGAATTCGATCGCGCCGCCGGCGCCTTCGATCACCACCGCGTCCTCGATCGTGTTCATCTCGAGGATGGGCGGATAGCTGCTGCCGGCGGCCTGGATGAAAGCATAGGCAAAGCGCGAAAACAGCGCCTCCTGGGTCGGGCCATCGGCCCAGACCGGCAGCCGGCGCTGCATGTTCAGAACGACCTGGCGCAGATCATCCAGGCCATGGACATGATCGGCATGGGAATGGGTATAGATCACCGCATCCAGCGTGCCGATGCCGGCATCGAGCAGCTGATCACGCATATCCGGGCCGGTATCAATCAGCACGCGGGTGGTGCCCCCGGCACTGATCCGTTCGACCAGCATGGAACAGCGGCGGCGCCGGTTTTTCGGATTGGAAGGATCGCAATCGCCCCAGTTATTGCCGATCCGCGGCACGCCACCGGAAGAGCCGCAGCCGAGAATGGTAAAGCGCAGGAGGCTCATGGCCGGCCTCCGGTCACCGACGGGGCGCTGGCTGGCGCATGGCCCCCGGCGGGGGGCTGGACGTCGCGCGGCAAAGCCCCGAACGCGGCGGCCCGGGGAAACAGCCGGTCGAAATTCGCGCTGGTGGCCCGGGCGAATTCAGCCTCGCTCAGCCCGAAAAGACCCGCGCCCACACGGGCGGTATGGGCGACATAGGCCGGCTCATTGCGTTTGCCCCGATAGGGCGGCGGCGCGAGATAGGGGCTGTCGGTCTCTACCAGCACGCGCTCAAGCGGCGCGCGGGCGAAGATATCGCGGATCTCCTGGCTTTTCGGGAAAGCGGCGATCCCCGACATCGAGAGGTAAAAGCCCAGATCCAGCACCACTTCCGCCAGCCTTGCGCCAGAGGTGTAGCAATGCATCACGCAGCTGAAGGGTGCGGCTTTCATTCCATCCGTCAGCAGGCGCTCCATATCCGCATCGGCATCGCGGGAATGGATCACCAGCGGCAGGCGAGAGAGCTGCGCCGCCTCGATATGGACCTGGAGCGAGGCGAGCTGCGCGTCGCGGGTCTCGGGCGTATAGTGGAAATCGAGGCCGGTTTCGCCAAGGGCCACGAATTTCGGATGCTGGCTCAGCGCGATCAGCTCCGGTGCGGTGATCGCCGGTTCCTCGGTCACATGCAGCGGGTGGACGCCATAGGTGTAGAAGACGCCGGGATGGGCCTCGGCCAGGCCCTGGCACAAGGGCAGCCGCGCGATCCTGGTGCAGATCGTCACCATCCGCGTGACCCCGGCTGCGGCGGCACGGGCGATCAGCTCATCGGTCTGCCCTTCGAAATCCGGGAAATCGAGATGGCAATGGCTGTCAACCAGCAGCGGCAGAGAGGGGATATCGGCGGGCGTATCGGGGCGTATTTCGGGGTGCGTTTTGGGGGGCATCGTATTCCGGTCTCGGTTCTGGCCGGCATGTCAGCCGGAGGCGAGGCTTCCCGCCATGGCGTCGATCCTCAGGAGGATATCCATGAGAAGCGCGGCAGGGTCAAGGTTGACCGACTTGCCGCGCCTCGCGCGCAGCGTCAGGCTTTGCGCAAGTTCGGCCCAGGGGCGGGCGGCGGCGGTTCCGGGCGCGAGCCGGGCAAAGAGCGCGGCTTCGCCCGGCGCGGCCTCGGGCGGGGTTTCGCGTTTGGCGGCAGCGCGGGCGAGGCGCGAGAGGAAAAGCTCGATCTGGGTCAGGACGAGGTCGAACCGGTCACTCTGGCCCCGGGCGCCAGCGGCCTCGCTCAGCGCAAGCGCGCGCGGGCGGTCAAGGCGCGGCAGGGTGGAGAACAGCGTCACCAGCGCGGCATAGGTTTCCAGCCCTTCGAGATTGGTCAGGCGAAAGGCCTCGCCCGCCGAGCCGCCTGCGAGTTCGCTCAGGGCCGCGATCTCATGCGGCTGGGCCACGCCGCCGGCCTGGGTCAGCGCATCGGAAAGCGCATCGGGGGCCAGCGGTGTCAGGCGCAGCTCGCGGCAGCGCGAACGGATCGTCGGCAAGAGCCGCGCCGGCTGATGCGAGACCATGAGGAAAGTGGTGCCGGGTGGCGGCTCTTCAAGCAGTTTCAGAAGCGCATTGGCGGCATTGGGGTTCATCTCGTCAACGCTGTCGACAATGGCGACGCGGCGGCCGCCATCGGCTGCGGAGAGGGCGAAAAAGCTCTTCATCCGCCGGACCTCATCGACGGTGATCACCTGCGAGATGGCGTTGCGTTTGTCATTCGGGGCGCGGCGCAAGAGGAAAAGCCGCGGCTCGGCCAAAGCGCGCATCCGCCGCGCGACCGGACTATCAGGATCGGTGTCGAGGGAGGCGGGCAGGTCGGGCGCGCCGAAAAGGCCGCCATCCGTGCCGGGATCGGGTGTCGTCAGCAGGAAACGGGCGATCTTCCAGGCCAGAGTGGCCTTGCCGACGCCTTTGGGGCCGGTGAGCATCCAGGCGTGATGCAGCCGGCCATGGGTCCAGGCGTCGAGGAAGCCGGCCTCGGCGGCCTGCTGGCCAAACATCGCAGCAGTCTCGCGCGGATGGGGCGCGCCTTCGGTGCGGTCGGGTTCCGGGAGATCAGGATCGTCAGCCATGGGCTTTCATTGCATGTCGGGGGGCCTGGGGAAAGGGGCAGCAGGCAGGATGCTGCGCGCGGGGGCACTGCCCCCGGCTTTGCGCGGTCAGGCCCGCGCAAAGCTCCCCCGGAGTATTTTGGTCAAGAGGAAGGGGGCAGGTCTGGCGCGAGGGTCCGGCGGATGCGCGCGGCGATCTGGTCGGGGGAGGCATCGCCGCTGATCACCCGGAACCGGCCCGGATGGGCATCGGCGAGGGCGAGAAAGCCGTTGCGGGCGGCGGTCTGGAAGGCGAGGCCCATATCCTCGAACCGCATCTCATGGCCCTGGCGGGCGGTGGCACGGGCAAGGCCGGTTTCGGGGGCGAGGTCGATCAGCAGGGTGAGGTCGGGTTCGATCCCGATCATCAGGTCATGGAGCCGGTCGACGGTGCCAGTCAGATCACCCCGGGTCAGGCCCTGGAAGATGCGGGTGCTGTCGGCAAACCGGTCGCAGATCACCACCTCGCCGCGCGCAAGCGCCGGGCGGATGGTCTTTTCTACATGGTCACGGCGGGCGGCGGTGAAGAGGAGGATCTCGGTCTCGGCCGACCAGCGGTCGGTGGCGCCCTCAAGGACAAGGCGGCGGATTTCTTCGGCCCCCGGCGAGCCGCCCGGTTCGCGGGTCAGGGTGACGCTGCGGCCCTCGGCACGCAGGCTCTCGGCGAGGCGCCGGGCCTGGGTGCTCTTGCCGGATCCGTCGATCCCTTCGAAGGAGAGGAACAGTCCCGTCAAATTGGCCTCAGCTGGCCGGAGCGGGCGCAGGCACGGGCGCGACATAGGTGTTCCACAGGATGCCCGAGGTCACCGTCAGCCGCCGCACGAAACCGGCTTTCGCGACCGGTGCCTCAGCCACCAGCGGCACGCGGTGATCGGGCAGGCCGGGGATGCGGATGATCAGTTCGGCAAGTTCGGTGCCGGCTTCGACCGGGGCGGGGATCGGCCCCTTATAGACCACGGAGGCATTGATATTGGTCTGGCCCATGGTCGGCACCAGCAGCGTCAGATCCTTTGCAGGGGTCAGCCCGACGGTCGCGGCCTCGCCCATGAAGACCTCTGCCTCGGCAACCCGGCTGCCCTGTTTCACCACGGTTTTCGCGGCGAACTGGCGGAAGGCCCAGTTGACGATGGCCTCGGATTCCTGGGCGCGCGCCGCATCGGTCTCGAGCCCGGTGATCACAAAGACCACGCGGCGCCCGTCATCATGGACCGCCGAGCCGACAAGGCCAAAGCCCGCCTCCTGGGTGTGACCGGTCTTCAGCCCATCGGCCTTCCAGTCGCCGCCCTTGATCCTCAGCAGCGGATTGCGGTTCTCGCTGTTCGAGGGCACGCGGTCTTTATAGACAAAGCCCGTCATGCCAAACATCGGATAATATTCGGGAAATTCCTCGATCAGCCGCACTGCGAGGATGCCCAGATCCTGCACGCTCATCCGCTGGCCCGGGTCCGGCCAGCCCGAGGAATTGGCGAAATGCGACTGCGCCATGCCAAGTTCGCGGGCGCGATCCGTCATCAGCCTGGCGAAATTCTCCTCCGATCCCGCCATGCCTTCGGCCACGACCACACAGGCATCATTGCCGGAATTGATGATGATCCCGTGCAGGAGGTCTTCGATACTGGGCCGGTCATCGGGTTTGACGAACATTTTCGACCCGCCCATCTTCCAGGCCTTTTCCGAGACCGGGAAGGTGTCGGTCATCTGCATCCGGCCCGATTTCAGCGCCTCGAACACCATATTGATGGTCATCAGCTTTGACATCGAGGCCGGCGGCAGCGGCTCGGACGCGTTCTTATCCAGCAGGACCGTATGGGTCGTTACGTCGTATACCCAGGCGGCACGCGCCTGGGTCTCAAAGGCCTGAGCCGGCACCAGGGTGGTCGCAAGCGCCGCGATGGCGTATTTGAGCGAAGAGAAAAGCCGTCTCAGGGACATATCTGTATCCTATTTCAGCATATAGGCATCGGCAAAGCCGGCGGATTTGATTTTCTTCAGCGTGGCGGCATCGCCTTTGGTGAAGACCGACCAGTAATCCTTGCCCTGCGAGCTTTCCTTGCGGACCTGGGCGGTGACGCCGGCCTTTGCAAGCTGACCCTGGGCGCGGGTGGCATTGGCTTCTTGCGAGAAAAAGCCGATCTGGATCGACCGGCCTTTGGCGGCGGCCGGGGCGGGGGCAGGGGACACTGCCGGTTCTGCCGGTTTTGCGGCGGTCGCACCCGCGGCGGTCGCACCCGCTGCCGGGGTGGCGCCAGCGGCGGCAGTGGTTTCTGCGGCTGCAAGCCTGGCTTCGGCCTGTTTCGCGGCCTCTTCTGCCTCGCGTTTCAGCTGGCGTCTGGTCTTTTTCTTGCCGGCCTGCGCGGGGGCTGCCACAGCGGCCGTGGTCGCAGTCGTAGTCGTAGCAGTTGCGCCAGCTCCGGTGGCGGGCAGAGCGGTCGAGGTGACGCCCCCCCCATCCAGCGGACCCGTCGCTACCGGAGCTGTCGCGACGGCGAGGCTTTCATTGCTGTCGAGCACCGGCTGACCGGGCGCGGTCTGCGGCGCCTCTTCGCGGCGCAGCGCCGTCACCGAAAGCTTTGCCGGTTGCCCGGCGAGGAGCCCGAGCGCATCAGCCGCATCTGACGAGATCTGCAGTTTCGGCCCGGGATTGTCGGCCTCACGCTTGAAAAGCGCGCCGATGACGAATTTCCCATTGGCCTGATTGCGCATGATCACCCGCTCGGGGTCGGTCACATTCGGCGAGGCGACCCAGACACCGCCCAAGGACGGCCGCCCGTCCCAGAGCGCCTCTTCGGTGACCTGGAAGACCTGAGGCGCTTCGACATCGCGCTCGACGATCGTGGTTGAGCGTTTCGGTTTCGCGGCATTGGTGGCGGACGCAGTCGCAGCGCTGCTGCCGGGCGATGATGTGAACGGTCCGGTTCCGGGCTCGCAGGCCGCAAGCGCCAGCAAGGCGCCAGTGGCAAGCAAGGCCCTGCGCAGTCGCCCCATTGCGACCGAACCGCCATTTGCCGGGTCACCGGACAGGCGGCCTGCGCCACGCGGTGCCGGAAAACCGAAGGGAGCCTTCAACTCCGGATCGGCTGGCTGTTCACATCTGCTCATGTCCGCCCTCATTCGCGCCATACGCGGTCTCGAATGCCGCGCTTTTAAATTGTTTTTCAGGCGTTCACAAAAAACCGGGTACCACCCTGCGGGGATCCCTGATCCTGCACCGGAACGGGCCGGTCGTATCGCCGGCCGTCCCGCTTGCGGGAATGTCTGTCTGCTTTGCCTGTCTGCTCTTTTGCGCGTGAGTATACCCGGAGCCCCCCATTATGGAAAGAGCCGAGGCGGCGCGGCCTTTCACGATTGGCGGAGATTGGTATGGAGTCGGGGTTGTGGAGATTTTTGTTTAAAATACAGGTGTTTATGTCGTATCTCGGGTGCAGATATCCTGACGCTGTCCTGCCCGCTCTGCTTATCCGCGAGTGACGGCTGCGCCTTCAATCCAAACCTGCCTGCCCCGGCGATGCGCCAGGGAATTGCACCGTGAGGCAAAAAGGCAGGAGGCAGAGTTCACATTATCAGCTTGGAAATTGTTCCCGCAGTCAGTAAGCAAGACCTGCGCGGTCGGGCGGGCAACCGTCTCACCGGGGGACAAACCCTGACAGGCGCCTGCGGATGAGTGGCCGAGTGGTTTAAGGCACTGGTCTTGAAAACCAGCGAGGGGCAACCCTCCGTGGGTTCGAATCCCACCTCATCCGCCAATTATTCCACATAAGCGCTTGAAAGTATTTAATAATTTAGATTTTCGCCTTGTCGTTTCCGCCATTAATTCCCCCAATTGGCGGCGGATTTCTGCGGAACGTAGCGGAACACTATCACCCGTTTGTGATCGCCTAGCCCCGACCAAAGCAGGGGCTAGGGCAGGGGGCGGGTCACCCCAAAACGCTGTAGACGTGGCCGGAGCTGCGGTTGAGATACCGCCCGATTTGCCGGAAGGTCGCCCCGCCACTGCGCAGCTCAGCCATCTTCTGGCGCTCTTTCGCCGTGAGCTGTCGACCCCGCCGCACAGATGCGGCAGGCGCCCACGGGTCATAGATCTCCGCGATCACCCCGGGCGGGATGATCTGGACGGGACAGCGCACCGGTACGCCATAGCGGGCGGCGACCTCGGCCCGGACCTTGTCGGAATAGCTCATGGGCTGGCCTCCGCATTTTTGGCGCCGTGAAGCATGTCGATCCCGGCATTGAGCCGGATCAGCGCGGCCTCGCACCCCGAGCCGAGAGCCTTGCGGTCGTTGTCGGGTTGGTGGCGGGTGGTCATTTCCAGAAGCTGGACCAGATCGCGGGCGCGGGTCAGTTCATCGAGGGCGTCGAGGATCTGGGTCATGCTGGCACCCCCACCAGCGCGCGGGCCTCGGCTCAGAACGGCGACGTATCGTAGTTCAGACAGGTGAAATCGCCATGGCAGTGCGAGACCAGCGTCTTCGCCGCCATGTCCTGTGCGGTGGTGGGCGGGATCGCCATTATAGCATCCTCAACCTGATCCCGCTCCCGGAAGAACAGCCGCTCGACCGCGTCGTCTTCGCCCTCGCCGGAAGTCTCGTCGTGAACATATGTCCGAGCGGCATCGCTTATGTCCACGTACCTGCGATACAGGGCCATGATCGGCGTTTTGGACCTGTCCCGGTTCTGTTCCGGTCAGGTGCTCATGTTAGGCGGCCCTCTGCT
>NZ_JAEFCF010000018.1 GCF_016405985.1 Paracoccus sp. IB05
GCCTCCTTGCCTCAAAGTTAGCGAAGAAGGCGTCCACGAAACATGGGGCTATTCATAGACGACCATAGCGAGGGAAGAGCATAGTGCCTCCGCTGGCAGCCATGACCGCTTCCTTGGCCGCTTCCAGAGCGTCTCCGACGAGCGGCACACAACGGATTGAAGCGTTGGTCTTTAGGCGGCGATCTTCATTCCATGTGACGCGGATATGCGGTGTTTCCCCTTTGGTCTCCACGTCCTCGACCCGCAGCCCGGTAATCTCGGCAATCCGGCATCCTGTCCCCGCTAGGATACGCCAAATTTGGGCTAGAGCGGGATTCGCTCCTGAGGTGATCCTCTTATGAACCTCGGCAAGAATCTTCGGGGGCAGCGGGTCACGCTTTTCTCCATCACGCTGGCGGGATGCTGTCGCGCCCAGATCGAGCTTATTGAAGGGGTTTTGGAAAGTCTCCGGCAGTCCGAACTCCACCTTTCCGAAGTTGATCACAGCCTTGAGCACGTTCAATTCGCGCTTCACCGATGCAGCCGACACTTGCGCACCGGTAGACTTTAACCGGCCTAGCATCGCATCGCGCACCTTGCGGGCATCCTCACGTGTCAGAGAGGCCAGCACGGGGTTCTTGCCGAGGGCCGCGACGACCATTCGGATTACACGCGAGACGCGCGCCTCCGATTGCGTATCAGCACCTTCGCCATCCCCGATCTTCTCTGACACGTAGAGCCGCTGGGCATCGGTGAGGGTGGGGGCGGGTGCCTTATGCCGCTCAGGGCCAAGCCTCAGGACGTTGATTGTGTGACGGTCGATGGTGGAAGCGCCAACAGGCTCATATTCATCCTGCGGATAACGCGCGGCAATCGCGTCAGCCTCGTTGGCAAGGGCAGCCTCAGTAGCACCCGCTGCAATCAAACTGGCACGGCGGCGCAGTGCTTCGGCATAGGCGTCACGTTCGCTGGCACCGGGCGCGCCTGCGGAAGCAGATCGGGACAAGGAGCGAAGTGCTTCGGCAATCTCGCGTTCGACCTCTGCATGGTAGCGGGGATACGCCGCGAGGGCCTCTTTCTGGGAATCGCCCAGCTTGCGCTTGAACTCGCGCTTGGTGATCACCGCAGCAACCTCTTTCGGCACCCTGCGACGATACTGCCAGCTTCCTGATTTGGTTTGCTCAACGTACTTCAAGATGAGCCCCATGTGTGCCTCTCGTGTGCCTGAGTGTGCACCGAGAGGACCGGCATGTCATTGAAGTCTTTGAATTATCTACTCTTGGTAGAGAGTAAATGGTGCCCAGAAGAGGACTCGAACCTCCACGCCTTGCAGCGCTGGTACCTGAAACCAGTGCGTCTACCAATTCCGCCATCTGGGCACGCTTCAGTGAGGGCGATGTAGCCCTGGGGCAAAGGGTTGTCAACACGGGCCCGCGCGGAAATCGCAAGATTTTTTGACGCTCGTGTGAAAGGCCGGCTGGCGCGGGCCTCACATCGGGCTTTGGGCTTGCTGGCCCGACGTCCGGGGGCTATGGAACGGGGAATGGACGCGACGCCCGCAGGGGAGATTTCCGCATGAGCAAGCTGGTCACCATTTACGGCGGGTCGGGCTTTGTCGGCCGCTATATCGCCCGGCGCTTTGCCGGCCTTGGCTGGCGGGTCCGCGTCGCGGTACGCCGCCCGAATGAAGCGATCTTCGTCAAACCCTATGGCGCTCCGGGCCAGGTCGAACCGATCCTGTGCAATATCCGCAATGAAGCCAGTGTGAAACGCGCAGCCCTTGGCGCGGATGCGGTGGTCAATTGCGTCGGAACCTTCCGCCGCCGCGGCCGGAACAACTTCCAGGCGGTACATGTCGACGGCGCCACGATCATCGCCCGCGCCGCGCGCGAGGCCGGTGTGGCAAAGCTGATCCATATCTCGGCGCTCGGGGCCGATGCCGGCAGCGCCTCGCTTTATGGCCGCAGCAAGGCCGCCGGCGAGGCCGCAATCGCGGCGGAATTCCCCGGCGCGGTCATCCTGCGCCCCTCGGTGATTTTCGGCACCGAGGACAGCTTCTTCAACAAATTCGCGGGCATGGCGCAATTCGCGCCGGTCTTGCCGATTGCCGGTGGCCAGACCCGCTTCCAGCCGGTCTGGGTCGATGATGTGGCCCTGGCCGCGGTCAATGCCGTCACCTCTGATGCCGCTGCCGGGATTTACGAACTGGGCGGGCCCGAGGCGATGCCGCTCCAGGATCTTTTGCACCGCATGCTGCCGGTGATCCAGCGTCGTCGCCTGATCCTCAACCTGCCAGGCGGGCTGATGTCGCTGCCGGCCTTCGGCTTTGACATGGCCGAAGTGCTGACCGGCGGCCTGATCGTCAACAGGATCCTCACCCGCGATCAGCTGAAAATGCTGAAGGCCGATAATGTGGTGACTGAGGGCGCGCGCGGCTTCGCCGCTCTGGGCGTAACTGCCTCGGCTTTTGAAGCGGTGATTCCGGATTACCTGTGGCGCTTCCGTCCCTCCGGGCAATATGCCGCCATCAAGAACTCGGCAAAAAACCTGAAGAAGGTCTGAGATATTGGACAACACGCTGATCGCCGCCTTTCTGGGTCTCCTGGAAGGGCTCACTGAGTTTATTCCGGTCTCATCGACAGGACATCTGCTGCTGGCGGGGCATTTCCTTGGCTTCACCTCGGACAGCCGGACCTTCGAGGTGGTGATCCAGCTTGGGGCAATCCTGGCGCTGACATCGGTATTTGCGGTCAAGGTCGGGCGGCTTTTCATGGATGCACGCCATGACATGGCGGCGCGGCGCGCTATTGTGTCAGTGGCCCTGGCCTTTCTGCCCGCCGTGGTGATCGGGTTGCTGGCGCATGGCTATATCAAGAGCGTGTTGTTTGAATCGCCGAAGCTGATTTCGATCATGCTGATCATCGGCGGCGTCATCCTGCTGGTGGTGGACCGTATCGCGCCAAAACCGCAGCATTTCGACGCGCTGGAACTGCCGCTGGGCAAGTCGCTCGCCATTGGGTTTTGCCAGTGTATCGCGATGATCCCCGGCGTCTCGCGCTCTGGCGCCACGATTGTCGGTGCCCTGATGATGGGGGTCGAGAAACGCGCCGCGGCCGAGTTTTCCTTCCTGCTGAGCCTGCCGACCATGATCGCCGCAGTCTCCTATGATCTGTTCAAAACCCGCAATGATCTCGATTTCAGCGCGGTCTGGGATATCGCGGTCGGCTTCGCCGTGGCCTTCCTTGCAGCGGTTCTCGTGGTGAAATGGGTGCTCTCTTATGTCAGCCGCCATGGCTATGCGATCTTTGGCTGGTGGCGAATCATCGTGGGAACGGCAGCGCTGATCGCGCTTATGGCGGGCAAATAGGCGGCTTCGGAACCAATGCTGACCTATTTTCGGGAATTTTCAGAGGATTTTTGATCACGGGTTCCCCAAATCCGCATATAGGTCAGCCATGCTGACTTTTATTCGAATCCCCTCAGATGTAGGAAGGCGCACCCGGAACCTGCTTTGAGGGAAGCGCAGCCATGGCCACGCAAAAGATGCTGAAATTTGTTTCCCTGGGCAAAGAGATGCCCGAGAAACGCAAAGCCTCTGACCGCAATCAGGATTTCGACGAGATCTATCGCGAATTCGCGGCAGAAAAGGCGGCCGAACAGGCCAGCCGCTGTTCGCAATGCGGCGTGCCTTATTGCCAGTCGCATTGCCCGCTGCACAACAATATCCCCGACTGGCTCCGCCTCACCGCCGAGGGCCGGCTGAAAGAGGCCTGGGAGATCAGCCAGGCCACCAATTCCTTCCCCGAGATCTGCGGCCGCATCTGCCCGCAGGACCGGCTTTGCGAAGGCAATTGCGTCATCGAACAATCCGGCCATGGCACGGTCACCATTGGCTCGGTCGAGAAATACATCACCGACACGGCCTGGGAAGAAGGCTGGGTCCAGCCGGTTGTCCCCCATAGCGAACGCGCTGAATCGGTGGGCATCATCGGCGCAGGCCCGGGCGGGCTCGCGGCGGCGGAACGGCTGCGCCGCGCCGGTGTGCAGGTCACCGTCTATGACCGCTATGACCGCGCCGGCGGGCTGCTGACCTATGGCATCCCGGGATTTAAGCTGGAAAAGCCGGTCGTCATGCGCCGGGTGGAACAGCTGGAAGCCTCGGGCGTGACCTTTGTGCTGAACTGCACCGTCGGCGTTGACCTGTCGTTCGAAGAGATCCGGTCGCGTCACACCGCCGTGCTGATCGCCACCGGCGTCTATAAGATCCGCGAGATCGAGGCCCCCGGCTCGGGCGCGCGCGGCATTGTGAAAGCGCTCGACTACCTGACCGTGTCGAACCGGCTCTCTTTCGGCGACTCTGTGCCGGAATATGAAGATGGCAGCCTGAACGCGAGCGGCAAGCGCGTTGTGGTCATCGGCGGCGGCGATACCGCGATGGATTGCGTGCGCACCGCGATCCGCCAGGGCGCAACTTCGGTGAAATGCCTTTACCGCCGCGACCGGGCCAATATGCCCGGAAGCCAGCGCGAGGTGCAGAATGCCGAAGAGGAAGGCGTGGACTTCGTCTGGCTCGCGGCACCGAAGGGGTTTTCGGGCGGCACAGAGGTCGAAGGCGTGATGGTGCAAAAAATGCGTCTCGGCGCGCCGGATGCCTCGGGCCGTCAGTCGCCCGAGGTGATCGAGGGCGCCGATTATGTCGAGCCCGCCGATCTGGTCGTGCAGGCGCTCGGCTTCGAACCCGAGGCCTTGCCGAAGCTTTGGGGCGTCGACGAACTGACCGTCACCCGCTGGGGCACGATCAAGGCCGATTTCCGCAGCCATGCGACCTCGATCCCGGGTGTCTATGCCGTGGGTGATATCGTGCGCGGGGCGAGTCTTGTCGTCTGGGCGATCCGTGACGGCCGCGAGGCGGCAGATGCGATCATCGACTCCCTCGGTCATGCCGCTGTCGCGGCCGAGTGACCCTTTTCGGGAGAAACGCCATGATCCGTTGCCTTGCTCTGCTCTGCGCCGTGGCGGTATCCCCTGCCCCGTCAGCAGCCAGGCCCTTTGATGCCACCGCTCTCACGACCTGGAGCGGGCCGCGCGCCCTCGCGCTGGTCCGCTCCGGCGCAGATGGCTTTGAAGTGAATACCGATACCATCCGAAGCAAGGTACAGTCGGGGGCAATGCTCCCTGATTACGAGGTCTCGCCGACATGAACCGCTTTTTCACCGTCACCCTGTCTTCTGCGCTGCTGCCGCTGCTGGCGGGCATTGCCGGGGCGCGGACCTGGTCTGCTCCGGAAAGCTGCGAGATCTTTATGACCGTGCAGGCCAAGGGCTGCCGGGTGTCGAATTACTATACCTGCACTGCCGATCAGAAAGGCGATCAGTGGCGCGCCGATTTCGATCAGGAGGGGCTTTTCTTCCGGTCGCGGATCAATTCCGAAACCGAATGGGTCGAGAGTATCAGCGAAGGCGAAGGTGCCGGAACGGTGCAGATGCTGGCGCCGAACGCCGCCGATCCGGCCTCATTCTCGGAACTGATTGCAACCGGGATCGACACGTTTGAATTCTCGCTGACCCGCAATACCGGCTTTGACACCACTGTTACCGGCTTTGACCGGCTGACCGGTCGCAGCGTGACCATTGACGGCGTCGTGCTGGAAGAGACCGAATTCGAGGCCTTCGAGATTGATGCCGATGGCGCCCAGGTCCGGCGCTCGCGCGGCAATGAATATGTTTCGCGCGAGATGCGGCTGTTCTTTTCCGGCCCCGGCCAGAGCGATCTGGGCGATGGCCAATGGCTGCCGATCGACGGCAGCCCGATCGACTTCATCTTCCCCGGGGAGCCTGGATTCGCCTCCCCCCGCCCGCTTTATGACTGCGATCCGCTGATGACCGAGGCTCCTGCCGATCCGGCGCTGGAGCGGCTGTGGAGGGCGCGTTATGGCGACTGAGACGCGCGGACAATGCCTGTGCGGTGCGGTGCGGGTCACCGTCTCGAATGCCCCGCATGAGGTGAATGCCTGCCATTGCAGCATGTGCAGACGCTGGACGGGGGTGGCGCTGGTCACCCTCGACGTTCCCGAGGCCGATATCCGCATCGAAGGGCAGGAGGCGGTGCGCAGCTTTGCCTCGTCAGACTGGGCCGAACGCTCATTTTGCGGCACATGCGGCTCTTCGCTCTGGTATCGGCTGACCGCGCCCGGGGCGCCTGCGGATTATTACCTGGCGGCGGGTCTGATGGACCAATTGTCCGGCGTGACCCTTGCCAATGAAATCTATGTCGATCACCGGCCCCAGGCTTTCGCCTTTGCCGGTCCGGCCAGACAGATAACGGAAGCAGAGTTTATGGCGATGCTTCCGCCGCCAGCCCAAGAGGAGTGAGCCATGACGATCTATGATGAGGCCTGGGCGAAAGCCGAAGAAGCCAAACGTGCTTTCATGGGCGAGCACAGCCTTTACCGCGATGAGGATGAACATTCCTCCTGCGGCGTGGGTCTCGTCGTAGCGGTCTCGGGCAAGCCCTCGCGCAAGGTCGTGCAGGCGGGGATCGACGCCCTGAAAGCGATCTGGCACCGCGGCGCGGTCGATGCCGACGGGAAAACCGGCGATGGCGCAGGGATCCATGTCCAGATCCCGGTCGATTTCTTCTATGACGTCGTGCGGCGCACCGGCCATGAACCCGATCCGCAAAAATGGATCGCGGTTGGCCAGGTCTTCCTGCCGCGTACCGATTTCGCGGCGCAGGAACGCTGCCGGACCATCGTGGAAACCGAAGTCCTGCGCATGGGCCATTATATCTATGGCTGGCGCCATGTACCGGTCGATATTTCGGTGCTGGGCGAAAAGGCCAATGCCACCCGCCCCGAGATCGAACAGATCCTGATCCGTTGTGAAAAAGAAATCGACCGCGAGCAGTTCGAGCGCGAGCTCTACATCATCCGCCGCCGGATCGAGAAAGCCGTCACCGCTTCGGGCATTTACGGCTGCTATCTGTGTTCGCTCTCCTGCCGGTCGGTGATCTATAAGGGCATGATGCTCGCGGAACAGGTCTCGGTCTTCTACCCGGATCTGCAGGACGAGCGGTTCGTCTCGGCCTTTGCGATCTACCACCAGCGCTATTCGACCAATACCTTCCCGCAATGGTGGCTGGCGCAGCCCTTCCGGATGCTTGCCCATAACGGCGAGATCAACACGCTGAAGGGCAATGTCAACTGGATGAAATCGCACGAGATCCGCATGGCATCGAGCGCTTTCGGCGAGATGGCAGAAGACATCAAGCCGATCATCCCGGGCGGCACGTCTGATTCCGGTGCGCTGGATGCGGTGTTCGAGGTGATGGTGCGCTCGGGCCGCTCGGCGCCGATGGCCAAGACCATGCTGGTGCCGGAAGCCTGGTCGAAACAGACCGACACCATGCCCCAGGCCTGGGCGGATATGTATTCCTATTGCAACTCGGTGATCGAGCCCTGGGATGGCCCGGCGGCGCTGGCGATGACCGATGGCCGCTGGGTCTGCGGTGGCCTCGACCGCAACGGGCTCAGGCCCATGCGCTATGTGATCACCGGCGACGGGCTGCTAATCGCGGGGTCCGAGGCCGGGATGGTGCCGGTGGATGAGCTGACCATCCGCGAAAAAGGCGCACTTGGGCCGGGCCAGATGATCGCGGTCGATATGGCAGAGGGCAAGCTCTACCACGACACCGAGATGAAGAACAAACTCGCTTCCGCCCAGCCCTATAGCGAATGGGTCGGCAAGATCACCCATCTGTCGCCCGATCTCGACGCGCTGCCGGAACATGCGCTTTATGCCGGGTCGGACCTGCGCAAGCGTCAGATCGCCGCCGGCTATTCGGTCGAGGATCTGGAGCAGGTTCTGGCCCCGATGGCCGAAGACGGCAAGGAAATGATCGCCTCGATGGGCGATGACACACCGCCTGCGGTGCTGTCGAAAATCTACCGGCCCCTGTCGCATTACTTCCGCCAGAATTTCAGCCAGGTGACGAACCCGCCCATCGACTCCTTGCGCGAGGGCCGGGTGATGTCGCTGAAAACGCGTTTCGGGAATCTGCGCAACGTGCTGGATGAAAACTCCAGCCAGACCGAGATCCTGGTGCTGGAAAGCCCCTTCGTCGCCAATGCCGAATTCGACGCGATGGTGAAGCAGTTCGGCGAGCATGTCGCCTTTATCGACTGCACCTTCCCGGTCGGCCCGACGCTGAACGACCTGCAAAATGCGCTGGAACGGATCCGGGCCGAGGCCGAAGACGCGGTGCGGTCTGGCGCAGGCCAGCTGATCCTGACGGATGAGCATCAGGGCGTGGAGAAAGTCGGCATGCCGATGATCCTCGCGACGTCAGCCGTGCACAGCTGGCTGACGCGCGAGGGGCTCAGGACCTTCTGTTCGATCAATGTGCGCTCGGCGGAATGTATCGACCCGCATTATTTCGCGGTGCTGATCGGCTGTGGTGCGACCACGGTGAACCCCTATCTCGCGCAGGACAGCATCGCTGACCGGATCGAGCGGGGCCTGCTGGAGGGCAGCCTTGTCGAAGCAATGCGCCGCTACCGCGATGCGATTGACGCGGGGCTTCTGAAGATCATGGCGAAGATGGGGATTTCGGTGATCTCGTCTTATCGCGGTGGTCTGAATTTCGAAGCCGTTGGCCTGTCGCGTGCGATGGTCGCCGAATATTTCCCCGGCATGCATTCGCGCATATCGGGGATCGGTCTGCACGGCGTCGAGCAGAAGCTGGAAGAGGTCCATGCCCGTGGCTGGCTCGGCGGCGCGGATGTGCTGCCGATCGGCGGCTTCTACAAGGCGCGGCGCTCGGGTGAGAAACATGGCTGGGAAGCCCAGACCATGCATATGCTGCAAGCGGCCTGCGACCGCGCAAGCTATGATTTGTGGAAGACCTATTCCGCCGCGATGCGGTCGAACCCGCCGATCCATCTGCGCGACCTCCTGGACATCAAGACGCTTGGAAAACCAGTGCCGATTGAAGAGGTGGAAAGCATCACCTCGATCCGCAAACGCTTTGTGACCCCGGGCATGTCTTTGGGCGCGCTGTCGCCCGAGGCGCATATGACGCTCAACATCGCGATGAACCGGATCGGCGCCAAGTCGGATTCGGGTGAGGGCGGTGAAGACCCGGCACATCAGCACCCGTTCCCGAATGGCGATAACCCCTGCGCCAAGATCAAGCAGGTGGCCTCGGGGCGCTTTGGGGTCACGGCAGAATATCTGAACGCCTGCGAAGAGCTTGAGATCAAGGTAGCCCAGGGCGCCAAGCCCGGCGAGGGCGGCCAGCTTCCGGGCATGAAAGTGACCGATCTGATCGCGCGCCTGCGGCATTCCACCAAGGGCGTGACGCTGATCAGCCCGCCACCGCATCACGACATCTATTCGATCGAAGATCTGGCGCAGCTGATCTATGACCTGAAACAGATCAACCCGCGCTGCAAAGTGACGGTGAAGCTGGTTTCGGCCAGCGGCGTCGGCACGATTGCCGCCGGTGTGGCCAAGGCCAAGGCCGATGTGATCCTTGTCTCGGGCCATAATGGCGGCACGGGGGCGTCCCCTGGCACCTCGATCAAATATGCCGGCCTGCCCTGGGAAATGGGCCTGACCGAGGCGCATCAGGTGCTTTCCATGAACAACCTGCGCGAGCGGGTGACCTTGCGCACAGATGGTGGCCTGCGCACCGGGCGCGATGTGGTCATGGCGGCGATGATGGGCGCGGAAGAGTTCGGCATCGGCACCGCGGCGCTGATCGCGATGGGCTGTATCATGGTGCGTCAGTGCCAGTCGAACACCTGCCCGGTCGGCGTCTGCACCCAGGACAAGGCTCTGCGCGACAAGTTCACCGGCAATGCCGATAAGGTCGTCAACCTCATCACCTTCTACGCGCAGGAAGTTCGGGAGATCCTCGCCTCGATCGGGGCGCGCTCGATGGATGAGATCATCGGGCGGCCGGATCTGCTGGTCCAGGTCTCGCGCGGTGCCGCAAGCCTTGATGACCTTGACCTGAACCCGCTTCTGATCACGGTCGATGGCACGCAGAAGATCACCTATGACCGCTCGAAACCGCGCAATGCGGTGCCGGACACGCTGGATGCCGAGATCATCAAAGATGGCCACCGCTTCTTTGAAGATGGCGAAAAGATGCAGCTGTCTTACGCCGTGCGGAATACGTCGCGGACCATCGGCACGCGGGCCTCGTCGCATATCGTGCGCAAGTTCGGGATGAAGAACAGCCTGCAGCATGACCATCTGACGGTGAAACTGACCGGCAATGCCGGCCAGAGCCTTGGCGCTTTCGCGGTGAACGGGATCAAGATCGAGGTCCAGGGCGACGCGAATGACTATGTCGGCAAGGGGCTGTCGGGTGGCGTGATCGTGGTGCGGCCGCAAATGGCCTCACCGCTTAAGGCCGAAGACAACACCATCATCGGCAATACCGTGCTTTACGGCGCGACCGATGGGTTCCTCTTTGCCTCGGGCCGCGCGGGCGAGCGCTTTGCGGTCAGGAACTCGGGCGCGTCTGTGGTGATCGAGGGCTGCGGCTCAAACGGGTGCGAATATATGACCGGCGGCGTGGCGGTGATCCTCGGGCCGGTCGGCGCGAATTTCGGCGCGGGCATGACCGGCGGCATGGCCTATATTTACGACCCCGAAGGCCGGGCTGCGGATCTGGTCAACCCGGAAGGGCTTCTGACCAACAGCCTTGGCCACCCGCATTGGGAGGCGCAGCTGAAAGAACTGGTGGAACGTCACCATGCCGAGACCGGCTCGCGCAAGGCCGAAAGGATCCTTGCCGAATGGGACAGCGAGCGCGGCAATTTCCTTCAGGTCTGCCCGAAAGAGATGCTGCCGCATCTGGCGCATCCGCTGACCGCGCTGGCGGATAAGGTTCCCGCCGAATAAGCAGCCCGGCTGAACCGGACGCTGCCTGAAACGACAAAGGCCCGCCGGCATATCGGGGGGCCTTTTCCATTCTGCCTGTCCCTGACGGTGCGCTCTTGACCCGCGCCGGGACCTGGATAGTCATAACCCGGTGCAAAGGGGTATCCGCCATGACCGCGACCATTTCCGAAGAACACCCGCTCACGCCCGATCTGGCGCTGCTGTTTGACCGTCATACCGCTGATATGCACGCCCAGACCCCGCCCGAAAGCATCTATATGATGGATAAATCGGCGCTGGCGGCGGCGGATGCGCGGTTTTTCGTGCTGCGCGAGGCCGGGGCGCCGCTGGCAATGGGCGCGCTGAAACGGATCACACCGGATCATGCCGAGATCAAATCCATGCATGTGCTTTCCGAGGCGCGCGGGCGTGGGCTGTCGTCACAGATGCTGGCGCATCTGATCGCGGCGGCGCAGGGGGATGGATATCAGCGGCTCTCGCTGGAAACCGGGCACGAAGAGATCTTCACCCCGGCAAAGCGGCTTTATGAAAAGGCCGGGTTCACCGAATGCGAGGCCTTTGGCGATTACAGCCATGACCCGAATTCGCTTTATATGACGCGCGCGCTGTAAGGAGCCCATCACATGACCCGCATCCTCCATGAACCCGTCGATGCTTCCCGGGTGCCGCGTTTCGCAGGTCGTCCGAGCTTTATGCGGCTGCCCACCCCGGACACGCCCGAGGGCCTTGATATCGCCCTGGTCGGTATCCCCTGGGATGGCGGCACCACCAACCGCGCCGGCGCCCGCCATGGCCCGCGCGAGGTCCGCAATCAGTCGAGCCTGATGCGGCGCGGCCATCATGTCTCGGGCGTGATCCCCTATGAGCTGGTCTCGGTGGCGGATGTCGGCGATATCGAGGTGCAGCCCATCGACCTGATGGCGGCGCTCGCGCAGATCGAGGCCGGGATTGCCGCGATCTGCGCGGCGGGGGCGCTGCCTCTGTCGGTCGGGGGCGACCATCTGACGACGCTGCCGGTCCTGCGCGCGATCCATAAGGCGCGGGGTGAAGGGCCGCTGGGCCTCGTGCAGTTCGATGCCCATTCCGACACCAATGACCGCTATTTCGGCGACAATCTCTACACCCATGGCACCCCCTTCCGCCGTGCCATCGAAGAGGGGATTCTCGATCCGCATAAAATCGTGCAGATCGGCATTCGCGGCTCGGTCTATGCCGCTGACGAACATCAGTGGGCGAAAGACCAGGGCATCCGCATCATCTATATCGAGGAGGCCGACCGGCTTGGCCCGCAAGGTGTGGTGGATGAAGTGCATCGCATCCTGGGCGACACGCCCTGCTATGTCACCTTCGACATCGACGGGATCGACCCCTCGATGGCGCCCGGCACCGGCACGCCCGAGATCGGCGGATTCACCACCCGCGAAGCCCAGACCATGGTGCGCGGCCTGGCCGGGCTGAACATCCGGGGCGCGGATGTGGTCGAGGTCTCTCCGCCTTTCGACATCGGCGGGCTGACGGCGCTGACCGGTGCGACAATTCTCTTCGAACTCCTCTGCGTGATTTCGGCCGGGCTGAAGCGCTGACCCGGAACGAGCGCGTAAGAATGCCACCTCTGCCCCTGCGACAGCGGGGGCATCACCAACTTCTGGTTGTATTAGCCGCTTCACTTATTAGAAAGGGTTGTATCATAAAGAAGAGACAGTCACCGACTTTGGTTACCGGATCCCGATAGCATGAAAGTTCATCTGCCAGGCTGGATAACCCACCCGCCCCTCAGAATGTCGATTATCGCGATCCTGATGGT
This sequence comes from Paracoccus sp. IB05, assembly GCF_016405985.1. Lineage (GTDB taxonomy): Bacteria > Pseudomonadota > Alphaproteobacteria > Rhodobacterales > Rhodobacteraceae > Pseudogemmobacter. The sequence continues at coordinate 12,697 of NZ_JAEFCF010000018.1, forward strand.
CGTGCTGCTGCCGACCCTGGGCGTCGTTGCAATGGCTTTGCTGAATGTCGGGCAATCCTTCCGGACCCTGTCCGAGCAACGGCTGCTGGAAACCGCGCATATTCTCGCGCGCACGACCGAAAGCGAGATCAGCGTCACCGGGCGGTTGTTGCATGCGATCCGCACCGAACAGGGCCAGAACAGCAACGAGGTATCGCCAGGCGTCTCGATCCTGCCCAACCGCGACGAAGAGGGCATCTATAAGCTATTCACCCTGCGGCGTGATGCCTCCGGGAAGATCATTGCGCCGGAGTTCAGCGAAGCCGAGGTCGCCCGACTGGTGTTGCAGGCCGCCGAGAGCGGCAGGATGCAGGTCTCAAACCTGCTGCCTCCACGTTTTGACGACGACAGGCCCCGGGTGGCAATCGCCTATCCTGAAGCCGCTCCCGAAGGCGCGATGGCGGATGGCGGGCAGCTGATCAATGTTGTCGCGGTCACCGACCACCCGTCCAGCCTGCTCCGCTCGTTGAATGATGACAGCATGGGAGAGAGCAATGCCGTGCTGGCGATCACCGATGGCACCGGGCGGCTGCTGGCGCGCTCGGTCGATGGCGAGCGTATGCTGGGGCGCAAAGTGCCCGACTGGGAACAGCTGACGGCCATGGGAACAGAAAGCGGCAGCTTCCGGGCGACCACGATGGAGGGTCGCGCCATCATGTTCTCGTTCCAGGAGATCCCGAATACCCCGGGATGGGTTGCCGTGGTCGGCGAGCCTGTGGTCTCATTCGATGCCCGCTGGGCACATCCGATCCGCTCGATGATCCTGGTGTCGGTGGGAACGATCGCAGTGGCGCTGCTGCTGGCACTGGTTCTGGTGCGTGGTCTGCTGCAGCCGATTCACGATCTTGCGCAGCGATCCGATAAGATCGCGCGCGTCGGCGGTGCCTCGGATGAGGCCTCCGTCAGCATCCCCCCTGCCCGCATCCGTGAATTCGAAACGCTGCGGCACAGCCTGGAACTGGCGGAACGAAAAATGCGCGGGCGGCTTGCAGAAAGCCGCGCCGCAGAGGCGGCCTCACGCGCCAATCTTGATGCGATGGAGCGGGCGGAGCGACTTGCAAGGATCGGCTCCTGGACGCTGGATCTTGCCAGCGGCAGATTCCACTTTTCGGAAATGATGGCCGAAATGAACGGCCGGTCCACCAAAGACCAGGTCACGGTCGAAGATCTGAAACGGATGATGCCCGAGGCGGATTTCAACCGGGTTGGCGATGCCATTGCCCGCTGCCTCGAAACCGGCGAATCCTATACCGTGGATGTGCAGCATTACACATCCGGTGGCGGCACTTTCGCGGCAGAGATCCGCGGCGGCGTGCTGCGCGACGAGGCCGGGACCATCTGTGGTCTCAGCGGCACGGTTCAGGATGTCAGCGAGCGCGAGGCGTCCCGCGCCCAGATGACCGCCATCGCCGACAGCCTGCCCAATGGGGCAATCTACCGGCTCGATTTCCTGACCCCCGAGCTTGGCCTGACGGGCGAGACGGTAACGCGCCAGGAAATGCGCTTCTCCTATGTCAGCGCCGGCATCGATACGCTGATCGGCATCCCTCACGAGGCGCTGATCCAGGACCCGTCGCTCTTTGTCGATGCCGTCCATCCCGAGGACCGCACCCGCTATCTTGAAACCTCACGTCTCGCTACCGCTTCGGGCACGAATTTCGAATGCGAATTCCGGCTGATCCGCCCTGATGGCGAGGTCATCTGGATCCAGGTCCGCTCGGCGCCGCGCGCTTCAGAGGCGGGGCGGATCTGGGATGGGATCATCCTCGACGTCACCCCGGCCCATAAGGCCGCAGAAGCGCTGCGTCGGGCCAAGGAAGACGCCGAGGCCGCCGAACATGCCAAGAGCGATTTCCTCGCCACGATGAGCCATGAGATCCGCACGCCGATGAATTCGGTGATCGGCATGACCCGGCTGGCACTGCAGACGCAGCTTGACCCCAAACAGCGCGCCTATCTTGGCAAGATCAATGATTCCGCCAATGTTCTTATGGGAATCATCAATGATATCCTCGACTTCTCCAAGATCGAGGCGGGTAGCATGGTGTTGGAGAAATCGGTGTTCCGGCTGGAATCCGTGCTGGAATCGGTCGCATCGGTCACCGCACTCAAGGCCGAGGAAAAGGCGCTGGAGCTCACTTTCGTGGTGGCCCCCGGCACGGCGCAACACTGGCGCGGCGATTCCCTGCGGCTGGCCCAGGTTCTGACCAACCTCGTCAGCAATGCGGTGAAATTCACCGCTGACGGCGATGTGGTCGTCTCGATCTGCGCGCTCCCCGAGGCGCCTCCGGGGGTGCATCAGTTGTTCTTCACGGTCCGGGATACCGGGATCGGCCTCAGCCAGGATCAGATCGACGGGCTCTTTCGCCCCTTCGCCCAGGGGGACAGCGATACCGCCCGCAAATTCGGCGGCACCGGTCTCGGTCTCGCGATCAGCCGGCGCATCGTCGAGCTGATGGGCGGCACGATCTGGGTGGAAAGCCGGCCGGGGCATGGCAGCACCTTCTGCTTTACGGTCGAACTCGAACCCGCCGCGCCCGAGATCATCCCCGGGTCTCTGGTGCAGATTTCCGCAGGCCTCAGCACAAGGCGCGTGCTGATCGTCGATGACAATGAAACAGCGCGGGTGGCGCTTTCTGAGATCGTTGACAGTTTCGGCATGGATTCGGTCGCGGTCGACAGTGGTGAGGCGGCATTGCGCCTGCTGCACCGCACTCAGACCGGAGACGAGCCCTTCGATATCGTGCTGTCGGACTGGCGGATGCCAGGGATGGACGGGCTGGAACTTGCCCGCGCCATCCGCAGCGACGCACATCTGGTGAACATGCCCGCCGTGCTGATGGTGACGGCTTATGGCCATCAGCTCGTGATGTCAGAGGCGACACGGATCGGCCTGCAGGGCGTGCTGCTTAAGCCGGTGACACGTTCGATGATCTTCAATACGTTCATGGAGGTTCTGTCGGTTGCACCGGTCGATGGCTTCAACCGTGCCCCGGAACCAAAGCTCACGGAAAACACTGATCTGAAACGGATTCTGGGCGGTCGCGAGATTCTCGTCGTGGATGACAATGCCCTGAACCGCGAGGTCGTTGGCGAATTTCTCGACCTTGTCGGGGTGAAGGTCACGACGGCTGAAAACGGCCTCGACGCCATTGCACGGATGAAAGAGCACCGATTTGACGCGGTGCTGATGGATGTGCATATGCCGGTGATGAACGGGCTTGAAGCGATCCGCGAGATCCGCCGCAGCCCGGACTGGTCAAACCTTCCGGTTGTCGCATTGACGGCCCAGGCCAGGGTTGAGGACGAGCAGGAAAGCATCGCAGCCGGCATGAGCGCGCATCTCACCAAACCGCTTGATGAACAGGCCCTGTTCCGCCTGCTTTGTGATCTGATCACCGGGAAGGATGCGGGGGAAGAAACCGAAACCTCGCCGGCCTCCCTATCCTCTGCTGCGCCCGCAATACCCGAATATCAAGCCGATTTGTCTAAACTTTTGCGTCGTTTTGGCGGCTCGCGTGACCGGCTTTTGCGATTCATCAACGGTTTTCTGCGTGACTTCGGAGATATGGCTGAACGGTTCGCAGAGATGAATATCGAGACGGATATCACCACGGTCGCGGAATTCTCCCATCGGGTGAAGGGGGTGGTCGGCTATGTCGAGGCAGAGAGCCTCTTCGTTATGTCCGGCACGGTAGAGACGGCTGCACGTCAGGGCGATATCGCCGGCGTTCAGGCCGTTTCGGAACACTTCCGGCAGTTGATGGCGGAATGCGTGGCCGGGCTGCGTCAGCTGGCCGGGGAGATGCAGGCTGCGCCGGCGCAAGCGGGTGCGGCAGGTCTGTCGGCCCAGGAGGCCTGGGAACAGCTGGAAATCACCCTGCCGCTGGTCGCTGCCGGTGACTTTTCGGCACGGGCCAATCTGCATGCCCTGGCCGAAGGTCTGACGGATACGCATCTGCGCAACAAGGTAAGGTTCGGGCTGGAACAATTCGAGGATCTGGAGCTGGGACCGGCGATCGTCACGCTGCGCGAGGTCAGCGACGCGCTCGCCGCCACGATGCGAAGGGCAGATGAATGAAAGCGGCAGCCGTTCCGGCAGGTTCACAGCTCGCGACCATTCTGGTTGTCGATGACGACCGGCTGAACCGCGTCGCGCTGGCAGAGCTGTTGCAGCCAGATTTCCGGGTATTGATGGCCCGGGACGGTCCATCCGGGCTCGAGATCCTGACGCGTGAGGCAGTGAACCTCGTCTTGCTGGATGTCTCCATGCCCGGGATGGATGGCTATGATGTGTTGCGCGCCATTCGGGCGTCGGACCATACCAGCAATCTTCCGGTCATCTTCATCACCGGCATGTCAGATGCCGCAGATGAAGAGCGTGGGCTGCTGCTGGGCGCCGCCGATTTCGTGCATAAGCCCATTCATCCGGCCATTGTTCGCGCCAGGGTCATGACGCATCTGCGACTGGCCCGTCAGCGCAATGAACTCGAGGCGCTCGCTTCGCTGGATGGCCTGACCGGCATCGCCAATCGGCGTTGCTTTGACGAGACCATGGATCGCGTGGCCCGTCAGACCGCGCGAAGCAGTGATGTTATGGGCATCGCCCTGTTCGATGTCGACCATTTCAAGCAATATAATGATCACTATGGCCATGGCGCCGGGGATCAGGCTTTGCGCAATGTGGCGGTGACGCTGAACAGGTTCGCGCGGCGCGCCGGCGAGCTGGCGGCCCGATACGGGGGCGAAGAATTTGCCTTGCTGCTCCCGGGCTGCTCTGAGCTGGAGGAGGTGATGAACAGCTTCCGTCAGAGCATTGCAGATGCCCGGATCCCCCATGAACGCTCAGAGACCTCCGACTGGCTGACCGTCAGCGGTGGTGGGGTCGTGGTGCCTGTGGTGGCGCTGGCGCAATCCGGCGATGCACTGGCTTTGGCGGATCAGTTGCTCTACCGCGCCAAAGCCGGGGGCCGGAACCGGGTTATGGTGCAACGGGCCTGAGCCTTGCCATCCTGCCGCGACCATTATCCGCCCGCAAGCCGTGCTGAGACGGTGGTTGCCGGCACTTCACAGCTGCGCGCCCCGATTGCGAGTCCAGCGTGCATCGCGCCGCCAAGGCGGAGCTGATCGGGCGCGCGGTGCCACAGAACTCGCCACAATGCGTACCGCATAGCCCAAGCTGAACAGGCGCGCTCAGCCCGGACGCCTGTCCAACACCGGACGAAACAGATCACCTTCGCCTGACGGTCTGATCGACCCGGCGCGCGGCGGCTGCCCGCGCACCGGAGGAAGAGAGGTCGCGCGTTGCAGACCCGACGACGGGGCCATCCGACCTCTCCACCTTCCGGAACGAGCGAGGTCGGGAACGAGCCGGGCCCGGACTTTGGCCATGCGCCAGATCGGGGGTCGGGTCGGGGGCCAGATCGGGGGCCAGATCGGAGCACGGAGGCAGTCATCTTCGGCCACAGACCCCAGGTCATATTGCGCGGGACCTGAGGTTTGCGGACACCGGCATGCCGCGATGCGGCGAAGAAATACAGGACGGAAACAAAAGGGAAATTCGAAACTATCACGCCCGTCCCTGACAATATCCTGCCGTCCCGGACGCAAATTTCAGCGTTTTTACTCTGCCCGTTTTCTGCGCAGAAAGCCTGAATTTCCTGCACAAGAAACTTGACAGAATGTCGCAGCGCGCGCTCACTGTGGGGAAAAAGTTTTCAAACACAGAAAACAAACGCCAGGGCCCGGCGCGGAAATATCCATCATCAGGGCCTCAGGGAGGGATGCAAAGTGTCAGATCTGACGAAACGGATCGAGACCATGCACCGGCGCGATGTCGCCGTGGCATGGGCCTTCGTTCTGGGCTTGTGGTTTGCGATCATCTTTGTCGCCATCGGCACCTGGTCGCTCGCGCCTTCGGGCACGACGCGCGCGGTGCTGCTGACCGGCGGCGCCGTTGTGCTCCTGTTCAACACCGCAGCAATTCTCGCCATGCTGCGCCATTACCGCGAAGACCGCGACTTCATGTATGGGCTGGATATCCAGTTCCTTGATGAAGCCCGCGACGCGAAGCGGAGGCGGAAACATGGCTAAATATACCGCCCCCGTGCAAAGCAAGATCGGCCAGATCATTGACGTGATCGTCCTTCTGATCATGGCCATCGGCGCGCTCTACATCCCGTTGTGGCTGGGCATGGCCGGCTCTTCAAAGGAACCCGTCGCCATCGAGAACCCGACCTGGGAGGCCCTTGGCCAGAACCCGGCCATGGTCGGCCAATGGGAGAAGCTTGGCTTCAGCGACCCTGCTGCCGCCGCCGAGATGATCACCGCGCGCTTCGACTATTCCTTCTCGATCTCGTCGCTGATCGTGATGATCGTGGTCATCGTGGGCTATTACGCAATTCTGCTGCGGTTTTCTGAAAAAGAATACTGCGATGTTATCGCTGAAAAATTCGGCGAGTAAGGGCAGCACATGGATCTCTGGAACTATCTTGAATATGCGGCCTGGGCCGCGTCGGCGCTGTTTGGCCTGTTCATCGTGATCGACTGGATCAAGACCGACAGCCAATACAGTGAAGAGTTTCTGACCTCGTCGCGCGAAGGCGAGCTGGAAGCGCTCACCGAAGAACAGCATCATCGGGGGTGAGGGAATGGCACAGGAACAACAAACCGAACATGTCGGCCTTGCCCGCGTTCTTGGCCCCGCCCATGTCTGGGCGCTCGGGGTCGGCATCGTGCTGGTCGGCGAATATATGGGCTGGAACTTCGCGGTCGGAAAGGGCGGTGCCTATGCGGCGCTGATCGCCTGCTGGTTCGCGGGCATCCTCTACAGCTGCGTTGCGATGATCGATTCCGAGGTCACCTCGACGGTCGCGGCTGCGGGCGGCCAATATACCCAGGCCAAGCATATCGTCGGCCCGCTGATGGCCTTCAATGTGGGGCTTTATCTCGTCTTCGCCTATACGATGCTTGAGGCGGCGAACGCGATCACGGTGGGCTTCCTCGTCGATACCGTGGCCACGATGTCAGGCCATTCCGGCGTGCTGGATCAGCGGCCGTTCATCATTCTGGCGATCATGTTCCTCGCCTGGCTGAACTATCGCGGCGTGCTGGCAACGCTGACCTTCAACCTCGTCATCACCGCCATCGCCTTCTCGGCAGTGATCATCCTGTTCCTCGCGACTTCGGGCATCTTTACCACCAGCCCGTTGCAACATGCGGAACTGATGAGCGGCCCCGCCTCCCTGCCCTATGGCTGGCTTGGCATCCTGGCGGCGATGCATTTCGGGCTTTGGTATTACCTTGGGATCGAAGGCACCACCCAGGCCGCTGAAGAAGTGCGTTCACCGGCGCGGTCGCTGCCCTTCGGCACGCTTGCGGGGGTGATGACGCTGGCAATTGCGGCCACACTGACCTGGTATGTCTGCTCCGGCCTGATGCCCTGGGAATATCTTGGTCAGGCCGGGGTGCCGCTGTTTGACGCCGCGCGGCTGTCGGGATCGACCTTCCTGATGGTGCTGCTGGGGATCGGCACGCTCTTCGCGACGCTGGCCTCGGCCAATGGCTGTATCAATGACGCGAGCCGCGCCTGGTTCGCGATGGGGCGCGACCGCTATCTGCCCGGCTGGTTCGGGGCCGTGCATCCGCGCTATCGCACCCCGTATCGCGCGATCATCTTCCTGGTGCCGATCGCGCTGATCTTCGCCCTTGGTGCGCCGATCGATCAGGTGATCACCTTCTCGATCCTTTCAGGATTGCTCGGCTATACTTTCATGCCGCTGAACATCATCCTGTTCCGCCGCAAATGGCCGCTCGATTCGATCAAGCGCGGCTATGAGCATCCGTTCCATCCGGTGCCGGCTTTCGTACTGCTTGCGCTGTGTGGCACCACCTTCTTCGCGGTGTTCCTCGGTTATGGCACCCAGCTTGTGGCGATGATTGCCTTCTATATCGTCGTCTCGCTGTGGTTCCACTTCTGGCGCTACCGCTTCGTCAACCGCGGCGCGCAGTTCACCATGCCCTGGCCGAAACCGCGTGGTTACTGAAATGGAAGCGGGCATTCTCGCCCTTATTCTCGGCGGGGGGCTGGTCATTCTGGCCCTCCGTCTTTCGCGCGCGACCCGCGCCCGCCGCACCGCGCGCGAAGGATATTTCGACCTGATCGCTCCGCATATGACCGGCCTCAGACGCGCGGTGATGCCCACGGGCTTTGCCCGCATTTCGGGCCAGATCGGCGGCCAGCTGACCGATCTGCAACTGATCCCCGACACGCTGACCTGGCGCAAACTGCCGGTGCTCTGGCTTCTGGTCACGCAGCCCGGCGCGCTGCCGGTCTCGCAGCGTATCGATCTCATGGTCCGCCCGCGCGGGGTCGAGCCTTTCTCGACCTTTGACACCCTGCCGCATCAGACCATCCTGCCGCAGGATTTCCCCTTTGACGCCAGCCTGCGCAGCGAGACCCCGCTTGCACCCGGCGAGGCCGCCCTTCTTCAGCGCCATCAGCATCTGCTGCAAGACCCCCGCATCAAAGAGCTGATCATCGCCCCCGAGGGCCTGCGCCTGACCTTTTTCGCCGATGAGGCCGAACGCGGCCGCTATCTGATTTTCCGCGAGGCCGAGATGGGCCGCGATGGGCTGGAGCCCGAAACCCTCGCACCCCTTCTGGAGGCGCTGGCCGATCTGCGCGCCGATATCCTCGCCGGGGTCCCTGACAAAGTCGCAAGGAAGTCCGCATGAAAACGCCCCCGAACCCCTATCTCGTGCTGGGGTCTGCCATTGTGCTTCCGGGCTCCGGCCAGGTCTGGAACGGCGAGCCGCTGCGCGGGCTTATATTCCTGTTCTTCATCTTCCTGCTGGGCGGTTTCACCCTGATCACCGCCGGGCCGGAAATCTCTTTTGTCGGCCGCTATGCCGGCGGGTTCTTCGTCTGGGCCATGGCGATCTTCGACGCCTATAAGCGCGCCCGCATCCGCACCGAGATCTCCGCCCATAAGGGGCGCGCCACCTGAGCCCCCTTCGCCCCGCAGCCGTTCCGCGCTATAGAAAGCGCAGGTGTTATGGGGGTGAGGATGGATCTCTGTCTCAATATGATCGTGCGCGACGAGGCGCCGATCATTGCGGAAACGCTGGCAAATATCCTCGACCATATCGAAATCTCGACCTGGGTGATCCATGATACCGGCTCGCGCGATGCGACGCCGCAGATCATCCGCGATTTCTTCGAGACGCGCGGTATTCCCGGGCTGCTGGCCTTCCGCGACTGGGAGAATTTCGGCGCCAACAGGCAATATGCGCTGAAAGATGCCGAGGGCCGCGCCGAATTCGCGCTGATTTTCGACGCCGATGACGGGTTTGAAGGCACGCTGCCCGGGATGCCGCAGGATTGTGACTCGCTGACGCTGAACATGAAGCGCGGGGCCATCACCTATCCGACCAAGCTGATCTTGCGCAATGATGGCCGTTACCGCTGGCGCGGCGTGGTGCATGAGGGGCTGTATTTCCAGGGCGCGCCTGACCCTGCGCCCATCAGCGGGCCGGAAAAGGTCGTGCATCTGCCCGGCGATTACGCGGTGATCAGCCGGTCAGCCGGGGCGCGCTCGCGCGATCCGGTCACCTTCCTGCGCGATGCCGCGATGCTGGCGAAAGCGGTGGCGACACTGCCTGACGCCGACCGCGACCTGCTGCCACGCTACACGTTTTATTGCGCCAATTCCTGGCGCGATGCCGGCGCCTCGCATGAGGCGATCCACTGGTATCGCCGCCGCATCGACCTCGGCGGCTGGAAGGATGAGCTTTACCTGTCCTGGATGGGGCTCGGGATCGAACTGCGCAAGACGGGCGACACAGAAGGCGCGATCCAGGCCTTTATGAAGGGGCATGAGGTCTGCTCCGACCGCGCCGAATGCCTGTTCCATCTGGTGCAGCTGCTCCGGGCCGAGGGGCGCCCGGAGATGGCGCTGATCCTCGCGCGCGAAGGGCTGAAGATCCCGCTGCCGGCACGGACCCGGCTGTTTCTCTGGTTCGACATCTACGCCTTCTGGATGGATTTCGAATATCTCATGTGCCTCAGGGCGCTGAACCGGCTGGCCGAGGGCGAAGAGGCGCTGGCGCGGATGCGGGCCGCCCATGCGCCGGCGCATCTCTTCGCGCTGATCACCGGTTGACCGGGCGCAGGCCCGGCCCACCTTGCCAGGCGCCGGCAAACTGGCGATCATGAGGATCTCATGCGCGATTGCAGGCCGCGGATGGCAGGCGATTTCTGCGCTGTAACGGTCCGGCCTATCGCCGCGCAGGATCGAGAAGGGAGATCGCGCCCGCGCAGATCTCGCCGGGGGAAACCGCGCGATCTGAAGCCACAGGCCTGCACCGCGCTTTCCAGCCGCAGACCTATCGCGGGCAGGAAATGCCGGTGAGAGTGTTTGAAAACGGCATCGCCGCGAAGGCCGGTGCCTGTGATCCCACCGACCGGGCGCTTTCGCTGCCGGAGCAGCACAGCCATTTTCTGGCGATCTGTTCAAATGAATTGCAGGACAAGATCCTGATGCGGCCGCCGCCAGCCTGGTGCCCTGTCACTGCGCCGAAGAGGCCGAAGGCAGCATCCCCCTCTCGGACGCGTTCGGCCGGGCGGGCGGATCGGATCATGCCGGCAGGGCGATCCCCAGCTTCCTGCGGGACACGCCCGAGCGCCAGCTCTGGTCCTGCCCCGTGCTGCCGCGCCAGGGTGACAGGGTCCGCAGCACCTGGGTCACCAAGGGCATGCGCGGATCAGGGTCGAAAACCATCATGGTGAGTCACCCGTCACACCTGTACCACAAAGACGTCAATGCGCTGGTGACCGGCTTGGCCTCCTGGCCGGTGACACACTCGAATCCCAATACCGGCACCACGCTGGGCCTGTTGTTTTTAGCGACAGCGCCGACCAGGAATTTCCAGCTCCGGGGCATGATCTGCCGCGATATCAGGGCCGATGGCGGGTGCAAACAGGGTCCTTTCGCCTGGATTCGCATGATGAAAATGCTCTGAACCGGCATCCGGACGGAGAGGGTCCGGGCACGATCTGACAGAGCACCCGGCCCGCCCCGCGCGCCGTTCGGTTCCGGCTCCGCAGCTGTAGGAAAGGAGCCGTCATCGCCTGGAAGATCCCCTCTCCTGCGCGATCACCAGTTCGATCCTTACGCCGGCCGTGCCCCGCGGCATCTGCCGGTATCGCGTGGCCAGTTCGCCGCCTCGGACATAGGCGCCCGTCCCGGATGGAGTTTCTGCAAAACCCCGGCTGCGTGCTGAACGGCGAGGGCTGTCCGCTGCCGTAACAGGCGCGCGGCGGGGGGAACCGCCGCGCGCCGCAGATCAGGCCCCGAACAGATCGAGCTCCATCACCTTCACCCAGGCGCGGGTGAAGTCGGCCACGAATTTCGCTCCGTTATCGGCCTGGGCATAGACTTCGGCCAGGGCGCGCAGCTGCGAGTTCGACCCGAAGACGAGATCGGCCCTTGTCCCCGTCCAGCGCAGCTGGCCGGTCTTGCGGTCGCGCCCCTCAAACAGGGTCTGATCCTCTGAGACCGGGCGCCAGTCGACCGCCATATCCAGCAGATTGACGAAGAAATCATTGGTCAGCTGACCCTTGCGGGTGGTCAGCACACCATGGGTCGCGCCGTCATGATTTGCCCCCAAAACCCTGAGCCCGCCGACCAGCACCGTCATTTCCGGCGCGGACAGCGTCAGAAGCTGCGCGCGGTCAACCAGCATTTCCTCGGGTGCCGTGCGATACTGGCCGTTCGAGTAGTTGCGAAAGCCATCGGCCTCGGGTCGCAGCGGATCAAAGCTGGCCGCATCGGTCTGCTCTGCCGATGCATCCATCCGCCCCGGCGTGAAGGGGACCGTGACCGGGTGACCGCCGGCCAGCGCCGCCGCCTCGACAGCCGCGCCACCCGCCAGCACGATCAGATCGGCGAGCGAGACGCGTTTGGCCCCGGTCTGGGCCGCATTGAAATCGGCCTGAACCCCTTCCAGCGCGGTGAGCACCCGGGCGAGTTGCGCCGGTTCATTGACCTCCCAGTCCTTTTGCGGCGCAAGGCGGATGTGCGCGCCATTGGCCCCGCCGCGTTTGTCGGAACCGCGGAAGGTCGAGGCCGAAGCCCAGGCCGTCGACACCAGCTCTGCGGTCGAAAGCCCCGTCGCGAGGATCTCTGCTTTCAGCCCGGCGATATCCGCCGCATCAATCAGCGCATGATCACGGGCCGGGATCGGATCCTGCCAGATCAGATCTTCCTCCGGCGCCTCCGGCCCGAGATAGAGGCTTTTCGGCCCGAGATCGCGATGCAGCAATTTGAACCAGGCGCGGGCGAAAGCATCCGCAAACGCCGCCGGGTTCTGGTGGAACCGCCGCGCGATCGGCTCATAGATCGGATCGAACCTGAGCGAGAGATCCGCCGTCGTCATAAAGGGCGCGTGTTTGACCGAAGGGTCATGCGCGTCCGGGATCATATGGTCCGGACGGCAGTCTTTCGCCCGCCACTGGATCGCCCCGGCTGGGCTTTTCACCTGCTCCCATTCGTAACCGAAAAGCATGTCGAAATAGCCATTATCCCAGGTGGTCGGGTTCGGCTTCCAGGCCCCCTCGAACCCCGAGGTCGTGGTATGGACACCCTTGCCCGTGCCCAGCCGGTTCAGCCAGCCAAGACCCATATCCTGGATCGCTCCGCCTTCGGGTTCCGCGCCAACGAGGGCCGGATCACCCGCACCATGCGCTTTGCCGAAGGTGTGGCCGCCTGCGATCAGGGCCACGGTTTCCTCGTCATTCATCGCCATGCGGGCGAAGGTCTCGCGCACATCGCGACCCGAGGCGACCGGATCCGGGGTGCCGTCCGGCCCCTGGGGGTTGACGTAAATCAGACCCATCTGCACAGCCGCCAGCGGGTTCGCGAGGTCGCGCTCGCCCGAATAGCGGCTAGACGGCTTGTCGGAGGTGGCGAGCCATTCGCCCTCCGGCCCCCAATAGATGTCTTCCTCTGGCGCCCAGATATCCGCGCGGCCCCCGGCGAACCCGAAGGTCCTGAACCCCATCGTCTCCATCGCGACATTGCCGGCGAGCAGGATCAGATCGGCCCAGGAAATCCGGTTGCCGTATTTCTGCTTGATCGGCCACAACAGGCGCCGCGCCTTGTCGAGATTGCCATTATCGGGCCAGGAGTTCAGCGGCGCGAAGCGCTGATTGCCGGTCGAGCCGCCGCCGCGCCCGTCTGCTGTGCGGTAAGTGCCGGCCGCGTGCCAGGCCAGGCGCACCATCAGCCCGCCGTAATGACCCCAGTCTGCCGGCCACCAGTCCTGGCTGTCGGTCATCAGACCTGCGAGATCCTGTTTCAGCCCGTCATAATCGAGCTTCTGAAATTCGGCCCGATAGTCGAAATCCGCGCCCATCGGATCCGATTTCGGCGCATGCTGATGCAGGATCGACAGGTTCAGCTGATTGGGCCACCAGTCCTTGTTCCCGCGCCCGCCAAGGGTTGTCTGCGGCACAGCGCCGTGGATCACCGGGCAGCGCCCGGCGGGTTTGTTTCCGTCCATTTCTTCCTCCCAGAGATCGGCAGCCCTTTCGGACCGCAGACCGGCGGCCCCCTTGCCCGGCGGCTCTGCCTGTCTGACCTCATCCTAGCCAGCGGTGGACTTCAGGGGAACTTGAATATTCTGATGATCTGTATAAGGCTTTCTTATGCGCAATCTGACCCTGAAACAAATTCGCTACTTCGACGCCCTCGCGCGTTTCGGCACTTTCAGCGCGGCGGCAGAGGCCTGCGCGGTGACACAGCCGGCTTTATCCATGCAGATCAAGGAGATGGAGGAAGGCGCCGGCACCCCTTTGCTGGAGCGTGGCCCGCGCGGCGTGCGGCTGACCGCCTTTGGCGAAATGGTGCATCAGCGGGCAAAGGCGATGCTCGCGATCCTCGAAGACCTCGACACCCTGGCGCGCTCGGCCAGCGACGAGCCGGCGGGCAAGCTGCGGCTTGGCGTGATCCCGACCATCGCGCCCTATCTGCTGCCCTCGGTGATCACCCGGCTTGCCGCGCGCTTTCCCGGCCTGAGCCCGATCCTGCGCGAAAGCATGACCTCTCGCCTTATCGAAGAGCTGCAGGACGGGCGCATCGACGCGGCAATCCTGGCGCTGCCGGTCTCTGAACCCGCACTGACCGAAGTCTCGCTCTTCACCGAGCGCTTCGTGCTGATCCGCCCCGCCGAGGACGCGGACAAGCCGGTGCCGCACCGCGACAAGCTGCGTGAGATGCGGCTTTTGCTGCTGGAAGAAGGGCATTGCTTCCGCAGCCAGGCGCTGTCTTTTTGCGATATGCCCTCGACCCAGCCGCGCGAAATGCTCGATGGCAGCTCGCTTTCGACGCTGGTGCAGATGGTTGGCGTCGGCGTTGGCGTGACGCTGATCCCCGAGATGGCGGTGCCGATCGAGACCCGTTCGGCGGCGGTGGCGGTGGCGCGGTTTCGTGACCCGCAGCCCCTGCGCTCGATCGGCATGGTCTGGCGCAAATCCAGCGCGATGGAGGCCCGGCTGATGCAGATCGCCGAGACCGTCCGCGACTGCGGATTGCGGCTCAGACAGGCCAGCGGACTGACCGCTTTGCCGGGCTGGCACAAAGGCTGAAACCGGCACCTGAAGGGCGGTCTCCGACACCGATATTTTCAGCCTATGCGGAAGTTCTTGATGAAAGGCACATCCCTATTGTAGCTTTGGCAGGCAGTGGCGGCGGTGGTGATGGCAATGCCTCACCCCTTCCTGCCAGGTATCGCAAAGACAGGATCCGAAAGCCCGCGGGGAGGCTGGCTCAGGATAACATCTTGTCTTTACTGTTAAAGATCACTGGACATTGGGAGGATGACCATGGTCGACATCATTTCAAAACGTGATGGCCCGCGCCGCGAGGATGAGCGGGCGCGTCGCATGATCCAGGCGAATCAGGGGGCCATAACCCAGATCGCCGACCACCTGACCCAGGGCAGCTACAGCGCAAACAAGCGCGCGAAGGCGGCGGGCGCAAAGGCCCCGCCCGCGCCCGAAGGCAAGCTGATCTATGACGGCGCGGCCGGTGCGCAGATCAGTTCTGACACGGGTGAAATCCGGGTCAGGGTCAGCGTCAATAACCGCGTTGTCGCCTATGACAGCGGGTCCGGGCGCCAGGTCTTTCACCTCGGCGAGATCCGCCGCCAGGAAGCGACACGCTATTTTGCCATCGCCTCGCGGGAGAATGGTTTCTTCTCGCCCTTGCCCGATGAAGTGACCGAAAAGATCGGCGAGCTGGATGGTCAGATCATCGACCAGGCCTGCCCCGAAAGCCTGCTGGCCGCTGAAATCTCGGAACGCCTCGGTTTCAGCTGACCCATTTGAATTTCCGGCACCAGCCTCCTGGGGTGCCGGCCCTCCCGCATTTGCCTGACCACCTGCATCTTCGGATGCAACAGCAAGGGCGAGACGAACGCCCCAGCCCATTGGGAGGACTCGCATGACCGATCCGATTTCGGGTTTCCACACCCGGACGGGCATGTTCGATGACTGGCTTGACCAGCGTGCCACCATGCGCGCCTGGGAGGATTTCCTCACCTATCGCGACATCGAACAAAGCCGCACCTCGGGCGTGCGCCGCGAAATCCTTGAATCCTGGTCGCGCAGCCTCGCCTCGGGGATCGACGCCACGGCGGAACTCGCGCCGCTGGACGAGACCGAAGAGATCCTCGAAGACGCGCGGCAGAAGAATTCCGACCTGCGCGCCGCCGCGCATGCCCCCTTTGAAAAGATGGGGCCGCTGCTCTCCGAGGCCAATGCGCTTTTGATCCTCACCGATGCCGACGGGCTGGTGCTGGAACAGATCGGCGACCTGCGGACCCATAATGCCGCGCGCTCGATCCACCTGATCCGGGGCGGCAAATGGGATGAGGCCGCCATCGGCACCAATGGGATCGGCACCGCGATCCGGTCGGGCCGCCCGACGCTGGTACATGCGTCCGAACATTTCTGCCAGGGCATCAAGGCCTGGACCTGCGCTGCGGCCCCGGTGCGCGATCCGGTGGATCAGCGCATCATCGGCGCGGTGGATCTCTCCGGCCCGCCGGCGATTTTCCGGCCACATAATGTGGCGCTGATCGCCTCGGTCGCGCGTGAAATCGAGGCCGCGCTGGCGGAACGCCAGGAGATGCGGCGCACCCGGCTGCTGGAGGCGTTTCTTGACAATGGCCCGGCCCAGGGCAGCCGCGATGCGGTGCTGATCCTCGACCGGATCGGGCGGGTGATGTATCACCGCCTGCCCTCTGGCGCGCCCCGGGACCAGGCCGCGCCGAAGCTTTCGCTCGGCCAGCAATTCATCCCGCTTTCCGGCTCGATGAGCGATCAGGACATCGCCCGCGCCATCCCGCCGCATCTGCGGCCAAGTGGCGTGTCGCGGCTGTTCCTTGATGGTGAATTCAGCGGCGCCGCGCTGATCCTGCCGGCGCGCCCCACCGCCGCAGCACCTGCCGCAGCGGTGGAGCCCTTCCGCATCCCCCCCCGTGCCGGCGCCGCGCGCGACGAATTGCTGATGGTCGGCCAGGCGCCGAAATTCACCGCCGCCGTCGATCTGGCACGGCGGACGGCAGCGGCGGGGTCCGTGGTGCTGATCCAGGGCGAGACCGGCGCCGGCAAAGAGCTCTTTGCCCGGCTGATCCATACTGCTGCGCCGCATAAGGGCCGCGCGCCCTTTATCACCGTGAATTGCGGTGCCATCTCGGCGGAACTCTTCGGGTCAGAGCTGTTCGGCCATGCGCCGGGTGCCTTTACCGGCGCCACCCGCGATGGCAAGGCCGGCAAGTTCGAACAGGCCGACGGCGGTGTGCTCTGCCTGGATGAGATCGGCGAGATGCCATTGGAATTGCAGCCCTATCTGCTTCGGGTGCTGGAACAGCGCGCGGTCTACCGGATCGGCTGTTCAAAGCGCCGTCAGGTTGATGTGCAACTGGTGGCGATGACCAATCGGGACCTGCGCGAAGAGGTGGAGGCCGGCCGTTTCCGCCGCGATCTCTATTACCGGATCGGCGCGATGACCATCGAAGTGCCGCCCTTGCGCGAACGCCCCTGTGATATCATGGGGCTGGCCGATCACTTCAACCGCGCCGTGGCGGCACGGCTGCACCGCGAGCCGCTGATCCTGTCGCAAGAGGCTGCCGGCCTGCTCGCGCATTACGACTGGCCCGGCAATGTGCGCGAGATGCGCAACCTTTTCGAACGGCTGCATCTGATGGTCAACGGCACGATTGTCACCGAAGACGATCTGCCCGCCGCGCTGCGCAGCGCCCCGCGGCAGCCGGTCGCGGTGGCGGCCGAACCCGTCATACCGGCCAATCTCACCGATATGGAGGAACAGGCGATCCGCCGCACTCTGGCGGCGGAAGAAGGCAATCTGACCCGCGTGGCGCAGGTTCTGGGGATCTCGCGCCCGACGCTGTACCGCAAGCTGAAGACCTATGGCATCCGCCGCACCTATGAGTGAGCGCGCATAGAAAAGGCGCCACCGGGGGGAGAGTGGCGCCTTTTCCTGCCGCTTCTGTCTGGCCCGGGGACCAGCGCCTTCAGGGCACGATCACGCCCCGCCCGGTGAAGCGGCGGTTCTTGAAGTCGTCAATCGCCGTGTTGATGTCATCAAGCTTATAGGCCGTGTAATGCATCTTCACCTTGCCATCTGCATTCAGTTCCATCAGTTCGACCAGTTCGGTGTAATCGCCGACGAGGCTGCCGCCGATTTTGATCTCGTTGGCGACAAGCTCCAGGGTCGGCACTTCGATCTTGCCGCCATAGCCGACGACGATGCATTCGCCGCCCTTGCGCAAGAGCTTCCAGCAGATGTTTTCGACGCCGAGTTCACCGACAAAATCGATCACCACATGGGCGCCGCCGCCGGTGATCTCTTTCAGTTCTTCGATCAGGTTCGGGCCACCATCCAGCACCACATCGGCGCCGAGTTCCCGGGCGAGCACCTGCGCCCCCGGCTCGCGGTCAATTGCGATCAGCCGCGCGCCGCAAAGCTCGCGCAGGGATTGCAGCGCGATATGGCCCAGCCCGCCTACGCCAAGTACCGCACACCAGCTGCCGGGCGGCAACATCTTTGCCGCCCGCTTCGCCGCGCGGTAGGCGGTGATGCCGGCATCGGCCATCGGCGCCACATCCAGCGGCACGATATCGGTGTTCAGCCTGATTAACGAACGCTCATTCGTCTTGAAATAGTCCGCGAAGCCACCATCAAGGCCGAGGCCCGGAAAGAGGCCGTGATCGCAATACATATCATGGCCGTGATGGCAGTTCAGGCAGACGCCACAGGTGCGCAGCGGATGGCAGATCACTGCATCGCCCGGCTTCACGGTCCGCACATTCGATCCGACATCCTCGACCCAGCCAGCATTTTCATGCCCCATCACATAGGGCAGCAGCGTGTTATGCGGATCCATGATCGGCTTCCACACGCCTTCGATAATATGCAGATCGGTGCGGCACAGGCCGGCCGCGCCGACCCGCACAATCACCTCATCGGGCGCAAGGATGGTCGGCGCCGGGATATCCTCGATCACCAGCTGCACATTCATTGCGGGATCATATTCGTAGAGTCTTGCAGCCTTCATGGCGCGCTCCTTACTTTGAAAATCCGGGTTCCGGAGGGGTCGGGCGGCGAGACGCCGCCCGTTCCGCTCATTGACGGCCAAGCCGCTCCGAGCCGCCGCCAAGCGCCGGGCCGGCGGTCGGGTCGACATAGTCTTCGGCATGACCGATCAGGGTCTCGGTGGTCAGGATCAGACAGGCGACCGAGGCCGCATTGGCCAGCGCCGAACAGGTGACCCGCACCGGATCGACGATCCCGGCCTCGATCATGTCGCGAAACCTGCCCTGGGACGCGTCAAAACCCATCCCGTCGGCGGACCGCACCACCTCGGCGATCACCGCATTCGGGTCGGTCCCCGCATTCAGCGCGATCCGCGCCAGTGGACGGGTCAGGACGGAACGTACCAGCTCGATCCCCACCGCCACATCGCCCGATGCCTGCGCGACAACCGCGTCCAGCACCGGCGCGGCATGGGCAAGCGCCGAGCCGCCGCCGGGGACGACGCCCTCTTCGACCGCCGCACGGATCGCGTAAAGCGAATCCTCGATCAGCTGGATCTTGCGCTTTTGCTCCACCGGCGTGAGGCCACCGGCATGGATCACCGCCGTGCCGCCCGAGAGCTTGGCGAGGCGTTCGCGCAGTTTATCCTGTTCGATATTCGGCGGCGCGATGTCATATTGGCGCTGCACCTGCAGACGCCGCGCAGTGATTGCCGCCGCATCGCCCGCGCCGCCGATCACCGTGGTTTGCCCCGCCGAAGACCGCACCTGCCGCGCCGCGCCCAACTGTTCGCGGGTGACATTCTCGATCTTCCGGCCCAGATCGCGCGCCAGCACCTCGCCGCCGGTCAGGATCGCGAGATCATCCATCAACGCCTTGCGCCAGTGGCCATATTCCGGCGGATGCACGATCAGATATTTGCCGGCGGGAGCGGCCTCCAGCAGCGTCACCACCACTTCGGGCGCGATTTCCTCGGCGACAATCAACAGCGAGCGGCCCTCGGCATCGGCGATGCGGCGGGCGCCATCCAGTGCAGAAGGTGCGAGGATTTTCTGGTCGGTCAGCAGGATCAGCGGCTTTTCCAGCACCGCCTCCATCTCGTCCTGGTTGGTGACCATGTGATGCGAGATATAGCCGCGTTCAAAAGACATGCCTTCGATCACCTCAAGCGTCGTCTCGACCGTCACGGAAAAATCGGCGGTGATGATACCGTCTTCGCCGACGCGGGCATGCGCCTCGGCGACGATCTCACCCAGACGGGGGTCGGTGGCAGCGATATTGGCCACCGCACTCAGAAGGCGCGGATTATCTTTGACCGGCACGGCCTGGGCGCGCAGCGCCTCGACCACTTTCGCGACCGCCAGCTCGATCCCCCGGCACAGATCCACCGCCCGAGCGCCGCGCTCGGCCTGGGTCACGCCCTGCTGGATCATCGCATTGGCAAGGACGATCGCCGTGGTGGTGCCGTCACCCGCCACCTCATTCGTCTGCATCGAGACCTCGCGCACCACCTGGGCGCCCATATTCTCGAACCGGTCCGGCAGCTCGATCTCGGTCGCGATGGAAACACCGTCACGCGTGATCAGCGGCGTGCCGACGGGGCGGTCGATCATCGCATTCAACCCTTTGGGCCCCAGCGTCGGTTCGACAGCGGCGGCAAGCTTTGCAACACCGCGCGCCAGCGCCCGGCGGGCCTCGATGGAATGGATCAGAAAGTTAGGCATGGGGTATCCTCCCTTGTGACCGGTCACGCCCCCGCGCGCCGGCTTCCCTTCATGGTGGTGGGGTGGCGTGGCTCAGCTGCGGCTGTCCGGGCTGGCCCCGTGGTCTGTCGCGAGATGGTCCCTGGGCGGCACCCGTCCGAGGATGAAATCGATCAGCTCCGGCTCCCCACCGGACAGATCGACTTCTTTGTAACGTGCCGCAGCGAGGCCGCGGCACATGGCGCCGTTGAACTCCATATTGATGCGAATGGCGCGGAGCCGCATCAGATGGTCGGCAAGACCCCCGGCGGTCAGTGGGTCGCCTGCCCAGGTGACAAAGGCCGGGTCGTCAGGCAAAAGTGCCAGCCCGTCACCGACAAGGATCTCGCGGTAACGCGGTTTCTGAACTGATGCCTCCGGCTGGTTCCCGAGGTTGAGCGCATCAAACCCCGCCAGCGTCAGCGCGGTGATCTGTGCGGGCGCCCAGCCCATCGCCGTAAGCCCCCGGATCACCGCCTCCTGGCGGCGCAGAAAGGCTTTCTCGCGGAAGGTTTCGCGCACCTCCGAGAGATCCGCCCCATCGCTCATCTCGGCGAAGACCGCGTCGAAAGACTGCTCTTCGTTGACGGCGGCATTCACCCGTTCCGCATAGCAGTGATCCATAAGGATCACCCGCGCCTTCGATGCCCAGGGGGGCGCGAGAGCGGCCTTGCGGATGCCATCGGCCATCAGAAACGCGAAGTTCGGCGAACACCAATAGGTCGGCAGGCGAAAGGTGATATCGACCTCGCCATTCCTGACCTCAAGCCGTTCGACAAAGCCCATATCGGTGATCGGCTCATCAAGCTCGGGATCGGTGACGGCGCCAAGACGCCGCCACACTTCCCTTGCCTGCGCGCCCCGGATTTGCGGCAGGCCCATGGCTTATTCCGCCGCGATGCGGATGGGCGACTGTGCCAGCTCGGCACGTTTCGCAGCCACGTCGATATCGTAAAGCCGCGCCGCATTGAGGCCGAGGATCTTTTCCTTGATCTCATCGGTCAGCTGCACGCCCCGCTCTTGCGCGATGTCGTCCGGGATCTGGTAGTTCCACAGCTTTTCCACCAGCCATTGCGGCGTCCAGATCGCGTAATCCGATCCGAACAGGATCTTCTCCGGCCCGAGCCAGAACAGAAGTTCGGAAATGATCTCGCCGAAATAGCGCGGGCGCGAATGGATGAACGGAAGCGCCACCGCGAGGCCGGCATAGACATTGCTTTCCTGCGTCGCGATCCAGCAGAAATCGTCGAGACGCGGCAGGCCGCAATGCTCGATGATCCAGTTCAGACCAAGGAAATCGGTCGCCGCATCATCCACATCGCCCACCGCAAAAGCGTCTTTCGACAAGGGCCGGATGGTCGGGCCTTTATGGACATGGATGTTCCTGATCCCAAGCTTTTCGCAAAGCTCAAAGCATTTATAGGCAGAGGGGTCAGTCAGTTTCCAGCCTTTGGAATCGCCGTTCCATTCGGCCGTGTACATCTTTACCCCTTTGATATCAAAAGTCTCTTTCATGTAATGGATATATTCCAGCGCCTTTTCACCATCGCGCGGATCGAAAGACCCGTTGACGATGAACCGGCCCGGATTGACCTCGGCCAGCTGGTTCGACCGCTCGATCGAGCTGAAGCCTTCCTTGTAGAAATCTTTCAGATAGGTCGACTGGATGATCGCCATGTCATCCGGCCCGTCGATGAAGAGGTCGCGGTAGACCTGTTCGACCGTCTGCTTCTCGAACCGCTCCTTCTCCCAGAGTTCTTCCTTCGGGCTGAGACCGGTGTGATAGGCGTAGAAACAGTCGATGAACTGCTTCCCGTGCACATTGCGCTGATTTTCGGGGGAGCCGTTCCAGAAATGCGTATGGCAGTCGAGCACGAAGATCTCTTTGCCGTCTTTCGTCTTATACATGATGTTCCTCCCTGGATTTTGTCTTGGTTAGGTCAGAGACTGATCGCGACTTTCAACACGCCGTCGCGCTGGTTGGCGAAGAGCTCATAGGCGTCTTCGATCTGGTCGATGCTGTAGCGATGGGTGACGAGCGCGCTGAAATCGACGCGGCGGGCGCGGACGACCTCCATCATCCGGCGCATCCGTTCCTTGCCGCCAGGGCAAAGCGCCGTGCGGATGGTTTTCTCGCCCAGACCGGCGGCGAAGGCGTCGACCGGGATCTTCAGATCGCCGGAATAGACCCCAAGGCTGGACAGCGTGCCGCCAGGACGGATCGAACGCAGCGCCCATTCAAAGGTCGCCTGCAGGCCGAGCGCCTCGATGGCCACGTCACAGCCGCGCCCGTCGGTCATTTCCAGAATGGTCTCGACGACATTGTTCGAGGCCTTGAAATCGACCACCTCATCGGCGCCCATGCGTTTCGCCATGGCCAGACGCGCGGGCACGGTGTCGACGGCGATGATGCGGCTCGCGCCCATCAGCTTCGCCCCGGCGGTGGCGCAAAGGCCAATCGGCCCCTGAGCAAAAACCACCACCGTATCGCCGATTTTGATATTGCCGTTCTCGGCGCCGACAAAGCCCGTCGACATGATGTCGGGGCACATCAGCACCTCTTCATCACTCAGATCATCGGGGATCGGCGCGAGGTTCGCCATCGCATCGGGCACCAGCACATATTCGGCCTGGCAGCCATCAATCGTATTGCCGAATTTCCAGCCGCCGGTGGCCTTCCAGCCATGTTTCGTCCCGGCCCCATCCTGCGAGGAACAGCCGCAGAGACAGGCATTCGACCAGCCGGACGGTGTGATCGCGCCGGCAATCACCCGCTGGCCTTCGCGAAACCCCTTCACCGCCGAGCCGAGTTTTTCGATCACCCCCACCGGCTCATGCCCGATGGTAAGCCCCTTCTCGACCGGGTATTCGCCTTTGAGAATATGGATATCGGTGCCGCAGATCGTGGTTGTGGTGACCCGCATCAGCGCGTCATTCGGCCCCACATCGGGGATCTTCTTGTCTTCAAGAACGATCCGGCCTTTTTCGACAAAGACCGCCGCTTTCATCATGCTTGCCATGGTGTCTCCTGCACAGTCGGAAACGAGGCGCGCAAAAGCCGCGCGCCCCGCAAAAGCGGTCAGATATATTCGAAGACTTCGTCCATATTGCCGAAGAGGATGACGGTATTGTCGTCGATCCGGACCATGCGGCCGTAATGGGTGGAAGTGTTGACCTCGAAGATCTCGGCGGTCATTTCGCGGCCGAGATATTCGGTGATGTCATCCATTTTGAAGATCAGCTTGCCTTCGCCGTCGATCCGGATCGTGGCCGGATTATAGGTGACGGTGACGTTCTTATCCTGATCCATATATTCGGCGATGGCGCGGGCCTCGACCGAGTCGTTCA
This sequence comes from Paracoccus sp. IB05, assembly GCF_016405985.1. Classification (GTDB taxonomy): domain Bacteria; phylum Pseudomonadota; class Alphaproteobacteria; order Rhodobacterales; family Rhodobacteraceae; genus Pseudogemmobacter. Next base: position 36,446 of record NZ_JAEFCF010000018.1, read on the forward strand.
TGGTGACGCCGCATTGATGCGAGATCGTCTGCTCGAAGGTGATATCCTTCATCTGCTTGAAGATATTGCTCTTCGTGCTGTCGCGTGACGTGCTGGACATGGGTCTCTCCTCTCAGCGGCTCAGGCCGATTTCGCCCAGGATCTGCGCCAGACGCTCATGCGAGACAGCCTGGGCGTCAGCAAAGGACACGGGTTTCGAATGGGGTTGCGACCAGATCGGTTGCAGCGCGGCCGCGGCCTTGTCGGCCAGAACGCCATGCTTTTTCACCCAGCCCTGGAACAGCGCGCGGTTATGGGCGCCGTGCTTTTCGTCATGGGCGAGGAGATAGATCAGGTCGATCGTATTCGCGAGGTTGCGCTCGTAATCGGCCTCGGCCGCCGAGATCACCGGCGGCGTGATGAAGTCGTTATTCGCCGCCGCCGCCTGCATCAGGAAGCCCGAACGCATCAGTTCGCCCACCAGCGGTTCAAAGATCAGGTTGATCGCGAAATACTGCTCGAGGTAGTCCTCGGTACCCATGATGGTCTCGATGGCGAGACGACAGGGCTGCCAGGCGGCATCTTCCAGCCAGGCCTTCTTGCCCAGCTCATCATCCCAGCCCTCGATATCCATGCCGATCTCGGCGAGATAGAGCGTGATGTCCTGCGCCAGCCGCATCTTGTAGGAAGAATTGGTCAGCGTGGCATTGTTGATCATCTGGGTATAGCCATAGCGCTGCGCCTGCATGAGCGAGGTGCCAAGGCCGAATTCTGCATGTTTCCAGGCGCCGAGATGCGTCTGCAGCACCTTCTGCCAGACCTTGTCGAACACCAGATGCGCGCCGGCCTTGCGGGCATTGGCGATCACCGATTGCACCATATTCTCGATCTTGGCCTGGCGCTGGTAATGGGTGCGTTCCCATTCCTGATCCGGCGCACGGAACGCGTGCCAGTTCGATGACAGCGCCTTGGTATTGTCCTTGGTATAGGCGCCCTTGCCGTCGCCAAAGCTGATGATCCAGTCCTGGATCAGATAGCGTTCGGGATCGGGCTGCACATCGACAGTGACATCTTCGTAATGCGTCGCCCGTTTGCCGCGCGGTTCGAAATAGTTGTATTTTCGGCTGGTTGAGCCTGCAAAAATCGCAGAGCCGGCGGCTCCCGATCCGGTAGCGGTGGCTGTTGCTGCCATTGGTCTTTCCTCCCTGTGGTGTTTGTTCACTCGAAGAGCGGTCGGGCCGCCTTAATGGCCCGACGAACCGGACGTCGTGGTGAACTTGTCGTAGAAAATCCGCTCGCTCTCATAATCGAGCATGAAGAGCGTCGGCGTCAGCGCGTCGATCATCGGGGGTGGGCCGCAGGCATAGACATCGCCCAGACCTTCGATCCCCAGATCCTTGAGCTTGCGATCGACCGCTTGGTGGACAAAGCCGGTCTCGCCGGTCCAGCCGCTGTCCTCGGGGGCGTGCGAGAGCACCGGGATGAATTCGACCGTCGGATGCGCCGCGGTGATCGCCGCCAGCTGGTCGAGATGGAAGAGATCGTCTTCCGTCCGGGCGCCGTAGAAGAAATAGACCGGCCGCGCCTCGCCGCTTTCGATATGGTCATGCAGGATCGACCACACCGGCGACATGCCGGAGCCCGCGCCGACCAGCACCACCGGCCCGTCGCGCCCTTCGCGGCGGAAACACATGCCGTAGGGGCCGACCACGCTCACTTTTGCTCCGGCCCGGATTCCTCCGTTGTCGAGCTGGTTGGAGAACTTTCCTTCGGGGTATTTTTTGATGATGAAGGAGAGTTTCTGGGTTTCGCTCGGCGGATTTGCCATGGAGAACGAACGCGTGATCGTCTCCCCTTCTTCCGTGGTGACTGTGATGTCGACATACTGACCCGCCCAGAACTTGAGCGGCGCGTTCAGCTCGATCTCGACGCCGCGAATGTCATGCGTGAGTTTGCGGAAATCCGTGATCTGCCCGTCGAACTGCTTGACGGGAATGGATTTCGACAGCACCTCCTCGTCATAGTTCAGAAGGTCGATTGTCAGATTGTCGAAGGCTTTCGCGCGGCACATCAGGATCTGGCCGCTGTCGCGATCGCCATCATTCAGCGCGAATGTGGAATATTTCAGCATCTCGACCTCGCCGTCGAGAAGCACGCATTTGCAGGCCGAGCATTGCCCTTCCTTGCAACCATGGGGCAGCGCGATCCCCTGGCGGAACGCGGCGTCAAGGACGGTTTCGTCCTCGGCACACTCGAATTCCACGCCCACGGGTTCAAGCCTTACCGTGTAAACCTCTCCCATTCTGTCCGGCCTCCCCGCCGTCAGTCCGACACGCCATCCGGCTGCCATTCGTCAATTCTGGTGAGTGGCGGGGGCCAGTCCTGGCCCCCGCGCGCCTGCCTTAGTTGCAGGGATTGATGGTAAAGCCCGCCTGGTATTCGGCGATATGCTTCGCGCGCGCGTCCGGGGTCATTTCACGCAGCACCGTCAGCGGCGACAGCAGGGTGTGGCCGCGCACATCGTCCAGCGTCCACATATCCTTGTTGTCGAAGCGCAGATGCGGCTGCGGCACCAGGGTCTTGCCGTCGTCGCGGACAAAGTTCATATCCTTGATCGCATCGGCAAGATCCCAGCCGTGATAGACGGTTTCCCATTCCCGTTTGCCCGAGAACTTGCCCATCGCCGGCGTCGGGCGGCCCTGATATTCATCAGAGAACGCCTCGACAGCGGTCCAGCGGTCCAGCTCATGCGCGAAGGTGTGGAGCTGACCGTCGATCTCGTCCACGACCATGTCTTCGCGGATAAGGCAGGGCACCAGGCACGACCAGCAGCGATGCGGATAGACGTAGCCGGTTTCCTCATTGAAGGTGATGACCTTCTGACCCGGCTTCGACAGTTTGCCGTACCATTTCCAGAAATCGCCGAATTCCGAATACCAGCCCGGGTACTTATGCTCGAACCACTCGAAGTCCTTGTCGGTCTGGGCTTCGATGCGCCAGAAGTTCACCGGCCAGCCGACCGCGAAGAACTGAGCGACTTTGTGGACGTAGTGCTTCTTGGTGATGCGGTTCCAGGCCTCATGGACGTCATCATGGTGAACCTTGATGCCGTATTTTTCCAGCGGCAGCATATAGGTCCGGTAGTAATCTTCGAAGATCCAGCGGTGCCACATTTCCGCGTAGGATTCCTTTTCCTTGTCGCGGTTGGTGGTGCCATATTCGATCAGCGTGCCGATGGCGGCATCGACGATGGCGTGGTTTTGCCAGAATGCGTAACGCAGATCGCGCTCCAGCAGCAGGTGGTTTTCCGGCTCTTTCAGCGCGGCCATCAGCAGAGAGTGGCCATTGCCGATATGGCGCGACTCGTCCGACTGCACCGAGAGGAACACGGTCGGCAGCGCGTAGTCGCCATTGCGGGCGGCTTCCGACGGCATGGCGACGAAAAGCGTGTTGGTAAAGGCGGTTTCGGCCACAACGGTGAGATACATACAGGCCGAGGTCATCACATCGCCGGTGATGAACCCCTCGCCGAACTGGCGGCCGATGGTGGTGGCATAGCATTTACCGAACGCTTCTTCGGTAATGTCAAACCCGGCCGGGTCGATGTAGTTTTCCATATACCACTTCTTCAGGTTCATCTGAATGGTGGAATGGCGGAACTCGTCAACCATCTGCATGGTAAAGCCGGTGCGCAGATCTTCACCCGGTGCGATCCGGGCCACCATTGCCATCGAGCGGGCGGCCGAGATTTCCGGGAAAGGAATGATCGCGAGGAAGAGCTTCATCCACTCGACCCAGCGGGGCTGGACGTTGCGGAACATGTCGCCGCGCAAAGCCGCATCAAGCGCGCCATAAACGCGGTTGTCTTTCTCTTCCTGCATCGGGAAGTAAGAGCGCAGCACCTGTTTCATCGGGTCGCGCGGCGCCTTGGCGATCTTGTAATCGGTCGGGAAGGTCGCGGCTTCCTGAACATAGCTGGGGTTCCAGCCAAGGTCCGAGATCTTCTTCGTCGCTTCGCCGACCGAGATCCCGCGCTGTGCGGTGATCTTGTTGAGCGTCAGTTGCGTCATGCCATGAATCTCCTGATGTTGACGGCAGGGACTGGCGGTCCGGGCCGGTGGGCGGTTGATCCACCCGGGTTTTCCGGTGCCGCCTTTGGCAGGCTGCAAACCGGGTCAGGTCACGGCAAAGGTTCCGGGCAACGCGACCAGGATCCGACAACGACAATGCGCAAGCGTGCTGCCGTCATGCGGTGGCCTCGCTTCTCCTCCCATTCCTTCGTTCTTATGGTGGCCCTTCTGACCGGATCGCATCCGGATCGGAGAACCGCCTTATTGTCCCAGGGATACATGCAGAACCCGTGCCAGCTTTGGCCAGGCAGGACATTTTTTGCCGAGTCCAGAGATCTGAATTCGCCAACCATTTGAAATACCCAGATTTATTTTCTGAATATTTTTTCAACGGTTTTTTCACCTGCCCCCGGCCCGGAACACCAGGGCCGTAGCATATCGTTACAACTGTCACGCCCATCGGGGCGGGTGTTGCACATATTTGTAACATATCGGTGGTTACAGCCCCTGATCTGCCGATTCGGCGCATGAAACCCATTGCCGGAGTGCAGCAAATTTACGCGGCGTCGCGGCATGTAACGCGGGGTGCAAACTGTAACTGGCCTCTGGAATGAAACGTTACATTCGTAACGAAGGATTGCGATTTTACTCTTTATATTCATTGCCTTATCTTCACAAATTGCTGTCTGCCCTGTCTTCAGACTGTTACTCTTGCCTGAGTTGCCGGCGCTGTCCGGTCTGATCACCCGAGGCTGCTTCCCATGTCAGACCCGATACATCCTGACCCGCTCTCTGCCGGGCAAAGCCCGTCCCGGATCACCGCCGAAGCGATGGTCGCGCGCGCGCCGAATGACCTTGTTTTCACGATGCGCTTCCTCGGGCAAAGCCAGGAAATCCTGCACAGCCATTTCCGCGACTTCCTTGAAACCTGCCTCGCCGATGCCGGCGTGACCCCGGAAAGCCACCCGCTCCTGCCGTTTTTCATCGACAGCCATGCGCTCGAACTGCGTGAATTCGTTACCACCGGTGTCTCGCTGGCCCGCAGCTTTCGCCTTGGTGAAATCGAGATCCTGACCGGCGATGTCGAGACCCTGATGCGGGTCGATATCTGGGACGCCATCGCCAGTCATATCGACATGGCCGAGAAACGGTTCAGCGAGGGGATCAGCCGCGTCGTCTCAGGCCTGAACGCCGAAGAGGCCGAGCTGCGGCGGCTCAGATCATGACCGGCTCAGTGTATCCCACCCGACCGCGCCGCACCGGGGAGCAGGTTCCAGATTGCGGAAACATCCTCACGCATCTCACGATGGGCGAGAGCGAGCAATCGTTCACGAATGCTTTCCTCCAGCGCCGCAAGCAGCTCCCGGGCGCGCGCGGCATCGGCAAATGTGCCGGAGTCCAGCGCCGCAGCAGCGGCTTTGGCCAGCGGGTGATCCGCGCCGAATTCGGCTGCCGCCGCACGGCTGATGGCGGCAAGGAAACGGGTCTCGGGGGAAGGGGGCTGCATCGGCGTCTCCTGCTTCCGGTCTGGCATGACAGCGGATGGGGGCGAAGATGAGCTATGAGAAGCGCCGCGCGCAAGAGATTCTCGCAGATCAGTTCCGCATCACCGCCGAGCTCAGCCAGCTGACCGGCGAGTATCACCGGCTGTTGCAGAAAGTGGCCGCAGCCGGCTTCGCACGGCAGATGGCCGAGGATGCGCCCGGCCCGGCCCTGGCCGAAGCCGAACGCGCCGAGATCGCGGCCCGCCTTACCGCCGAGACCTGCGAATTGCAGGTTGCAGCGCTGGAAAAAGAACTCACCGCCCTCGGGCGCGAACTCTCCGATCTGACATGAGGAACATCCGATGAGCGATACCGCCACCCCGGAGGCGCCGGCTAGGCCCGCGCCGCAGCAGGCCGCACAATCCGCCCTGTTCGATCTGCTCGCGCGCAGCTGGCAGCTGGAGGCTGCGGTCACCGGCCTCGCCTTTGATGCGGCCGGCAAGGTGGCAGGCTTTGCGCTGGAGAACGGCCGCCTCGCCCTGATGGCACTGCAAGATGCCGATTCCCCCCTCAGCCGGCTGCGGGTCGAGGCGGATTCCGGCCGCGCGACCATCCGTCCGCGCGAAAAGCCGGTGGCTCAGCCGGTGCTGACGCCAGACCTGGCGGGCGGCGGGCTGATGCTTGCCCCTTCGGGCTCACTCGGGCTGATCGCGGCGGGGAAGGATGGTCGTCTCAACCGCGTCACACCGCGCGGCCAGGTGATTACAATGACCGATAAGACCAGCCCGATCTTTGCCATTGCCTCGGATGGGACGGGCAAACTGGCCATTGCGCGCGACGGTCGCACCGATCTGCATGAGGAAGAGGGCATGGCGCGGCTGATCGGCCTGTTGACCCCCGGCCCGGCCAATGCCCTGGCCTTCTCGCCCTCAGATCAGTCGCTCGCGGTGATGCTCGACGAAACGCTGCTGATCGGCCAGCCCCGCCAGGGTTACGAGAGCCATCCGCTTGGCGGCAAAGGCCCGCTGGTCTTCGCAGCCAATGGCACCTGGCTCGCCGGGTCGAACGGCAAAGACGGGATCTGGATGCTGCGCCGCGCAGATGGCGCCGTCGCACGGCTCGACAAATTTCGCGCCGCCCCTTCTGCCATCGCCTTCAGCAAAAGTGCCATCTTCGCCTCGGGAGCATTCCGCGCCGCCGGCTGGTCGCTCGCGACTCCGCCGCTGAACGACGGCCAGACCGGTGCGCTGAGGACCGGAAGCCCGGGTCTGGTGCTGATTGACAGGGTCGCGGCCCATCCCGCGCGCGATCTGATCGCGCTTGGCACGGCGGATGGTGCGGTCGCAATCGCGCGCGCCGGCCAGGCCGAGGAAATGCCGCTGCGCCAGGCCGATGGCCACGCGGTCACCGCGCTCGCCTGGTCGTCGGACGGGCTCCATCTCGCGATCGGAACCGCTTCGGGTGCGGCCGCACTGGTGACGCTTCCCGCTCAGCTCTTCAAATAAGGAAAGGATCAGACATGACCGAAGCCCTGCAAAAACAATCGGATGAGGATCTCAGCAAGGATGCTTTTTTCGCGCGGATCGCCGAAGTCTCGCAAGAAATGATCGCCGCCCATGGCAAGGATTTCGCAATGGGCACCCTGGTTCTTGCCGCACGCTGGATCGCCACCGACAAGATCAGTGGAGCGCCCGCCCCGCATTGAACAGCCCCGCGTCGGGGGTGGCACCTGCCGCTTCCGGCCCGGAGGTCCCATCCCCCTGATCCGCGCCCTGCCCCACCAGCGCCCATCGCATCTGGTCGAGCAGGATGTCGCGCGAGCCGGCGGCGCAGGCCAGCAGCCGCGCCTCCGGCGGGGCGGTCGAGGAGATCAGCACCAGGTCCTCTTCGAGACCGATCTCAATCAGATGCGCCCAGGCACAAAGCTCGTGCAAGCGGTGCGTCACGAAATCAAGGCAGTCGCGCGCGACCGGATTGGCCGGCCAGGCCGCCTCGCGCCCGCGCGCGCCCTGTCCCAGCGGAGAGCTATGGACCGCAGAGCCCAGCAATGTCAGCACCTCGCGCCGCCAGCGGCCATATTCGCTCTGATCCGAGTGATCGAGCCCGATGGCATAGAGCTTTTCGGCCACCAGCCGGAAGGCCCGCCCCCCCGCAATATGGCGCCGCCAGAAGTCATTCGCCTCTTCCGCACTGCGACAGGCGACGAATTGCTGCGCCAGTTTTCTGCGCAGCAAAAGTGCCAGCGCCATATCGACATCTTCCGAGACCGAGCGCGCCAGTTGCAGCGCCGGCACCGCCAGTTCGGTCAGGACCAGAAGCCGGATTGCCGAGACGGATTCGACCACCCGCCCGCTCAGGATTTGCAGCGCGCAAAACTGGTCGCGCCCAAGCCGCAGGCCCTCAATCCGCATCCCCGCCCCCGCCGCGCGGTTCAGCGCCATGGTCCAGATCAGCGCCTGGTCGAACATACAAAGCCGGTCATGGGCGCGGCTGTTGGCCCCGGGCTTTTCGACCGGAGGCAGCGCGCGAAAGCCGGGCAGGCCACGGATACATTCCCCCCAGAGCCTGTCGAGATCGTGACCGCGCGCCGACCACATCTGTCGCAGCCGCGCCGCAAGCTGCGGCGACATTTCGCGGTAAAACCGTTCGGGTCCAATGGGTTGATCAGGTGCCAGATGCGCCATGGCAGCTCCTCGCCAGGAGGTGAGATCAGATGACGGTAGCGTCACGCCTGACACAAAGCCAGCGCCAAACACTTGGGTTCCGGCAGATCCAGGCGATCAATCTCTTGCGCCTCTCGAATGAAGAGCTGACGGCGGAACTGTCTCGCAGGGCTGCCGCGAACCCGTTTTTACGCGTAAGGATCCCCGCGAGGAGTGCCGCAGCTCCGGAGGAACAGGGCGAGGAGAGCGCCGGGCTTTACGCGCATGTCATGGGGCAATTGCGGATGATTGCCGCCGCCCGCGCCGATGAAGGTCTGGCCATGGCTTTTGTCGAAGCGCTCGACAGCAATGGCTGGCTGGACCAGCCGGTGGCCGGGATTGCCGCCGCCGCCGGGCGGGAATTGCAGGTTGCGGAACACATGCTTGCTGCATTGCAGCGTGAGATCGAGCCCGCCGGTCTTTTCGCCCGCGATCTCGCCGATTGCCTGCGCATTCAGGCACAGGAACGCGACCAGCTGACCGCCGAAATGGAAGCCGTTCTGCGCCATCTCGACCTTCTGGCGGGTGCAGGTCCGCTCGCGGTGGCAAAGGCCGCGGGCCTCGCCCCCGAGGCGGTCGCCCGCTGCCTCGCGCAGATCCGCCGGCTGGACCCGCGCCCGGGCCTGGGCTTCGGTGTCAGCCCCGCTCCGGTCAGGGCACCCGATGTGATTGTCTCGCGCAGGGATACCGGCTGGCAGGTCGCGCTGAACCGCAGCACATTGCCGGTGCTGAGCCTTGCGCCGCGAGAGAGCGCCGGCGCAGCTTTGCGCGCGGTCAGGGCCGAGGCGGAATGGCTCGCCTCGGTCGTTGAACGCCGCAACCGCACAGTGCTGGCGGTGTCACGGGCGGTCCTCCAGGGCCAGCGCGGCTTTCTGGACCACGGGCCCGGAGCGCTGAAGGCACTCAGCCGGTCCGGGATCGCGGCAGGGCTCGGGCTGCATGACAGCACGGTCGGGCGGGTGGCGCGCGATCTGCTGGTCGAGACGCCGCATGGGCTCCGGACGCTGTGCAGCCTGTTCCAAAGCGGTCCCGCGCGCGAAGGCGGCATGGCGGCAGCGGCGATCCGGCACCGCCTTGCCCAGATTCTGGCGGCGGAGGATCCGCGCGCGCCTTTGGGCGATGCCGCGCTCGCAGAAATGCTGCGCAGCGAAGGCCAGGCTCTGGCGCGCCGCACAGTGGCCAAATATCGCGATGAACTGGGGATTTCCGTCCGAAGTCAACGGCTCCGCCCCTAAGGTTCATCACCGAGATGCTTGTAAATCGTCGTCCGCGACATGCCGAGCGCGCGCGCCGCGAGCGAGACATTCCCCTCATGTCGCTGCACAGCGGTGCGGATGGCCTGGCACTGGCTTTCCTTCCAGGGCACGCCCGTGCATTGGCTGCAGCAATCAGCCACCGGCACCGCAGCCGGCTGCGGCAGCAGCGCGTCGAAATCGGTCACCTCCAATACACCATCGGTGGAACCCAGCATGGCCTGGATCACAGTCGCGCGCAGCTCATGCAGGTTCCCGGGCCAGTCATGTGCGGCCAGCCGCGCCAGGGCAGTTTCGGAAATCCGCGCCTCCGCCCGCACTGACCGCGCGAAACGCAAGGCCAGCGCCGCAAGATCCGCACGTTTGCGCAAGGGCGGCAGTTCCAGCCGGAAGCCTTCGAGCCGGTAGCGCAAGGCCGGAAGCAGCCCCGCCAGCCCGCCCGCCTCGCTGGTTACGCTTACCACCCGGAGATCGCAACGGATCAGCGCGCCGGTCGCAGGCTGGCGATATTCGCCACTGTCAAGCACCCCGGCCAGCGCCGCCTGAGCCATCTGCGGCAAAGCGGTGACCTCATCAAGCAGCAGGGTTCCGCCCTCTGTCTGTTGCAAAAGGCCCGGCTGCCCTTCTGCGCCCAAAAGCTGCGGCAGATCGGCCTCGGCCAGCATCCTGCCATCCAGCACCACAAGCGGCCCAGGCCGCGCCATCGCCGCATGGGCCAGCCGCGCGATCAGTGCCTTGCCGGTGCCGGTCTCGCCGCTGATCGCAATCACCACGCCGCGCCGCGCCGCATCGGGCAAGGCCTGCAAACGCTGCCAGAGTGCCGGGTCTTCGACCACGACATCGCGAAACAGGTTCTTCGCCGGCGCCGCCTCGTCCGCGACGGGCCTCAGCCGCCGGGCCAGCGCGAAACTCGCCCGGTTCGCCACCGCGCGCAGCGACACCGCCGAGCCGATCCGGTCACGGATGCGCAATGTCTCTCCCTCGGCCAGACGGCGCTGAATCGCGGCAAAGGGCTGCTCGAAGATGCGGTCAAAACTCTCGCCCATCAGGCGCGGGAAGCCGGTCAGGAACATCTCACCCTTGCGATTGATCGCCGTGACGGTGAGGTCTTCGCCGAGCACCAGCATCCCCATCGACAGCGTACCGAGATATTCCGGCCTCGGGTGGAACTGCAATACGATGCTGCGGTCATGGCGGACGCGGATCAGACTGTTCTCGATGCTGGATGCCGACATCTGCACCAGGGCCGCCGTATGCTGCTGCCGCACCGCAGACATCGATGAGGCATCCAGCACCCCCGCAAGCTGCCCCGCCCCGTCAAAGATCGGCGCCGAGATGCAGGAGACATCGCCATGTGCGCGCAGAAAATGCTCGCCGCCATAGACCTGGGCGGGGCGCCCTGTCGCGATACAGACCCCCATCGCATTGGTGCCGCGCAGATCCTCGCTCCAGACCGAGCCGGGGATCACCTGGGCCCCCGCCTCGGTTTCGGCGAATTGCGGGTCATGCATCGTATCCAGCACCACCCCTTCGGGCGAGCCAAGCGCGATCATGAAATTCGAGCCGGCGATCTGATCGAACAACAGTTCCAGCTCTGGCCGCGCGAAGCGGATCAGATCGGCGTGAAGCTGGCAGGTCGCGGTGAATTCTGTCGATGACTGGATCAGCCGCCGGCTTCTCTCCAGCGGGTCAAGGCCATGATCAAGGCTTCTGAGCCAGCTTTCCGTAATATCTCCGGGCAGCGCGCCGCCGGGAAAACGCCCTTGCGTTTCAAGTTGATGGCGGGCGCGGGTCAGTGCCGAAGTCTGCATCTCCATGGCGCCGGCCCCTCCCCGGGCTTGTCCATTTCTTTTGTGCCGGGCCGCCTCCCCGCGCCCCGACAGCCCTTTTTGCGGGCCGTTCGAAAACGTATCGGCTGCCCGCCACCTGTCAACCTTGGCCTGTGATTCGCCCTGACCTGTCCAGTTTCTGAACATCTCTCACGCCGCAGGGCACAAGTGGCCTGCCCCCGGCCAGACTGTTCACCCCCTGAACAGCGCCAGCCCTGGATCGTCCAGTTCGCGGACGCCCCCCCGCCGCAAATTCCGCCGGGTTTGCCAGCGCGGCCAGGATGCGCCACCTCTTCGCCCTACCGCCGGGGAGGGCGGTATCCGAGGAGGCAACCCGACCATGAAAGCCCAGGTTCTTCATACCTATGATCCCGCTCTGACCGCGCCCGAATGGGTGCGCGGCGCAGAGGTGGCGGATCCGAAGATCGTGAAATCGAGTGACGTGATCATCCGCATCGGCGGCGCGGGGGTCTGTCGCACCGATCTCCATATTATCGAGGGCATCTGGCGTCCCCATACCGACCCTTCGGGCACCGCCCTCCTGCCTTTGATCATGGGGCATGAGAATGCAGGCTGGATCGAAGAGATCGGGCCCGAGGTCGAAGGCTTCAAAAAAGGCGATCCGGTGATCGTCCACCCAAAAGTGACGGGGGGCACCTGTATCGCCTGCCGTCGCGGCCATGACATGCATGGCGAGGGGAAATTCCCCGGGCTCGACAGCAATGGGGGCTATGCGGAACTGCTGCAGACCTCGGCCAGGAATCTGATCGCGCTGCCTAAGACGCTCGCCCCGAAAGATGTGGCACCCTATGCCGATGCCGGGCTCACCGCTTACCGGGCGGCGAAAAAGGCGGCGCAGCAATTGCTGCCGGATCAGGCTGCCGTGGTGATCGGGGCCGGTGGCCTTGGCCATATCGGCATCCAGGTGTTGCGCGCCATGTGCGCCGCGCGGATCATCGTGGTCGACACCTCAGACGCCTCGCTCTCGCTGGCCGCTGAACATGGGGCCGATCACCTGATCAAGGCCGATGGCGGCGAGGTCGACGCGGTTCTCGCGCTGACCGGCGGCAAAGGGGCGGAAGCGGTGATCGACTTCGTCGGCGAAAAGGGCACCACGAAGAAGGGTCTCGATATGACCCGGCCCATGGGCAGCTATTACGTCGTCGGCTACGGCGAGGAGATCCGCGTCCCCACCGTCGATATGGTGATCACCGAGAAGAACATCATCGGAAATCTCGTCGGCACCTGGGCCGAACTGACCGAGCTGATGGCGCTTGCCGATCGCGGCCTCGTGGAACTGGCGACGAAACATTACCGGCTCGATCAGGCCAATCAGGCGCTGCAAGACCTGCACCAGGGCAAGATCCGCGGCCGTGCCGTGCTGGTGCCTTAACGGGCACCGGCAAACTGCAACCTGACTCTGGGAGGAAGTCATGACCAAAGGAACCGCTTTGAAGCGGCTGTTTCTTGCGACCACCGTTCTGGCCTGTGCCACCGGTCTCGCAAGCGCCGGGGATTATTCGAAATACGGCATCAAAGAAGATGTGCCGGGGATCTGCAGCTATGCGGCCATTGATGCGAAAGACTATTCCGGCCGCACGCTGAACGTCATCACCCATGCGATCCCGGTGATCGGTGAACCGACCGCCCTGCATGCCCAGCAATTCCAGGAGCTGACCGGGGCCACGGTGAATGTGGTCCATGTGCCGTTTGGCGACCTGTTCCAGCGCGTCATGATCCCGTTCCAGACCCAGCAGGCGGCCTATGACGTCCTGTTCTATGCCTCGCTCTGGATCGGCGATTTCAACCCTTACCTGGCCGAAGTGCCTGCCGAATATCAGCAGGTCTCGGGTATGCAGGCGGTGACCGCCACCTATCGCGGCATCGCCTCCTGGGGGGATCGGATGCTGCAATACACCATGGATGGCGACCGGCATTACCTGAAATACCGTGCCGATGTATTTGACAACGCTGACGCCCAGGCGCTGTTCAAAGAGAAAACCGGCCGCGACCTGACCGTCCCCGCCACCTGGGAGGAATATAACGAGGTCGCCGCTGTCTTCACCAATACCGACTGGGATGGCGATGGCGCGCCGAATTTCGGCACCGCCGAGGTCACCAAACGCGATGATCTGATGTTCTCGGCCTTCATCAGCCGGGTCGCGCCCTATGCGAAGCACCCCGATGTGAAGGGTGGTTTCTTCTTTGACCTCGAGACCATGACACCTTTGGTGAACACCCCCGGCTGGGTGCGCGGGCTGGAGCTGTTTGTCGAAGCCCAGGCCTCGATGCCGCCGGGAGGCACCTCCTTCGGGCTGGGTGACGAGATCTTTTCCTTCGGCGGCGGGCAGACGCTGATGTCTTACAGCTGGGATGATGCCTTCATCCAGGCGATGCAGGAAGACAGCCCGATCCGCAACAAGGTCGCCGCGGCCATGCTGCCCGGTGCGCGCGAGGTCTGGAACCGCGAGACCGGCGCCTGGGATAGTTTCGAGGATCCGAACCGCGTCGCCTATGTCACCTGGGGCTGGACCTCGGCCGTGGCAAAGGACAGCAAGAACCAGGATATGGCCTTCGATTTCCTGTGTTTCTTCGCCAATGAGGGCAATACGGAATCCGATCTTCAGATCGGGCGTTTCGGGATCAACCCCTACCGCGACAGCCATTTCGACCCAGCGTTTTACGAGACCGAACTCGGCTGGGACAAGGCGGTGGCCGAGACCTATACGACCACGCTGAAAGGCATCGACACCGCGCCGAACCAGGTTTTTGACCTGCGGGTGCCGGGGGTAGGGGAATTCATGTCCTCGCTTGCCGCCGGAGTTGCGCGGGCACAATCGGGCGAGCAGACGGCCCAGGCCGCGCTGGACGGTGTCGCCGCCGAATGGAACGCCATTGTCGAACGCATCGGTGCGGACCGGGTCCGCGAGGCCTATGCCAATGTGGTCGCGCTCGAAGACCGCTGACCTGACGGAGGGCCGCGCCCCGGCCCTCCGCTTCCCTGCGCCCGTTTCGGCCTGGCCGGCAAGTCATCCGGAGGGCCGCATTCCGCAGGCCCAGACCGCAAGCCGCTTCCGGAGGATCCCCGTGTACCGCCAGAAATACATCTTCCTGCTGCCAGGCCTGCTGGTCCTGATCGCGGTGATCCTTTTCCCGCTCCTCTTCACCATCCGCGTCAGTTTCTCGTCCTGGGATGTCTATAATCCGGGCCTGAACAATGCCGGCGGCGCGATGTATGCCAGAATGTGGGACGATGCCCGCTATTGGGAGGCGCTGAGGCGGCTCTCTGTCCTGAGCATTTCAACCGTTCTGATCCAGTATGTGCTGGGCTTTGCGCTGGCGCTGCTGGTCTGGCGCGAGATCGCGGCGCGGCGGTTCTTCCGGGTGCTGTTTCTGGTGCCGATGATGACGACGCCGGTGGTGATGTCGGTGATCTGGCGCACCATCTTTCACGAAAGCCTCGGGCCGCTGAACCCGATCCTAGACGCCATCGGCATCGGCGCCCAGCCCTGGCTGTCGCAACCCGGATTTGCCTTCGCCGCCGTAATGGTGGTCGAGATCTGGCAATGGACGCCCTTCATGTTCCTCCTTCTGCTCGCAGGGTTGCTGTCCCTGCCCTCCGAGCCCTTCCTTGCCGCCAAGGTCGACGGGGCCGGGCCGATCCGCACCTTTCTGTCGGTGACCTTCCCGATGATGGGCGCGATTTCGGTGGGCGCCATCCTGATCCGCGCGATCGAGGCGTCAAAGATCATGGAGACGGTCTATGTCCTGACCTCGGGTGGTCCAGGAACATCAACCGAAACAGTGAGTTACTACATTTATATCCGGGGAATGCGTGATTTCCAGATCGGCTATTCTGCGGCTTTGTCACTGACCTATCTGATCATCATGGCGGTGGCACTGACCCTGATCGCGAAAGCGCTGATGCGGCTGATGGTGCGGGGGGCACAGGCATGAAGACGTTCTATCTTGCGCTGAAATACCTCGCTGTCACGCTCTGGTCGGCTTTCGTGATCTTTCCCTTCCTCTGGATGCTCTCGACCAGTTTCAAGTCGCAAAACGCGGTGACCGGCGGCGCGACCTGGATCCCCTGGGCGCAATTCGAGCCCTCGCTTGCCGGCTGGAAATCGCTCTTCGGCGGGGTTGGCGGCATCAATATTGTGAAACCCTATATCAATTCGGTCATCGTCACCGGCACAGCATCGGTCATCGCACTGGTGCTGGGCACCCTTGCCGCTTACGGGCTGTCGCGCTTTACCTTCCGCGCCGGGCCGATCCGCAACGCAGACATCACCTTCTTCTTCATCTCGCAGCGCATCATGCCGCCCATCGTGCTGGCGATCCCGTTCTTCCTGATGCTGCGCTGGCTGGGGCTTCTCGACAGCCTGCCGGGGCTGATCCTTGTCTATGTCGCGGCGCTGATGCCGATTGCGGTCTGGGTGATGGTGGATTTCTTCAACACCATCCCGCGTGCGCTGGATGAGATGGCCTGGCTGGATGGCTGTACGCCCGTCACCACCTTCCTGCGGGTGATCCTGCCGAATGTGGCTCCGGGCCTTGTGGTCGCGGGCATGTTCTGCCTGATCTTCGGCTGGAATGACTTTTTCTTCGCCTTCACGCTGACCTTCACCCAGACGCAGCTATTGCCGGTTTCCATCGTCGCGCTGAACTCATCCGTCACACCCTGGTGGTCGCTTTCCGCCGCCGCCATTGTCTCGGTAGCACCTCTGGCGGTACTGGCCTTCGTGGTTGAGCGTTTCCTTGCACGCGGCGGTCTCGCCGGGGCGGTGCGCTGATGCTGCACCTCGAAGATCTCAGCCTGTCCGAGGGCGGCGTGCCGCATCTCGCCGGCATCAGCCTCAAGTTCAAACCGGGTCTGACAACGCTGCTGGGCCGCACGGGGGCCGGTAAGACCACGCTTTTGCGCGCGATTGCGGGCCTTGTGCAGCCCGCCGGGCGGATCAGTTTCAACGGCGAGGACTGGTCGCATATCCCGCCCTGGCGGCGGCCCGTAGCGATGGTGACACAGCAATTCATCAATTACCCGCATCTCAACGTGCTGGATAACCTCGCTTTCCCACTGATCCGCCGGGGCGAGGAGAAAGCTGCGGCGCGCGAGGCTGCGCGCGACATGCTGGGCCGTGTGGGCCTTGCGCAAATGGCCAGCCGGCGCCCGTCCGAGCTTTCGGGCGGCCAGCAGCAGCGGGTCGCCATCGCGCGCGCGCTGGTCAAAGGGGCGCCGATCCTTCTGCTGGATGAGCCCTTCGTGAACCTTGATTACAACCTGCGCGAAGGGATGCGCGAAGAGCTCTCTGCACTGCTTCATGCCACCAGGACCACGGTGATCTATGCCTCGACCGACCCGCGCGAGGCGCTCCGGATGGGCGACGCCGTCGTCCTGATGTCCGAGGGGCGCGCGCTGCAATCCGGTCCGCCGCGCGCGGTTTTCACCGCGCCAGAGACGCTTGAGGCGGCGAAAGTGGTCAATGACCCACCGGTCAATCTGCTGGGCGCAGATCTCAGTGACACCGGCCTCGAGATCGACCATCTCGGCGCCGCGCCGCGCGACAGTATCACAGGGCTGCCGCCTGGCCGCTACACGCTGGCGCTGCGCGCGGAAGATATCCGCCAGGGCGGTGACCTGATGGCGCGGGTCGCGCTGACCGAAGTGACGGGGTCCGAGACCGTGACCCATCTCGATGCCGGAGGCCAGCCGCTCGTCATGCTGGAACGCCGGATCGCAGACCATGCCCTTGGCCAGAACCTTTGCATAACACCCGATCTGAGCCGCGCCCTGGTCTATGGCGCCGATGGCAGGCTGATCGCGAAAGGGGGCCAGAATGGCTGAGATCCGGCTTGAGACCCTCGCGCATCGCTACAGTCCGCACGGGGCCTATGCGCTGAAGCCGCTCGACATGACCTGGCGCTCGGGCGGGACTTATGCGCTGCTCGGCCCCTCTGGCTGCGGCAAATCGACAATGCTCAACATTATTTCCGGCCTGATCCACCCGTCTGAAGGCCGGGTGCTGTTCGACGGCAGGGACGTCGCCGCTTTTGACACCGGGCGCCGCAAGATCGCCCAGGTCTTCCAGGTGCCGGTGATTTACCGGTCGATGACGGTGGGGCAGAATCTCGGCTTTCCACTGGTCTGCCAGGGCGCGCCCGCCGCCCATCGCCGCAAACGGGTGGAGACGATTGCCGACCGGCTCGGCCTTGGCGCGGTGTTGAACCGCCCCGCCAATGCGCTGACGGCGGATCAGAAGCAGCTCGTTTCACTCGGGCGCGGCCTCGTGCGCGAGGATGTGGCCGCGATCCTGCTTGATGAGCCTCTGACGGTGATCGACCCGCAGCAGAAATTCGACCTCCGCCGTATCCTCAAGGAAATAAACGTGGAATTCGGCGTGACCATGGTGCTGGTGACGCATGATCAGACCGAGGCGATGACCTTTGCCGAAGAGGTGATCGTGATGAATATGGGTGAAGTGGTGCAGGCGGGCACGCCGCGTGAGCTGTTCGAACACCCCGCCACGCGCCATGTCGGCAGCTTCATCGGGGCGCCGGCGATGAATTTCCTGGCCGCGGTGGCGCAGGATGGCCAGGCGATGGTGCCCGGCACCGGTCTTGCTTTGCCGCTGCCTGCGGATGTGGGCTCCGGATCGGGCCCGGGCCCGGGCGAAGCGCTGACCCTCGGCTTCCGGCCCGAACATCTGCAACTGGCGGGCAAAGACGCGGCGCTCTCCGGCACCGTGACCCGGATCTGGTTCGAGGGGCTCGACGAGATCATCGCGCTTTCGCATCCGGCGGGTGAGATCCGGCTGCGCGCGCCTGCGGGCACCGGGCTCTCGCCCGGCGACCACGCCGGCATCGTACCGGAGCCGGGGCGGCTGCGGCTTTATGTGGCGGATCGTCTGGCGGGCTGAGCCTCAGCCCTGCCCCACCTCGCCCACCTGCCAGAGCCCGACCGGCGCGGCGCCGTTGATCGCATGATCACCGGAATGTGCCGGGCGATGGTGCGGCTGTTGCTCCAATGCCGGTCAGGCGCCAGGTCACGGTCGGCGGCCGAAGCGCCGGGCGCGTCAAAGAACTGCGACGCCGCCGCCGGGACAAGCTGGCTCGCCAGAGCCTGGGCGCGACCGGCATCCAGCCCGGCCCGCGCGATCAGATCCCCGGCCGCCGCGACCGCGAAAGCCGTGACCGAAAGCCGCCCGCGTCCCCCCGGGCGCCGCTGCCGGGACCAGCGCGATCACATCGGCGCCGGTCTCACTGTCCCGGGCGAAGACTTCGATCCGGTCGGCAAAAATCGCACCGGTCGAATAGAATTTCTCGCCCGTGAGCAGCCAACCCCCCGGCGCCATCCGGGATCACTGTCGTCCTGACCTCGCCCTGGCGGTTGCGGGGTTCGGTCCAGGCGCTGCCGAAGGTTTCGCCCGCAGCAAAGCGCCGGAACCAGGGCGCGGCCACCGCATCCGGGCAGTTCAGCGCGTCCTCGACCATCGAGACATGCGAGCGCAGCGCCAGAGGAATACTGGGCTCCGCCGCCGCGAGATCTATCAGCAACCGCGCCTGGACGGTGATCGACGCACCGTCACCGCCATAAGCTTCGGGCACGTGGATGCGGGTGAAGCCGGCCTCTTTAAGCCAGGCAATCGGCTCCTGTAGCAGGATGCGCCCGGTCTCACGCGCCACCGCGCCCCCGGCGATGCGGTCGAACACCGGCTGAAAGCGGCGCGACAGGGCGGCATAACGGGCGCCGTCGTCATAGCGACCTGGGATCTTCACCTGCGAACTCATCCGTGCCGCCCCTCTCGCCGCATGCCGTGGCTCAGCGCCAGCACCGCAAAGACAAGCGCGCCGCTGCCGACCTGTTGCCAGCAGAAATTCCCCGATCAGGACCGCTGCCGCTTCGCGCTCGAACAGTTCCGGCCCGCGAAAGGCGCGCGCGAAGATGGCACTGAACGACTGATCCTCCATCACCACGACCTCGGTGCGATATGACGGCGGGGCGCGACCAGCAGCATTTGCGCGAGCACCTCTGCCCGGATGGCTGCGGGGGCGAGCGTCGCAGGGATCGGCGCCAACAATCGGGGCATGATATCTGTGGGGCACTGTGGCCATGCGGCCCGGATCCTCGGCTCCGTCCCGTTAAGATCATGGCCGATTTCCATGTGCCACAAGCTGACATGTTCAGGATGAGTGACACCGGCATGAAGTGGCGCCGGAGAGTGCCGGTTTCATGCCCGATTGCAGCGATGAAGCGGCGGGTTTGTTCATGAATTGCCAGCATGGTGGCTCTTGCTGCGCTGCCCTGGCGTCAGCAGACCTGTGGCAATGACAGCGTCTATATGCAAACCGGGACCACCCATATCGACGTCGCCGGCACCGCGCCCGGGACGAGGATCCCGGGAGGCCCGCGCGTTGTGATCCGCCGCAGCCAGAAGGCGGACAACGTCACAGCGCCCGGCCAGGGTGAGGCAATCGGCGCCTCCTCCATCGCTGCGGGCACCGGGGCCAAAACCGGAGCCCCGGTGCTGGCCTCCTCGGACAGGGTGCAGATCGACGCTTTTGCCGATGCGGTCGCGGCAGGGTCGGGTGCCTGTTCCGGGCAATCTCCGGTCGGCGGTCCCCGCAAGGATCCTGGGCGGCTTCACCTGTGAGGCGCCGATCATCGCGACGCAGCTCTTCCACTGTAACCGGAAGGTGGATGACGCCAGGACGGCCTTCGGCGCCGGCCCGATCCGGACCTTCCGTGAGATCATAGTACTTCTTCGTCTTCTGACGAGGTTCGCCCTGATCCGGACCAGCGGGTGGGGTTTGGTTTCAGCGAGGGCTGCAACAGCAGACCCTCAGCCGCGAAAGCCGCCATCTTGCAGGAAACGCGCCTCATCGGGGCGCATTTCACGTTTCAGAATCCGGTTCCTGTGCGGAAAGCGGCCGAAACGGCGGATGATCTCGTGATGGCCCTCGGCATGGGACAGCCAGGGCTGGCCAAGCCGGCGGTTGAGCCGCAGCGCGACCTCCTGATCGGCCAGATCCTCGGAATGCGAAAAGGGCAGCGCGAAGAAAAGCCGCAATTCGGGGTCGACATTGGCGGCATGGCCGCGCGCCTCAGCCTCGCGCGCGAAAGCGCGGGCCTGGGCATCGGTCGCATACATCCGCGCCGTGCCGCGAAAGGCGTTGCGCGGAAACTGGTCAAGCAGGATCATCAGCGCCAGCGCCCCTTCGGGTGTCCGGATCCAGCCGTCAGGATCACCCGCTGCCACATGTTCATGCAGCGCCAGAAAGCGGTCGCGAAAAATGCGGTCAAAAGCCGGGCGCTGCGCGAACCAGTCACCGCGCCGGCCGGCCTCCTGCCAGAAGGCGACCACATCCTCTGCTTTGGGTGCGAAAGGCAACATACAGGGCTCCACCGGATAAAAGGCGGCCCGGCCGCTGGGGACGACCGGGCCAGGAGTGGTGGTTACTTCGTGGTGTAACCGCCATTCACGAGGATCGTCTGGCCGGTCATCCACCAGCCTTCGGTGACGAGGAAGCGGATCCAGGGGGCGATATCTTCGATGTCGGTCAGCCCGGTTTTCGAGAAGCCCGAAAGCGCTGCGGCAGATTTGTGATAGGCCTGCGCGTCAGGCGCTTCCTGACCATAGAAGAACGGCGTATCCATCGGCCCCGGGCCAATTGCGGTCACCGAGATCCCGCGCGCACCGAACTCTTTCGAGGCGGCCCGGGTGAAATGCTCCACCGGTGCCTTGGTGCCGGCATAGCTCGAATAGAACGGCGTATAGGCGCCCAGAAGCGAGGTCACCAATGTGCAGATCGCCCCATTGTCCTGCACCGCGCGCCCGGCTTCTTTCAGGAAGAAGAAGGCCGCTTTGGCATTGACGTCGCTCATCTCGTCATATTCGGCCTCGCTGATCTCCGAAATCGGCTTTTTCAGCACTTTGCCAACCGTATTGATCGCAATATCCGGGCGGCCAAGCGCGGCTTCGGCCTCGGAGAAAAACCGGGTCACCGCCGCCGCCGTGGTCAGATCGGCCTGGATCGCAATCGCCTTCGCCCCTGCGGCCCGGACCGCCGCGACGGTCGCTTCGGCCTCTGCCGCGCTGGCCGCACTGTTGTAATGGGCCGCAATCGCCTTTGCTCCGGCAGCGGCGAAATCGCGCGCAAGCAGCCCGCCGAGGTTCTTGGCCCCGCCCGCGATGAAGATTGTCTTGTCCTTGATACTCCGTGTCATCGTCGCTCTCCTACTGGTTACGGAGTGCAATTTATGTTCTGCGTGAATTAAATAAACTCACCAGTTCTGGCTTCATATGTCGTAAGATTCGAACAATGGATCAGTTGAGCCTCTTTCAGATCTTCACCCGCGTGGTGGCCACCCGCAGCTTTACCAGGGCTGCGGATACTTTGCAGATGCCGCGCTCCAGCGTGTCGACCGCGATCGCGGAACTGGAGGCACGGGTCGGGATACGGCTGTTGAACCGCACCACCCGCGTCGTCGCCCCCACCGCCGAGGGCGAGGAATTCCATGAGAGATGCCTCGCCTTTCTGGCCGAAAGCGAAGAGCTCGACAGTCTGTTTCGCAGCGGTGCGCGGCAGGTTGAGGGGCGGGTGCGGATTGATCTTCCGGCGCGGATCGGGCGGCTGATCGTGGCGCCCCGGCTGCCCGGGCTCATGGCGCGCTGGCCGGGTCTGCAGGTCGAACTGGGCATGACCGACCGGACGGTGGATCTGGTCGGGGAAGGCGTAGATCTGGCGCTGCGGGTCGGGCCCCTCGCGGATTCCGGGCTCAGGGCGCGGCGCCTGGGCGAAATCGCCCAGATCAATGTCGCAAGCCCCGCCTATCTTGCGCTTCATGGCACGCCGCAGGATCCGGACGAGCTGAGCCGGCACTGGCAGGTCGCCTATGCCTCGCCCTCGACCGGGCGGGTGGCGGAGTGGGACTGGCAGGCCGGCGCGCAAGACAAAAGCTGCGCTGTGCCCTGGCGGGTCTCGGCCAATAGTGCCGAGGGCTATATCGCAGCGGCCCTGGCCGGGCTCGGGCTGATCCAGATCCCCGCCTATGATGTCGCCGCCCATATTGCGTCAGGCGAGCTGGTCGAGATCATGCCCGCCTTTCGCCCGCCGGCGATGCCGATTCATCTGCTGTTTCCCGGCCGCCCGCGCGGGCAGCGCCGGATCACCGCCGTTTCCGACTGGCTGGAAACCGTGATCCGCGCAGAGATCACCGGCTGAAGCCCGCGCCGCGCCTCAGGACAGGGCGCCGAGGGCTTTCAGCGCAAGATACATCAGGCCCGAGGCCAGCGCCGTTGCCGGCACTGTGATCACCCAGGCCAGAATGATGGTCATGAAATGCGACCGGCGCACCAGCTTGCGGCGACGGCGCTCTTCGCTGGCCATTTCCGGCAGCTCTACCGCCCCGGTCATCTGCCGCATCCGCCGTGCCTCCACCGCCTCGCGGAAAAAGCCGACGCCGAAAATCCCGCCGATCGCGATATGGGTCGAACTGACGGGCAGGCCGAACCAGCTGGCCGCGATCACCGTCACCGCCGCCGAAAGCGCCACGCAATAGGCGCGCATCGCGTTCAGCCGGGTGATCTGGCCGCCCACCATGCGGATCAGCCGCGGCCCGAACAGCAAAAGCCCGACCGAGATCCCGAGCGCCCCGATCAGCATGACCCAAAGCGGCACCGCCGCCGTGGCCTCGCCGCCATGCAGCAGCGAGACGATGGCCGCCAGCGGCCCGATGGCGTTCGAGACATCATTGGCGCCATGGGCAAAGCTCATCAGCGCGGCCGAAAGCACCAGCGGCACCTGGAACAGCACTTTCAGCGATTTGTTGCGGTTTTCCAGCCCCCTGGACCGGCGCAGGATATAGGGCTTTGCCGCCACCCAGCTGAGCCCGCAGGCGAGCAGCCCGACCAGCAGCGCATGGCCAAAGCTGAGACCGATCAGATGTTTCAGCCCCTTGAGCGAAAGATAGGTGGCGAAGGCCCCGGCCATCACCGCGATCAGCACCGGCACCCAGACCCGCGCCGCCGCGATCTTGTCTTCGCGGTCGATCACCAGCTTATGCACGACCCACAGCGCCGCTGCCGCCAGCGCCCCGCCCAATGCCGGCGAGATGATCCAGCTGGCAGCAATGCGGGACATGCCGCCCCAGTCCACCGCACCAAAGCCGGCCGCGGCAATGCCCGCTCCGACCACGCCGCCGACAATGGCATGGGTGGTCGAAACCGGTGCGCCCGCCCAGGTCGCAAGGTTCAGCCAGAGCGCCGATGACAGCAGCGCCGCCATCATCGCGACCACGAAAGACGCCTCATCCCCAAGGCTCGATGGCGCAATGATCCCCTTGGCGATGGTATCGACCACCTCGCCGCCGGCGATCAGCGCGCCCGCGGTCTCGCAAATTGCGGCAATGGCCAGCGCGCCGGCCATGGTCAGCGCATTGGCCCCTACCGCCGGACCCATATTATTCGCCACATCATTGGCCCCGATATTCAGGGCCAGATAGGCCGCAAAGGCTGCGGCCACCACGATCACCAGCCCGCCCGAGCCGCCCCCCGACACCAGTGCCGCCCAAAGCGCGGCCAGCGCCACAAACACCAGCCCCATACCCACCGCGACCAGCGGCTGCGCCACATAAGAGGTCGCAAGTTCCAGCCGGGAAATCCGGCTCAGGTCGCGGTCCAGCACTTGCCAGCCGGGCTCGGGCTGATCGCGCAGCTGCGGGTCGGTTCTGTCGCTCATAGGGTCTCACGGCGTGGAAAGTGACGGGGAAATCGGGAACCGGCAGCCGGTGGTTCGGCCGGGATGTGATCAGGCGGGTGTGATCAGCTGCGGCGCAGCCCGCAGCAGGCGGGCCAGCTCCGGCTCATCGACGAGGCTCGCGGCCTTTTCCGGCGCGAACCATTCGCGTTTGCGCCGCCCCGCCTCGGGGTAATTTTCAAGCAGCCGGTCGACGCGGATCGCCCAGACATCGACCATCGTGCGCGCCGGCACATCACCCGAGAGCCGTTTCTGGTATCTGTAGCGGCCAACAAGCTGCGGCTGCGGGTCTTCGATACGGATCCCGGCCTCTTCCCAGGCTTCCTCAAGCGCGGTCCCGGCGCCGTCGCGGCCCATTTGCGGCCAGCCCTTTGGCAGGATCCAGCG
The DNA here is from genome assembly GCF_016405985.1 of Paracoccus sp. IB05. Lineage (GTDB taxonomy): Bacteria > Pseudomonadota > Alphaproteobacteria > Rhodobacterales > Rhodobacteraceae > Pseudogemmobacter. Next base: position 60,909 of record NZ_JAEFCF010000018.1, read on the forward strand.
GCCGGTGGTCAGCGAAGAGATCAGCAAAACCTCGATCCCGCCGGCATCCGTCTCGTGCCAGCACAGCGCCGCCACCTGGTAATGCGACGGCCGGCGCAGGATCAGCGCCCCGAAATCGGTCCAGATTTTCCTAAACATACGCACCCCCCGGTTCGGGCCTGTCCCAGGCAGTTCCCCCTAACAGGACCGCGTCCGATGATCGACAGAAAACGTCATAATTTCGTTACAAATTTCATACATTCGCGGCAGAACCGTCTATCTGAGGCCAGTGCGCCAACCCGAAATGAAGACCGGGCCGCGCGGGATATGTAAATTCATCTTTACAAACCGGCCCCGGATACAGATCAAAGTAAAGAATACCTGCCATAAATCGCCCCCTCCCCCTGCAGATAAGGGCAGCGCCGTGTCGATCCGTATGCTGAAAACACTGATTGCAGTGGCCGATCACGGCACCTTCAGCGCCGCAGCCGAGGCGGTTTTCGTCACCCATGCGGCAGTCAGCCAGCAGATGCGGGCGCTGGAGGAGGAATGGCGGGTGCAGATCTTCAACCGCGCCACAAGGACGCCGGAATTCACCCCCCTGGGTCGGGCGCTGCTGGCAAAGGCGCGCGCCGTGGTCCGGGCCTATGATGATATCGTGCCCTCGGTGATCGGCGATGACGGGCTGAAAGGCGATTTTCTCCTCGGGGCCGCGCCGACCACGCTGACCGGGCTCACGCCTTTCGCCACCGCGATCCTGAAGGCACGGTTTCCCGATCTGCATGTCGGGCTGTTTCCCGGGCTCACCACCCATCTGATCCATGAGGTCGAACGCAATACGCTGGACGGCGCCCTGGTCTCGCGCCCTGCTTTGCTGCCAAAAAACCTGATCTGGCACCCGGTTGCGGCGGAAGAGCTGGTGCTGATCGCATCCGAGAGGATCCTGTCCTCTGACCCGGTGCAGATCCTGCGCGCCCATCCCTTCATCCGCTTTTCGCGCGATGCGGTGGTCGGCACCATCATCGAAGGCTGGCTGCAGAACAACAATATTCAGGTCTCGGAAAGCATGGAACTGGGCGGGCTCGAGGCGATCTACGCCATGGTCCTTGCCGAGCTGGGCGTCTCGATCGTGCCCGAGCCTTGCGTGCATGTGCCCCATTACCTGCCGCTGAAACGGCTCCGGCTGGCCGAGACCGGCGGGCCGGTGCGCCATCTTGGCCTTGTGCATCGCAGGGACAGCACCAAGTCGCGCGTGCTGGAGGAAGTCCTTCGCGCCATCGAACTGGCCCGCGAGGGCGGGAGTTTCTCTCCCGAAGCCATCGCCGCCGCGCTGGCCTCAGACGTCCCGTCCTGAACACCCCGGCCTGAACTCCCCGCCCGGCCCGTGCGGAAAGCCCGTTTTCGCGGTGGATGCCGCTTGCTTTCACTCGCAAGTCTTATATATGAGTAGATATACAAGATATATGCCACCCATATTGGCCCCGAGGGAGAAAGCCCATGCAGATCGTCGTTCCGGAATTCATGGAAGAGGACATCCTGCGTGCAGGGCTGAGCGGGAGCGGGATCCTCTATGACCCGGGGCTGGTCGACCGGCGGGCCGAGCTTCTGGCCGCCCTGGCCGGGGCCGAGGCGATCATTGTCAGAAACCGGACCCAGGTGAATGCCGAACTGCTGGCGGCGGCGCCGCGCCTGCGGGTCGTGGGGCGGCTGGGGGTCGGGCTGGACAATATCGATCTTGAGGCCTGCAAGGCGCGCGGGGTGGCGGTGTTCCCGGCCTCTGGCGCCAATGACATCTCGGTCGCGGAATATGTGATTTCTTCTGCCATGGTGCTGCTGCGGGGGATCCACGCCATGCCCTCGCGTCTGGCAGACGGCGACTGGGCACGCAACGCGCTGATGAACGGGCGCGAGATCAACGGTAAGACGCTGGGTCTGGTCGGGTTCGGCTCCATCGCGCGCGAGACCGCGAAACGGGCGCTGGCGCTCGGGATGGACGTCATGGCCTATGATCCGCATCTGGCGCCGGAGGGGCCGCATTGGGATCTGAAAACCGGGCGCGTGCGGCCGGCCGATCTGGGCACGGTGCTGGCGGGCGCGGATGTGCTGTCACTGCATGTGCCGCTGACCTCTGGCACCCGCCATATGATCAATGAGGCCGCACTGGCGCAGATGAAACCCGGCGCCATCGTGATCAATGCGGCGCGGGGCGGCGTGGTCGATGAGGTGGCGCTCGCCAATGCGCTGCGGGCGGGCCACCTCTCCGGCGCCGCGCTGGATGTGTTCGAGACCGAGCCACCGCCGCCTGAGGATTGCGCCCGGTTCCAGGGCTTCGCCAATGTCATCCTGACACCGCATATCGCGGGCCTCAGCCAGGAATCGAACCGCCGCGTCTCGGAGGTCACCGTGGCCTCGGTGCGCAAACATCTGCTGGCAGAGGTGTCGTGATGGAGCGGCTTTCCCTTGCTGCGACGATCAGCCTTGCCGAGGCGGCGCTGACCCGCAACGGTGCCGGTGCGACGGCGGCGGCGAGCGTGGCGCGCGCGCTTGTCCAGGCCGAGGCGGACGGGTTCAAAGGCCATGGCCTCTCACGCCTGCCCGCCTATGTGGCGCAGCTGCGGGTGGGTAAGGTCAGGGGCGAGGCCGTGCCGGTGGTGACCCGCCCCCGCCCCGGCGCGCTGATGGTCGATGCCGGTCACGGCTTTGCCTTCCCGGCGCTGGATATGGCGGTCGAGGCATTGCCCGGCGTCACCCATGCCCAGGGGATCGCCTGCGCTGCCGTAACCCGCTCGCATCATTGCGGATCTGCCGGGGCCTTTGTCGAGCGGCTGGCCGATGCCGGGCTGGTCGCGCTGCTTTTTGCCAATACGCCGGCGGCGATGGCGCCATGGGGCGGCAATCGCGCGGTCCTCGGCACCAATCCGATCGCCTTTGCCTGCCCCCTGCAAGGCGATGCCCCCATCGTGGTCGATATGGCGCTGTCCACCGTGGCGCGCGGCAATATCGTTGCGGCGGCGAAAAAGGGCGAGGCGATCCCGCCGGGCTGGGCTTTTGACGCGGACGGCCAGCCCACCACCGATGCCAGACGCGCACTGGCGGGTACGATGGCGCCGCTCGGGGATGCCAAAGGCGTCGCCCTGGCGCTGATGGTCGAATTGCTGGCCGCCGGGATGATCGGTGCCAGCTATGCCGCCGATGCGAGCTCCTTCCTGGATGACAAGGGACCACCTCCGGGCACCGGGCAGCTGTTGATCGCGCTGGATCCGGCGGCTTTTGGCGCGGGTGCTCTGGCGCGGTTTGCGACGCTGGCCGGGATGATCACCGACCAGCCGGGAGCACGGCTGCCAGGTGCGCGCCGGCTTGGGGCACGGCGCACGGCTGAGCGTGACGGGCTGGCGCTTTCCCCGGCGCTGATCGGGGAAATCACCGCGCTCTGATCACAGGAGCGCGGGTAACTCCTTCAGCACGATCAGCAGCCCCGAGGCAAAGAGCAACACGATCAGGAGCCGGCGAAAGCGCGCATCGCTGAGCCGGCGATAGACGTTGATCCCGATCTGCGCCCCGATCAGCGTCGCGGGCAAGGCCAGGGCCGTAAGCCAGAGCGTCTCGCGCGTATACTGGCCCTGCAGCGCGAAAGTCAGCATCGCGAGCGCCAGCACCACCACATTATAGGGCTGCAACACCGCCCGCGTCTCAGCCTTGCTCCAGGGCCGCATCGCGCACCACATGGTCGGAAGCGCGCCCGACAGCCCCGCCGCACCTCCCAGCAGCCCGCCAAGAAAACCCACGCTGCTGTCGACCAGCGGCGTCGGGCGCCGGATCGCCGGAAGTGCGCGGCGAAAGCTGAAAAACGCGCCGTAAAGGATCATCATCGCGGCGATGGTCAGCTTCAGCACCGGTGCGCTGATCATCGCAAGCACCATGGCGCCCAGTGGGATCCCCGGCAGCGCCGGCAAGAGGAACCGCAACAGACGCACCCGGTTGGCGCTGATCTCGCGCCGGACGATCCAGACGCCTTGCAGCCCGCTGATCACCGACATCACCACCGACATCGACACCGCCTGCCCCGGCGGCAGCACCTGAAGCCAGAAGCCAAGCGCCAGCAAGGCCGTGCCAAAGCCCGCGAGCCCATTGATGAAACCGCCCGCAAGCGCCCCGGCAAAGAGATATATCAGCACCTCCGCAGTCACGTCAGATCCCTCCGTCTTCCGCCGGCCGCAGCGGCGCCCGCCCGGCACTTTGCCTGATCTGTCGCATCGTTTCGATCCTTTGATATCGCGCATAAATATGCCCCCGCCGCCGGACGGGGGCAAAACTCAGATGGAACCCCGCTTAACCCGGGAAAGCGGTCGGGAAGAAGGTCTCTTTCCAGTCGGTCACATCGGTGGTGATCAGCCCTGCACGGGACATATATTCGAGATAGGGTCCGATCCCTTCGGGGGTCACCGACCAGCGCACCCGCGGATCGGTGATCAGCGCGATCACCTCTTCCTCGCTGAGATTGGTGGCCTCAGCCGCCATCCAGATCTTCGCCGCCTCTTCCGGGTTTTCGTTGATGAAGGTCATCGCCTCCTCCATCGCCGCCATCAGCACGGCGACGGTCTTGGGATTGCCTTCGACGAAATCACTTTTCCCCCAGATCAGGTTGAACGTATGCGGGCCTCCGACCACGTCATAGCTGTCGAGCACCTTATGGGCGCGCGGGTCTTTCAGCTCCTGGTCCTGGAAGGGGGGGGCGCCGAAATGGGCGACGATCTCGGATTGCCCGCCCATCAGCGCGAGCAGCGCGTCCGGATGCCCCATCGAGACGGTGAAAGCATCAAGCGCCGCATGCTGGCCTTCCCCGAGATATTTCTCGGCCCCCATCTGCAGCGTGATTGCCTGGATCGAGGTCTTCACCGCCGGCAGCGCGATCTTATGCGCGCTGGTGAAATCCTTGAGCTCCTTCACTTCCGGCGCGGTGGTCACGAGGTAAAGCGGCATCGAATCCAGTGACGCGATCCCTTTGACCTTCAGATTGGCCTGGGTGCGCGCCCAGATCGTCAGGGCCGGGCCAACGCCACCAGCCGCAATGTCGAGATTGCCCGACAAAAGCGCCTCATTCATCCCCGAGCCGCCGGTAAAGCGCAGCCATTCGGTCTTAAAATCCAGCCCGGCCTCTTTCGCGTGTTTCTCCAGCAGGCCCTGTTCCTCGATCAGGGTCAGCGGCAGATAGCCAATGCCGAATTGCCGCGCCATGCGCAGCGTATCGACCTCGGCCAAAGCGGGGGCAACGGTGGCCAGGCCGAAAGCCAGCGCGAGTGACAGTCTCAGTTTCATGTTTTGTCCTCCCTCTTGCGGGTGCGGGCGCGCCCCTCCTCCGGGCGGCCCTTTCCCGTTCTGACAGTTCTCGTTTCAGTGCTGCACGCCCCACCGCTGGATGGTCAGGCGTTCAATGGTGCGGAAGATCAGGTTCTCGACGACCAGACCGATGATGATCACGGTCAAAAGCCCGGCGAAGACCTTGGGGATATCGAGCATGTTCTTGTTTTCAAAGATGAACCAGCCAAGCCCGCCCGAACCCGAGCTGACCCCGAACACCAGTTCCGCCGCGATCAGGGTCCGCCAGGCAAAGGCCCAGCCGATCTTGAGCCCGGTCAGGATCGACGGGAAAGCCGCCGGGATCAGGATTTTCAGGATGAAGGACGGCCCCTTTAGCCCGTAATTCCGCCCGACCATTTTCAGCGTTCTCGACACGCCCAGAAACCCGGAATGGGTGTTCAATGCGATGGCCCAGGTGACCGAATGGACCAGCACGAAGATCAGGCTGCCATTGCCGAGCCCGAACCAGATCAGCGCCAGCGGCAAGAGCGCAATCGCCGGCAGCGGGTTGAACATCGAGGTCATGGTCTCGAGAAAATCGGTGCCGATCCGCGACGCGATTGCCAGCGCCGTCAGCACCGAAGCCAGCGCGATGCCGAGGCCGTAGCCCATCAGCAGCACCTTGCCCGACCCCCAGGCCGCCGCCGGCAGCGTGCCATCCGTCAGCCCGCTGAAAAACGCCCCGATGGTGGCGGTAAAGGTCGGGAACAAGAGGTCGTTGTTCAGTACCCGGCCATAGATCTCCCAGATCCCCGCCAGCACCGCGAGGATCACCAGCTTTCTCAGCCAGGCCTCGCGGTAGAGCATCTCGAACCATGAGAGCTTTTGTTCGGTGACGGTCAGCTCGCCGCCGGTGACATCGTCATGAAAGATTTCCGGACGGTCGCCGGAAGAGCCTGGAAGGCCTGGTTCTGCCATATTCCTGAGCCTCGTGACTGGTTCAGACATGCTCCACCTCATCGGGTTCATGCGCGAAGAGCATCTCGTGGATCTGCCGCTCCAGCTCTGCCGCCTTGCGCGGATCGGTGGTGCTGTTCATCTCGGCCTTAACCCGGCCAGGATGCGGCGACATCAGCAGGATGCGGTTGCCGATCTTGATCGCCTCGGCAATCGAATGGGTGACGAACAGAACGGTGAATTTCGTCTCTTCCCATAGCCGCAGCAGCTCGTCCTGCATCCGCCGCCGGGTCAGCGCATCCAGCGCCGCGAAGGGTTCGTCCATCAGAAGGATGTCCGGCTCCATCGCCATGCCGCGTGCGATGGCGACCCGCTGTTTCATCCCGCCCGAGAGCATATGCGGATGGCTGTCGGCGAATTTCTCGAGGCCCACTTTGACCACATATTCCATCGCCTTCTCATCCGCCTCGCGGGCATTGAGCTTTTTCGACGCGGTCAGGGCAAAAGCCACATTCTGGCGCACGGTCTTCCACGGCAAAAGCTGGTCGAATTCCTGGAACACCATCATCCGGTCCGGCCCCGGCTGGCTGATCTTGCGCCCCTTCAGCCGCATCTCGCCCTCGGTCGGCGTGATATAGCCGCCCACTGCCTTTTGCAGGGTCGATTTTCCGCAACCCGACGGCCCAAGAAGGATAAAGCGATCCCCCTGGAACACGTCGAAGCTGACCCGGTAGGTCGCGGTGATCAGCCGGTTTGGTGTTTTATATTGCAGGGTTACACCCCGTACGGTCAGCAGCGGATCATTTGGCTGCATCTCTCCTCCCTCTAAATCTGCCGGAACCGCGCCTCCCAACGCTGTTCCCAGTGGATAGGGGCCCGCCTGTCAGGTGCGGGAACCATCCCACGCCTTTTCCGGCAGGCTTGCGAAAACGGGTCTGCTTGCAGCCCATTCAGGACGATGTCATTCGGAAATGGCACGAAGCCGCATCGCCGCCCCGGGAAACAAGACGCAACCGAGCCAGCTTCCTTCCCTAAGGTTAGGGGAGAAGATTTCGCAAGAAAATCTAAAAATCTTAATACCTTCCGTAAGCATTGCTTACAAACCCCTGACACAGAAAATGCCGGCGCCAGGGATCATGCGTCGCCCTTTTTCAGACGAAGCTCTGCCCGGGCAAAGCGGCACGGCGGCGCAGGGTTTCAAGCAGCGCCGACCAGTCACTCCCGCCAAATCCTTCGGCTTTCGACATCTGATAGACCTGCGAGGCCGCAGCTCCGACGCCAAGCGGCACATTCAGCCCCGCCGCATAGGTCAGCGCCAGCGTGAGGTCTTTGGCCGCCAGCCCGAGGCCGAACTCCGGCGAGATATCACCGGCAAAGATCTTGCGCGCATAGGCTCCGGTCAGAAAGCCCTTGCCGGCGGTGGTGCCCGACAGGACCTTTACCGTCCGCTGCACATCCAGCCCCGCAGCCTCGGCAAAGGCCAGGGTCTCGGCGGTCAGCACATTCAGCGCGGTCGACATGAAGTTGTTCACGATCTTGGTCCGGGTTCCGGAGCCAGTCTCGCCGCAATAAATCGTCTCGCGCCCCACCGCGTCAAAGACCGGCATCGCACGCGTCACATCCGCCTCGGCCCCGCCCGCGAGGATCAGAAGCTCACCGCGTTCGGCAAATTCCGAAGTGCCCCCGACCGGCGCATCAACCATCGCCAGACCCAGCCCCGCCAGCCGTGCAGCGATGCGGTCGGTGACCTCCGGCGCAATGGTGCTCATGTCGATGTAAAGCGTGTCGGTCGTCATCGCCGCAGCCACGCCGGGCGCGCCAAACAACACCTCTTCGACATCCGGACCATTGGGGAGCATCGTCACCACGAAGTCCCGCGCCGCAGCCGCTGTCGCCGCGCTGCCCGCCGCATGGCCTCCTGCCGCCGCAATATTCTCAACCGCCGCCGGGTTGAGGTCGTAAACCGTGACCTCATGCCCGGCACCGATCAGCTGGCGTGACATGGCATGACCCATGCGGCCAAGCCCGATAAAACCAATACTGGCCATTCTGCTACCTTGTTTCTGATCCCTGTGATCCCGCCCTGCCCCTGCGGCCTTCTGCGACCAGGGCTCTTCAGCCCTGGTGGAAAAACGGCGCCGGGATCAGGATTTTTGTCTCGATATGATCGACCAGCGGCCGCATTTGCACGGCATAAGCCTGCCATTCGTCTGACGCCTGGAGGGCCTTACGCCGCTCCCAGCGGTCATCCATGCTGGCATAGCCCCACATATGGACGATCTGGTTCAAAGGGCCGATATCGGTGAAATAATAGCCGACCAGATTGCCGAGGATGCGGGTCTGCACGGCAAGGCCTTCAGCCTCATAAAGCCTGAGGAATTTGGAAACATTGCCATTCTTCAGCGTATAGGTCCGCATATCGACGAACATGGTCTTGCCCCTCAGAGGTCAGATTTCAAAGATCCGGATCGCCGCCAGCGCAAAAATGGCCAGCAAAACGGTCAGGCCGCAGACGATGCCGATGGCCACACCGCCGACTTCGCCCAGCTTTTTCAGCGAGGTTTTCATGCCAAGCGCGGCAATGGCGGTGATCAGGCACCAGCGCGACAGATCAAGCAAAAGCGCGCTGATTTCGGGCGGGATGACATTGGTACTGCCGATCAGCACCAGCGCCGCGAAGCCAATGACGAAGAAGGGGACAGGCAGGCCGCCGCCCTGCCCCGCAGCGCCCCTCCGGCTGAACATCAGCGATACAAGCACCACCACCGGAACCAGCAGCGCGACCCGCAGCAGCTTTACGAATGTCGCCGTGGCGCCGGCCTCATCCGAGACCGAATAGCCCGCGCCGACCACCTGGGCGACATCGTGGATCGTGGCGCCAAGAAAAACGCCCATCGCATGATCCGACAGGCCAAGCGCCGCCCCGATCATCGGATAGACAATCATCGCGAGCGTCGAAAGCGCGGTCACCGCGATCACGGTGAAGATGGTGTCGCGTTCCTGCCCTGGGCCGGATTTCGGCAGGACCGAGGAAATCGCCAGCGCGGCAGAGGCGCCGCAAATCGCCACCGCACCGCCGGTCAAAAGACCGAAGGGCAGTGAACGCCCGGTGACCCGCGCCAGCGCCACACCGGCAAGAATGGTCAGCCCCACCCCGGCAAAGACCAGCAGGACAACGCCGATCCCGGCCGCCGCAATCTGCTGCACGGTGATCCCAAGACCCAGAAGCGCCACGCCAAAGCGCAAGAGCTTTTTCGAGGCAAATTCAATCCCTTCGGCGGTTTTCATGTCGGGTTCGGCGAGGAAGGTGAAGGCCATCCCGATCAAAAGCGCCATCAGCATCACCGGCGCGCCGTAATGTTCCGAGATGAATTTCGCGGCCAGCGCCACGGTCACCGCCGAAACCAGCCCCGGGAAAAGCCGCCGGCAGCTGCCCGGCACCTCTGCCACGAGGCTGTTCATCCGATCAGCTCGTCGCCACGGTCATCGGTCTCGCCAAAGCGTTTCAGGACAGCCGGTCTGGTGCCCTCATAGACCCGTTCGAGGTTTTCGGCGATTTTGGCATTCTCGCGCTCGAAGAGGCAATTGCCGTCGAGGTCGGAGGCCACAAGGAAGGGCCCCATCCGGTTGCAGCGGATCACCCACATCGCCTGGGCGAGACCGAGTTCCTCATTCCAGTGGACGGCCTCGACATTCTCGACACCGCGCCCGAGCAGGGCGCCCGTGCCGTAGCCGACCGTCGACAGATAGACCGCACCATTCGGGACGAAGTAGTCCTTATAGTCTTTCGAGGACATGCCGCCCTTGCCGATGATCAGCTTCGCGCCGGTCTTTGCCATCCATTCCGGCAGCCATTTCGCAAAACGGAAACTCGCCGTGGCGGTCACCGCACCCAGATCAAACGTACCATCCTCACGGATCGTCGCGGCGGGCGAGCAGTGGAAATTCGCGGCACTTTGCGACGGCAGTTCCATCGGGATATTCGCGTGTCCCTCGAGCGCGCGCATATAGACGCCTTCGCGGGCGGTATAGATCAGCCCGTTGAGGTAAACGATGTCACCAAGGCGCAAAGCCGCGATCTCTTCGGGCGTCGGCGTGGTGGAAAGGATGACCTCACGCGGTTTCATTCTGCGGCCTCCCGCACGCTGTCCCAGCCCACGGTTTCGCGGCGCTGATAGGGGGTGAACCAGTCGGGATCGGTGCGATGCTCGACCCGGCCGTCCGGGAAGATCCGGGCGACGGCGCGGCGCGAGGACAGGCAAAAGGCATGGACCGACATCTGCATGCCGCCGGTATGGCAATAGCCGACCTCGATATGGGTATCGATCACCATATTCTTGCCGACAAAGCCCATCGCGCCCATGCCGATGGAATTGCCAAGCTCTTTGAACTCTTCCTCCAGTGCCGCGATCTTCGGGTCGGAATTGCGGTCGCCCACCGTGCGCAGGCAGGCCGCGCGCTTGCCAAGCACCATGCAGGTATCCTTGCAGCCGCCAAGGCCGATGCCGATGATCGCCGGCTGGCAGGCAAGCCCGCGTTTGCCGAAAGCCACCAGACAATCGAGGTAGAAGCGCTTGATCCCCTGGATGCCGTCTGACGGGAAGAGCATCCGGTAATCGGTGCCAAAGAGCCCGCCCTTGTGGACGGTGATCAGGTCGATCCAGTCGCCGCCCGGCTCATAGCCATATTCGATCTCGGGCGCGCCGATGCCGATATTGTTGTTGTGATCGGTGCGCCACAAAGGATGTACCCGATTGGGGCGCAGCGGCACCGATGAGGTCGCATTCGAGGTCGCCCGGCGCAAGGCCTCTTCCAGCGCGATCGGCCCGCCCTCGATCCGGGCGTCATTCCCCATCTTCACATACCAGCGCGGCGTGCCGGTATCGCCGCACATCGCGCGGCGGTCCTGTTTCGCTGCCTCGTAATTCTCCAGCATCGCCTGGAGGACGAAAGAGGAAAGATCCCCATCCTCGGTTTCCGCCGCCGCCTTCAGCCCGCCGAGATAATCCTCGGGGATCTCGATGGCGGCCTTGGCCATCAGCGCCTCGGCGGTGGACTGGATCACATTGATCGGTATCACGGTCTGGCTTCCTTAACTGGTCGCGACGAGCGTTTCGGGTTCATGGGCGGGCAGCACCGTCTCGCCAGGGCGGACGATGGTGAACTGCACCTGTTCGCGGGTCAGGGTCAGTGCATCACCCTGCTTGCGGGCAAGGGTGAAGTAAGAGCTTTCAAGATCGCCACTTTCGGGGAAATCCTCGCGGAAATGCGCGCCGCGTGAGTTCTCGCGCAATTGCCCGGCGCGGGCGATGACTTCCGAGACCTCGACCAGCGAGGCCATGTTCAGCCAGTCATGCCAGGTCAGGTTGAAGGCGAGGTTTGCCGGGTCAACACCGGTCTCCATCAGTTCCGCCCGGATTTCCGCGATACGCTTGGCGCCGCGCTGCATCCCGGCGCCGGTGCGCATCACGCCGACATCTTCCCACATCGCCTCCTGCAGCTTGTGGCGCAGCGGCTGGATCCGATCGGCCTTCTTCGAGAACGGATGGCAGGCGCGGGCAACTTCCGCCGCAAGCACCGCCTCATCCGGGTCGCGCAAAGACATCTTTCGGATGTCAGCCGCCATCACATCGCCCGCGATACCGCCAAAGACGGTGGAATTCGCGACCCCATTGCCGCCCAGCCGGTTCGAGCCATGCGCGCCGCCGGCATCTTCGCCCGCGACGTAAAGCCCCTCCATCTCCGTCCGGGTATCCGGGTCCACCACCACGCCGCCCATGAAGTAATGCGCGGTCGGCACCACCTCGACCTTGCCCGCCGCAAGGTCAAAGCCGCTGTCGGCGCAGCGTTTCACCATGCCGGCGAATTTCCTGCGGACATTGTCGGGCCCCAGATGCGCCATCGAGATGAACATGCCGACCTGGGTCGGATCGTTGTTCTTCCTCATCTCGGCATAGATGCCACGGCTGACCACATCGCGGGTCGCCCGCTCGCCACGCTGATCATAATCGAACATGAACCGCTCGCCGCGCGCGTTCAGCAGCTGGCCGCCCGCACCACGAAGCCCCTCCTCCAGCACGGTGCCGGTCATGCGGGTGTAATCGCCCGCCAGAAGACCGGTCGGGTGGAACTGCACCATCTCCATATCGCGCAAGGGCAGGCCCGCGCGCAACGCCATCGCCAGCCCGTCCATCGTCTTGTCGCCGGAAGGCGTGTGGTATTTGTACATGGTCGGCCCGCCGCCGGTGCCCATCATCACGGCCTTCGCGCGGACAAAGCGGAACCGCCCGGTGCGCATGTCAATAAACAGCACCCCCGCCAGCGAGGCGCCGTCTTTCGTCGGCACCAGGCCAATGGCGCGGTGTTCCTGCAGCTTTTGCACGGGCCGCGCCAGCACCTGCTCCATCAGCCGCGAGATGATCTCGATCCCGGTCAGATCGCCCTTATGGACGGTGCGGTCGGCGGTCTGGCCCGCGAAAGCCTTCTGGTGCAGCGAGCCGTCCGGGTTGCGGTCAAAGAAACAGCCAACCTCATTCTCCAGCTCGCGGATGCGGACCACCGCCTGTTCGCAGAGCCGCCAGGCCATATCCTGGTTGGGCAGCCATTTGCCGCCATTGATCGTGTCCATGAAGTGGCGCTCAACCGTGTCGCCCCCGCCAAGTGCCACGTTATAGCCGCCCTGCACCATCCGCGTGCAGCCGCATTTGCCGATCAGCCCCTTCACCGCCAGTGTGATCCGCGTGCCCGGGGCCGCGCTCTGCGCCGCATGCAGCGCCGCAAACAGACCCGCCCCGCCCGACCCAAGGATCAGGATATCCGTCTCGTCGCGCTCAATCTCAAACCTGGTCATGGGTTATATCGCCCTGAGAAGAAATGTGCCGGAGATCAGAAACGCCCCGGCAATCGCGCCGGCGGCGAGGCTTTTCTGCCGCTGCGACCAGGGCAGAAACTCCAGTGCGAGAAGCCGCAGCCCGCCGAAGAAATGCACCGCCAGCAGGAAGACGAGGCCGAATTCCGCGACTTTCACCAACGGGTTATCGGCAAAGCGCAGGAACTGGTCGAGCTGATCGGGATCGGTCAGCGCCAGAGACAGCACCCAGAAATGCGCGGGCAGGAACAGCGCAAGCGCGAGGCCCGAGAGCCGGTGCAGCAGATAGGCAAGCCAGAGCGGGTGGCGCCGGTGAGGCCCGATCATACGACCGATCACAGCAGTGTCACGGCCAGAACGGCGCGTGCTCCCGTCATGATCAAAAGCGCCATCGCGCCCCAGGTGAAGACTTCCAGCAGGCGATCTTTCAGCCCTGTCACCTCATGCAGGATCACCCGCAGTCCGATAGCCGCGTGGACCGATACCGCCAGCACGAAAGCGCCATAGAACAGGAACCAGGGAATCGACCCCTTGGTACGACCAAGGATTTCCGCCGAGGACAGCCCGCCCTGTATCGCGTAGATCATCACCGCCAGATGGCCGAGCACCAGGGGCCCCATCACCATCGCACTCAGGCGCTGCGCCATATAAAGCCGGATCCCCAGCATCAGCTTTTCCCCCCGAAAAACGACCGCGCCGCCGCGCGTTTCAGCCCGGCGATGGAGCTGAGCGGGTCCAGCTCATTGGGGCAAAACCGGGTGCAGCTGCCCTGGCTGTGGCAATTGGTGCAGCCGCCGGGCCCGGTTACGCTGGCGAGAACCGCTGCGCGGTCGGTGACTTTGACATCGTTGTAAAGCGTCCAGGCCCGTTGTAACGCCGCCGGACCCAAGTAATCGGGATTGCCGGCAACGGTGTCGCAGGCCGCGTAGCAGACCGCGCAATTGATGCATTCAATCGCCTTATTGGCCTCAACCCTGCCCGGATCTTCCGGTCTGACCTGCTGGATTGCGTCGTCGCGGCTGCGGCCCGGTTTATGGACGCCGCCCGCCCTGATCCATTTCTCGAAAAACGGGTCCATATCGGCGGCGAGGTCGCGGATCACCGGCAGATTGCGCAGCGGCCCGACGGTCAGCCTGTCGCCGTTCAGCACCTTTTTCACATGGGTCCGGCAGGTCCAGCGCGGCTGGCCATTCACCATCATCGCGCAGGAGCCGCACATGCCGACGCGGCAGGCATAGCGATAGGTCAGCGACGGGTCGAGCTCTTGCTGGATATAGCTCACCACATCCAGCACGGTCTGATTGTCCTGCGCCGGGACCTGAAAGCTCTCGTAAGCGCCCTCGTCTCCGGACCCGCGCCAGACCGACACGTCCATCGTCTTCTCGTTCCCGCTCACCGCGCACCTGTTGGCTCTTTCCCTGAACCCGGTGTAGCGCATGTTTTTTCTAACACTAAGGAACTAATATTAAATTATATCGTAAGAATAATTTACAATACTGGATTGCACGGCATAAAAAAACCCCGCCACAACGGGCGGGGCAAGGGCCTGGGGAATGGCCCTGGGGAAAGGAGGTTCAGCTGATCAGATGCAGGCCCGCAAGGATGAAACAGGCAAGGAAGATGGTCTCGACCACGACGAGCCAGATGGCAGAGCCACCGACTTCCATCATCTTCACCAGCGAGGTCTTGATCCCCACGGCGGCGATGGCGGTCAAGAGCGCCCAGCGGCTGGCCTGTTCGGCGAACCAGGCGACAGAGGCCGGGATCACGCCAAAGGAATTCAGTGCGGCCAGTACCAGAAACCAGATCACGAAAGAGGGCAGCAAGGGCGGGCGGATGCCGCCGGTACTGTCTGCACCCAGATGCCCGGCGCGGATCACCAGAGAAAACACCAGCACCACCGGCGCCAGCATGGCGACGCGGATCAGTTTGACGACCGTCGCCGTCTCGCCCACCTCCGGGCTGATCGAGAAACCGGCGCCGACGACCTGGGCGACATCATGGATCGTCCCGCCAAGAAAGACGCCGGATTCCAGGGGCGTAAAGTCGAACCAGCCGGAAAGCGGCGGGTAGGCGATCATCGCGACGGTCGAAAGAATGGTGACGGCCATCACGGTGAAGGCAAGGTTGCGCTCGGATTTATCGGTGCGGGGCAGCACGGCGGCAATCGCCATGGCGGCGGAGGCCCCGCAGATCGCCACCGCGCCGCCTGACAAAAGCGCCATGCGCCAGCCGCGCCCGAACACCTTCGCCGCCAGCATCGCGAACAGGATCGTGACTGCCACGCCCGCGATCACCAGCAGGATCATCCCGGTGCCAAGCTTTGTCAGCATCTCGACCGAGATCCGCGCGCCCAGCAGCGCCACGCCAAGGCGCAGCACGGTACGGGCGGAAAAGCCGATCCCGGCCTCGGTCCGCGTGCCCTGATCGGCAAGGAAATTCAGCGCGAGCCCCATCAAAAGCGCCATCAGCATCGCGGGCGCGCCGTAATGTTCGGACAGGAACTGCGCGGTGACCGCGACAAGGATCGAAACCGCAATGCCGGGGAAAAGTGTATTGGCGGACTGCCATAGCACCGTGCCACGCAGGCCGGCGGGCCGGGCATTGGCGGCCCGCGTTTCGTCGATTTGTGCCATGGCTTTCCGTTCCGGGCTCAGACCGTATTTCACCGGCCCCGCGACAATCGCGGGGCCGGGTCGTATCGCAGGTGAAGGATCGCAGATCAGGCGCTGCGGTAAAGCTTGGTCATCGAGAATTCGCGATGGCCAAGGGCTTCGGCGCAGGTCAGACGGCCATTCGCAGTGCGGATGATCATCTCGATCAGCGAGTCGCCAGCCTGATCGATGGTCTTTTCGCGGGTCAGCACACCGGTCACATCAACGTCGATATGTTCCGACATGGTGCGCAAAGTGCGCGGATTGCCCGAGATCTTGATCACGGGAACAATCGGGTTGCCGACCACATTGCCCTGCCCGGTCGGGAAGGTATGGATGACATAGCCGCCCGCCGCCATCAGCGTGACGCATTCCGCGGCCGCCGATGAGCTGTCCATGAAATAAAGCCCCGGCCCTTTCGACGGTGCCTCTGCCGGGCCCATCGCATCGATATAGGTCGAGGTGCGGCCGATCTTTTCCAGATTGCCGAGCGCCTTTTCCTCGATGGTGGTCAGACCGCCGAGGATATTCCCCTTGGTCGGCTGGCTGTCGGAAAGGTCATCGGTCTGATGCGCAAAGATCACATCATCCGTATAGGCCTGCCAGATCGCTTTGAACTTGGCGGCAGCCTCTGGGGTCGCGGCGCGTTTCTCGCAGATATGCTCGGCCCCGGTGATTTCCGAGGTTTCGCCAAAGCAGCCATAGATGCCCTGGGGAAGCAGCTTGTCATACATATTGCCGACGGTCGGGCAGGAGGAGAGGCCCGTGGTCGTGTCGCTCTCGCCGCATTTGGTCGAGATCCACAGATCCGAGATCGGGCAGTCTTCTTTCTGCAGTTCCGAGGCCCAATGGACATATTCCTTGGCCTTCCAGCTTGCGGCGCGGATGGTCTCGAAATCGCCCTTCTGCTCGATGGAGAAGCCGGTGACGGGCTTGCCGGTTTTGGCGATGCCGTCAACGATGACCTTGGTCCATTCCGGCTCGATCCCGATCACCACCACGGCGGCGACATTGGGGTTGGCGCCGGTGCCGATGATGGTGCGGAAATGCAGCTCGAGGTCTTCGCCGAACTGGAGACGCCCGTAAGCATGCGGCAGCGCCATCGTGCCTTTGACGTTGTTTGACACCGCTTCACAGGCGGCGTTCGAGATATCATCCACCGGCAGGATCAGAACATGGTTGCGGACACCGACGCGGCCATTCTCACGCCGCCAGGCTTTCACCGTTGCATTGCTGAAATCGAGTGCCATCTGATCACCACCGTTTCGTTTTGCAGTTATGGGTATGGACGTGATCGCCGATACCGGCATCTCCGACCATGCGGCCAATGTCTTCGCCATATTTGGTGACGGTATCGCCGGCCTTAAGCGGCTTCAGCGCGACCTTGTGACCGATCGGGATGTCGGCATTGGCGACAAGGCGGAAGTCCGAATTGTCATGCGTGACGACGCAGATCATCTCGGTGCCGGCTTTCAGATTTTCGACGACAACGACGCCGACATTGTCCTCGTGATCATGGACCAGAAGTTGCGGGATACTCATGGGCTCCTCCCCGGGATTGCTGTTCTATCCGATGCTCGAGTCGTATCATGTATAATTACTCTTATACAAGAGTTATTCTATAATTCTTGTGCAAAGATCAGCCCGCGTGATAGCGTCGGGAAAACATCAGGAACCCGAAATGGCCGCACCGCTTTACCAGACCGTGATCGACCGGATCGTCGCCCAGATTTCCTCGGGCGAGCTGCTTCCGGGCTCGATGTTGCCCAGTGAAATGCAGATCGCGGCGGATACCGGGGTGTCGCAGGGCACGGCACGCAAATCGCTTATGGTGCTGGAACAGCTGGGTATTGTGAAACGCGAACAGGGGCGCGGCACCTTTGTGACCGCCCGCACGCCGGACAATGCGCTCTTCAACTTTTTCCGCCTGCGCGAGCCTGACGGGACAATGATTCGCCCCGAGCTGATGAGCGAGGTGGTGACCAGCCGCGCCTCGACCGAAGAGGAGCGGAAGGTGCTCGATGAGGCACCGGCCCAGGTTTATGAGATCCGCCGGCTGCGCAGCCTGAAAGGTGTTCCGAGCATGCTGGAAACCGCAGTGGTTTCGGCGAACCGCTTTGCGGGGCTTGATCTGCGGGCGCCGCTGCCGAACACGCTTTATGTGCTTTATCAGCAGAATTACGGCTGCATCATCCTGCGCGCCGATGAATCGATCACCGCCGTCGAGGCTGATCCCGAAACGGCAAAGGCGCTGAACCTGAAGCCAGGCGCGCCGGTCCTCTGCATCGACCGGATGGCCTTTGACATCATGGGCCGCGTGGTGGAACGCCGCCGGAGCCTGTGCCGCACCGACGGGCTGGTCTACCAGGTCTCGCTGACCTGACCAAAAAAAGCGGCCGGGCAGACGCCCGGCCGGAACAGGTGGCTCAGAGAGATCAGTTGCCGCTTACGAAGGCCGAAAGTTCGGCACTGTCGCCGACGGCCTGCAGGAAGCTGCCGTCGATATAGCTTTCGGCTCCGGGCGCTTCGGTTATGGTGCCGACAGAGGTCATGAAGCCCGCGATATCGGTCAGCCAGGTGTCCAGTTTCGACGCGCCCGCGTCACGCGCCATCAGCGCGAGTTGTTCTTCCAGGGTGAAGGTCGGGCGCAGTTCGAATTCTGCCGCCGCGCCGGCATCCGAGATCTCGACCCCGCCTTCGGAATAGAAGTCGACCAGCATCTCCCTGGCCTCATCGGGATTGGCTTTGATCCAGGTGATGGCCTTCAGATAGACGGCAAGGAATTTCTGCACCGCTTCCGGATTGTCTGCGGCGTAATCATCGCGCGCAACCAAAGCGCCCGGCACAATCGCGCCGGCATCCGCACCTGAACAGAGGTAATCATAGCCCGCACGCTCTTGCAGAGTATAGGTGTTCGGCGCCCAGACCCCGGCGAAATGGCCATTGCCGGAAATCGCCGCCGTGATGATCTGCGCCTGGGCGAGGTTAATGAACTCCACCGCGTTCGCATCGACCCCCATCTGCGCGAGGCAGGCGCGGGCGGCATAATCGGCGGTGGAATTGGTGGTGATGACAAGGCTGGTGATCTGCGAAGGATCGGCCTTCACCGCCTCAACATCCGCCGCGGCGGTCATGATCGCATTGGTGCGCGATTCGTCATTCGTGACCCCGATGGTCTTCAGCCCGAACCGCGCCGCGCCAAGGATTGCCGGGACCGAGCCGGTACCGCCGACATCCCAGTCTTTCGCCTGTGCCGCCGCGATCTGCGGTGCCCCGGCCGGGAAGGTCACGAATTCAGGCTCCAGCCCGACCTCACCCCACCAGCCCTTCTCAGACGCCACATGGAAAGGCAGTGCCCAGTAAAGCGAGGGCTGATAGCTGACCCGGATCGTCTCGGCGCTGACTGCGCCCGCCGCAAACACAAACGTTCCCAGAGCCGTGCCGAGGGCAAGGCCCGCATATCTGCCGCTTCTCATCTTTTCCTCCCAGAAAGTTGGATCGGTTTTCCGTCTTTTCGTCAGGCGAGTTCCATCGCCTTTTCTTCCCGAAGGCTGCGCCAGATCCGGGTGCGCAGATGCACAAAGCTTTCCAGATCCATCACATCCTCGATCTTTTCATGCGCATCCCAGCGTTCTGTCTCGCGGATGCTGCGGATGTCGATGATCTCTTTGATGCGCCCCGGCTGACGCGCCATGATGGCGACGCGGTCAGCCAGGTAGACGGCTTCTTCGACCGCGTGGGTGATGAACATCACGGTGCGCGGATTGCGCCGGGCAAGGCGCACCAGCTCTTCCTGCATCACCACGCGGGTCTGCGCGTCAAGTGCCCCGAAGGGTTCATCCATCAACAGCACCTCCGGGTCCAGCACCCAGGCCCGCGCGATAGACACCCGCTGCTGCATCCCGCCCGAGAGCTGATGCGGATAGGCATCGGCATGGCCGGTCAGGTTCATCAGCTGCAATACGGCGGTGATACGGTCTTCGCGTTCGGCCCGCGCGACACCGATATTCCTGAGCCCGAGGTCGATATTCTGGCGCACTGTCTTCCAAGGCATCAGCGCGAATTGCTGGAAGACCACGGCGCGCTCCGGCCCGGGTTTCGTCACCCTGACGCCATTCACGCTGACCGTTCCCGAACTCGGGCGGTCAAAGCCCGCGACAAAGCGCAAAAGCGTGGTCTTGCCGCAGCCCGAGGGGCCGACCACGGCCATGAATTCCTTCTCGGCAATCTCCAGGTTCACGCCTTTCAGCGCCTGGAAACCGCCGGTTTTGTTGCCATAGAACCGGCCGACGTCGTCGAAGCGGATCGCTCCCATCTGTCTGTTCCTTCAGGATTAATGTGCAAGTCCACGACGACGGAGGATGACTTCCTCGACGCGCCGCAGGATGATGTCGATGATCAGACCGATGATGCCGATGCCGATCATCCCGGCCATCACGGTGGTGGTCGAGACATTGCCCTGACCCTGAACCATCATATAGCCAATGCCGGTCGAGGCGACGATCAGTTCGGCGCCCACCAGCGACTGCCAGCCAAGCCCGGCCGAAATCCGCAGCCCCGCGATGATCGAGGGCACCGCCGAGGGCAGCAGGATCTCCGAGATCACGCGATGATCTGGGGTGCCAAGCATCTGCCCGGCCTCGATCAGGCGCGGATCGGCGAATTTCGCGCCGCGATAGGCGTTGATCAGACAGGGCGGGAAGGCGCCGGCGAAAATGATCATGATCGGGCCGCCGATGCCGGTGCCGAACCAGAGCGCGGCAAAGGGCACCCAGGCAATTGGTGCAATGAACCGCACGGCGTCAAACAGCGGCGTGACAATGTCGTCCAGCAGCCGGAACCAGCCCATCAACAGCCCCAGCGGTACCCCGATCACCACGGCCAGACCAAAGCCACCGGCAAAGCGGAGAAGGCTGGACCAGAGATGATCAAGCAGCGTGCCCCCGGCGAAACGATGGTCAAGGAGGTAGATAAACCGCTCTCCCACAGCGAGGGGCGAGGGCAGGAAGAGGCTCGGGATCAGGCCAGAAAGGCTCAGCAGCGTCCAGATCGCGAGGAAACCGCCAAAGCCCAGAAGGCCGAGGAAGAGCGTGTTGCGCGCGTCGAATATCCGCATGGTCTCAGCCCCCCGCCTGGGCGGCGGTGTTCCAGGCCAAGGCCCGTTTCTCGGCCACTCCAAGCGCCACTGTCATCAGCCAGCCGCAGATCGTCACCGCGATCATGCCGACAAGGATCATGCCGGGGTAAAGGTCTTGCTGGGCTGCGTTCAGCACCCGGCCCAGCCCGGTCATCGCGCCGACCAGTTCTGCCGCAACCAGCGTCGTCCAGGAGGCCTGAAGCGACAGCCGGAGCCCGGTGAAGATCATCGGGCTGGCGCCGGGCAACAGGATTTCGCGCACGAAAGTGGTGAAAGGCGTACCAAGCATCCTCGCCGCCTCGATCAGGGTGCGGTCAAGATTGCGCACCCCGGCATAGGAATTGATCACCGAGGGCACAAAGGCCGCGAACCAGATCACGAGGATCTTCGCCAGATCGCCCAGCCCCAGCCAGAGGATCGCCAGCGGGATCCAGGCCAGCGGCGGGATCGGGCGGATCACCAGGAAGACCGGGTTGATCACCGCTTCGGCGCGCCGGCTCCACCCCATCCACAGGCCCAGCGGCACACCGGTCGCGACCGCCACGATGAAGCCCAGCGAGACCAGCATGACGGAACGCAGAATATGCTCTCCCAGGACCCCATTGGCATAGCCCTTGCCCGAAACCTGCGCCAGCGCGGTCCAGGTGTCGGCAGGCGATGGAAACCGCCCTGGTGAAATCACCCCGAGCACCGTCGTTAACAGATACCACAGGGTCAGAGCCGCCAGAATCGTAGCGCCTCCCACCATAGTCTTGCGAGACATCCTCATCCTCCCCGTGAGCTATGTAAGCGGTTACATAGATGCTTCCGCCAGTCAATCCTTTTCCGGACCAGGGGCCTGCTAAAGCCGCCATCCCGGAAGAGGATTCAACCTGACGAATTTCTTTACCGTTTAATTTCAATATGATGAACAGGATATGCTGAACGAAACCAGCTTGCGAGAGGTGATTACCCGCTCATCCGGCCCACACGAATCATGCTGATCCAGCCGGCGGCGCATGGGTGCCGCGTGCCACCAGTTCAGTCGGTAAAAGCACGCTCTCGCCCGATTTTCCGGCAATCAGATCCTGCAAAAGCCGCGCGGCCTCTTCGCCCATGCGGGTATGAGGCACCCGCACCGTGGTCAGTTCGGGACTGGTGATTTCCGCGATGTCGATATCGTCAAAACCGGTGATGGTAACGTCTTCGGGCACCCTGAGCCCCATGCGATGCGCCGCCCTGAGCGCGCCCGCCGCGAGCACATCATTGCCGCAGATCACCGCCGTAATCGCCCGGTCCTGCATCAGACCGGCAAAGGCCGCAGCCCCGCCTTCAAACCCGTAAGCCACCTCGGCGACGCCACGAAAGGCAAGTCCCGCCTCTGCCAGCGTCGCACAGGCGCCCTCAAGCCGGCCGCGTGCCCGGTCATTGCCCAGCGTCTTCCCCGAAATCATCGCAATGTTGCGATGCCCGAGGTCCAGCACCATCCGCACCATCGCGGCGATTCCCGCCTGGTTGTCGAACCCGGCGAAAACATGCTGCTCACCACTGGACCAGGCCAGCACATAGGGCACTTTGCGCACCGCCAGCCAGTCATAGATCGCCGGGTCGCGGTCAAAACCCACCAGCAAAAGCCCATCGGCGCCACGTGCCACCAATGCTTCGATCTGGTGTTTTTCGCGCGTGGCATCATAGCCGGACGAGGCGACGAGAAGCGCGAATTTCCCCGGCTCCAGCGAGCGCTCGAACGCGTCGACCCCATGCGCAAAAACCGCATTTTCCAGCGTCGGAACCACCGCGCCGATGATCCCAGTGCGCTTTGAAGCCAGCGCTTTGGCGCCGAAATTCGGCGTGTAATTCAGCGTGCGCACCGCGGCCATGACCTTTTCGCGCGTCGCCGCAACCACCCGGTCGGGCGCGTTCAGACAGCGCGACACCGTGGCGGTGGAAACCCCCGCCAACCGCGCCACGTCATCCACCGTTGCATGGGATGTCTTTTCCGTCACGCCTTCTCCCGCCCGTTCGCGCAAATCGCCGGGCAGTTTCGCAGCAAGCAGGAAATTTGGCCAGAACCCATCAGAGGGGCTTGCGCGGCCCGAATGAAAGCGCTTACATCGAGATCATGTCAGGAAGAGGCGACCTGGTTTCCGGCTGATTTCAAACAGCGGGAGGCCTGGTCGGATCATGCCAACCGGAGGATTTCATGGCTCTGAACTACCTGAAAAAGGCCGCGAAAACGGCGAGTACCGATGCGGGCGAAACGCGCGAGATCGTCCAGCGCATCCTCGGCGATATTGAACGCGGTGGCGATGAGGCGGCGCGCAGATACGCGGTAGAGCTGGATAAATACGAGGGCAATATCGTCCTCACCCGCGATGAGATCGACGCCGCCCGGGCGCAGGTTCCGCAAAAGCTTCAGGATGATATCCGTTTCGCCCATGACAATGTCCGCCGTTTTGCCGAGGCCCAGCGCGCCTCGCTTTCGGATTTCCAGGTCGAACTGGTGCCGGGCCTGACCACGGGCCAGCGCTCGATCCCCTGCCGCTCGGTCGGCTGTTATGTGCCGGGCGGGCGCTACAGCCATGTCGCCTCGGCGATCATGACGGTGACCACGGCGCGGGTCGCGGGCTGCCAGCATGTCACCGCCTGTTCGCCGCCCCGCCCCGGTGTGGGGATCAATCCGGCCATCATCTATGCGGCTGATCTTTGCGGCGCCGACCGGATCCTGTCGCTTGGCGGCGTGCAGGGCATCGCGGCGATGGCCTTTGGTCTGTTCAACAGCCCGCCCGCCGACATCCTTGTCGGCCCCGGCAATCAGTTCGTGGCCGAGGCCAAGCGCATCCTCTTTGGCCGCGTCGGCATCGATATGTTTGCCGGCCCGACCGACAGCCTTGTGCTGGCCGATGGCAGCGCCGATCCGATGGTGGTGGCGACCGACCTCGTCGGCCAGGCCGAACATGGCTACAACTCGCCGGTCTGGCTGGTGACCGACAACGAAAAGCTCGCGCGTGAGGTGCTGGATCTGGTGCCGGTGCTGATCGCCACCCTGCCCGAGGTCAACCGCATGAATGCCGAGGCCGCCTGGCGCGACTATGCCGAGGTGATCCTCTGCGCTGACCGCGAAGAGATGGCCGCGACCTCGGATGATTACGCGCCCGAACATCTGACCGTCCAGGCCGGTGACCTCGACTGGTGGCTGAACCGGCTGAAATGCTACGGTTCTCTGTTCCTTGGCGAGGAAACCACTGTGGCCTTTGGTGACAAGGCGGCAGGGCCGAACCATGTGCTGCCGACTTCCGGTGCTGCGCGCTATACCGGCGGGCTGTCGGTGCACAAATATATGAAGGTCGTGACCTGGCAGCGCGCCACCCGCGAAGGCGCCCGCCCGATTGCCGAAGCGACCGCGCGGATCTCGCGGCTTGAAGGGATGGAAGGCCATGCCCGCACCGCCGACATCCGGCTGAAGAAATACTTCCCCGATACCGCATTCGAGCTGAGCGCAAATGGCTGATCTCTTCTCGGTCGAAGGGCGCATCGCCTGCGTCACCGGCGCGAGCAGCGGGCTGGGGCGGCAGGCCGCCCTGACCCTCGCCCGCCGGGGCGCCAAAGTCATCGCCATCGCGCGGCGCGAGACAGAGCTGGAGGCGCTCGCAAATGAGGCCCAGGGCATCCATCCGCTGGCCGCCGATCTGACCCTCAGGAATGGTCTCAGCTACCTGGCGCATGAGGCGGCGCAGGTGTTCGGCCCGCCGGACATCCTGATCAATGCGGCGGGCGTTAACACCCGCCAGCCCGCCGGTGAGGTCAGCCACGATGCCTGGGATCTGACGCTTGGCCTCAACCTCTCGACGCCGTTTTTCCTGGCCCAGGCCCTGGTGCCGGGGATGCGCGCGAAGGGCTGGGGGCGGATCGTCAATTTCGCCTCGCTGCAATCTTACCGCGCCTTCCCGGCGGGGATCGCTTACGGCGCCTCGAAAGGCGGGGTCGCGCAAATGACCCGCGCCATGGCCGAGGCCTGGTCCGGCGCAGGCATCACCGCCAATGCGCTTGGTCCCGGCTTTTTCCGCACCGAACTGACCGCCCGTGTCTTTGCCGATGAGGCGCTGGCCGCAAAGAACGCCGCCCAGACCTGCCTCGGACGCAATGGCGCGCCCGAAGACATGGACGGCCCGCTGCTCTTTCTGTGTTCGGAGGCATCGTCCTATGTCACCGGGCAGATTCTGATGGTCGACGGGGGGTTCACCGCGAAATGAAAGCTCTGGTCTATACCGGCCCGCGCCGGCTTGAGATGCGCGACGTCCCCGACCCGGTCCCCGGCCCCGGTGAGGTGCTGATCCGGGTCGAGGCCTCTGGCATCTGCGGCTCGGATATCCATGCCTGGCTCGGCCATGACGAACGCCGCCCGGCGCCGCTGATCCTCGGCCATGAGGTCGCCGGCACCATCATGGGCGGCCCGCGCAAAGGCGAGCGCGTCACCGTCAACCCGTTGGCAACCTGTGGCACCTGCCCGGCCTGCCGCGAGGGGCGCGACAATCTTTGCCCCGATCGCCAGATCATCTCGATGCCGCCGCGCGAGGGCGGGTTCGCAGAGTATATCACCTCGCCCGAACGCAACCTGGTGCCGATCCCGGACAGCCTGCCCGCCGCTGTAGCCTGCCTCGCCGAGCCGCTGGCCTGCGGCTGGCATGGGGTGCGGCTGGCGAATCTGGCGCTGGCGGAACCCGCCGGGCAGGTCCTGATCCTCGGCGGCGGCGCCATCGGCTTTGGCGCGGCGCTGGCGGCAAAAGCCGCCGGGAGCCGGGACATCACCCTTGTTGAGCCCAACCCGCTCCGCCGCGCGCGGCTCGCGGAAATCTGCGATTTCCGGTTGGAAGAGGCTGCGCCGACAACGCTGAACCCGGAGCTTGTGATCGACGCCGTGGGCTTTGCAGCAACCCGGCAGACGGCATCTGATCTGGTACGCCCTGGCGGTTTGATCGTGCATATCGGCCTTGGCCAGGCGACAGACGGGCTGAATATCCGCCGCATGACCCTCCAGGAGGTCACCTTCATCGGCACCTATACCTATACAAGCACTGATTTCCACGATTGCGTCACGGCAATCAGCGACGGCCGCCTCGGTCCCTGTGACTGGGCCGAGTTGCGCGGGCTGGAGGACGGCGCGCAGGCCTTCGCCGATATCATCGAAAACCGCATCGCGGCTCCCAAAATTGTGCTGCGGTGAGCCGCCCCTCCTGGTGCGGGACAAAGTGATAGCGGCAAAGCCACGGGCGGCAATGCAGGGTGTTGCCATCCGTGAATCGATCCGGGGAGCTTTTCTTCCCGGATGGACGGGCGGCGGAGACAGATCCGCCGCCACAAAAGAGCCTGAGCCCCCTGATCGCCCATGGTGATGCGCCTGCCGGTCAGACACCGCGGCCATGGCGTGTGGCAGAACCCAATTCCGGATCAGGGCGCCCCTGTGCCGCAGACCGGGCTTGCGCGCCGGGACCGGCACATAGTGCCAGGGAGCACAGACCGCATTGCCCCCCCCCGAAGACGCGGTGAATGTGCGCCGCCCGCCACACCATCCTGCCGGATGAGACTGCATCCACCCTAAGTATGCAGCTGAACCGGACGCCCCGTCACCCTCGCCCGGATCGGGTCTTTGTTATTGTCAAAGCGCATCGCTCAGGCTCCGGACGCCGAAGCAGGCCGCTGCGCCCCCCCACGAGGCGCGACGCATGCGCTCACCTTCTGAACGAAAGGCGTCTGCTGCGGTGGCCTGCCGTCCGTCAGAGAGATTGCAATGCGATGGACGAGGCCCGGAAGGATCCGTGATCAGCGGTTGTCAGCGGTCTGGCTTACCGCAGTGTCGCTGGTGCCGCGCTGGAGGCGCAGGATAACCTGGTGGAGAATCAGCCCCGTCAGGCTGCCCGCTGCCACGCCGAGACTGTCGGCCACGAAATCCGCAAGCTCGCGCGCGCGCCCGACCAGCGGCTGGATCAGCTCGATCAGCCCGCCATAGGCCGCCAGGATCAGCGCGACCGGCAGGACCCAGCCCGGCCGCAACAGGGTGACGACCAGGGCAACCAGGGCAAAGGCCCCAAAATGCTGCATTTTGTCAGAGCCCGGCACCTGAGGCAGTGCGCCGCCAGGCATCAGGGTGCCGATACCGATGGCAATAAGCAGCAAAGCCGCGATGATCAGGGTCAGGAGGGATCTGGAAGACATCAGCCATTTATCCGGGCCCGGGGGAGAGAAGTCCATCTCAGGAGGCGTGGTTCACGGCGGATTTACCAGTCCGGGGCGAAGTTCCGCTGGCGAGGGAGGAAAAGTCACGAAACAGTGCCATAAGTTCAGGCAGATCAGCGGCATGGGCCTTTATCAGAGCCTTGTCGCGACATAAACGCCGGAAAATTCTGCGGCTGACGTGTCAGTCCATGGGTCCGGCTGCGGATCCGTACCATAACAACAGCCGAACAGGCAGCTACAGGCCGGAGACTTCCCGATGCGAACCCAGTTGCGATCCACCGGAGCCCGGCCATCCCGCTTTTCTCCCGCCCACAATCTCCTGGCCGCCATGCTGGTTCTCTTGCCGGCCGGCCTGTTGGTGCCGCTGCCGCTCCTGCGCCCCGCGATGGCACAGGAGGCGCCGTCTCCGCCCCCCAAGGCCGGATATGTCGTGCTGGAACGGGCCTCGGTGCCGGTGCAGCAGCTGCTGACCGGGCGGGCGGTGGCGCGCAGCGCAACGCAGCTCCGGCCAAGGGTCGGGGGCGAGATCACCGCAATCCTCTATACCCCGGGCGCGCAGGTCGAGGCCGGGACGCCGCTTTTCACCATTGACCCGCTGACCTATCGTGCCGCGCTGGCCTCGGCAGAGGCAAGCCTCGCGCGGGCCTCGGCGGATCTGAAGGCGGCGGAAACCAGCTATGGCCGGGTCTCTGCCCTGCGCGGCTCATCAGCCAGCCAGGCGGCGCTGGACATTGCCGAAACCGACCTTCTGAAAGCCCAGGCCGGGCTGGCCGAGGCGGAATCCGGCGTGGATCTGGCCCGCGCCCAGCTGGACTGGACGACGATCCGGGCGCCGATCACCGGGATTGTCGGTGTGGCCCAGGTCTCGGTCGGGGATCTGGTGACCCAGGGCCAGGCCCAGGCGCTGGCCGAAATCGTCCAGGTCGATCCGGTGCTGGTCGATCTGTCGGAACCCTATCAGACGCGGCTTGCCATCGAGGCCCGGGCCGAAAGAGGCGAGATCGAGCTGATCACACCCGAACTGGTCCTGGTTCTGGATGGCGGGCGGCGCATCGCGGGCCAGGCGGAGCTGATCTCTTCGGCGGCAACTGTGTCGTCTTCTACCGGAACCCGCACGCTCAGGTTCGAGGTTCTCAATCCGGGCGGCATGATCGCGCCGGGCATGTTCCTCCAGGCCGAGCTGACGCTCGCGCGGCAGCAGGCGATCCTTGTGCCGCAGCGTGCCACACAGCGCGAACGCGACGGGCGGCTTTCGGCCTGGATCGCTGTGGATGGCAAAGTCGCCAAACGCTACCTGACCGAGACCGGCACCTGGGAGGCGGCCTGGATCGTGCAGGCCGGGCTGGAGCCGGGCGACTGGCTGCTGCTTGACGGGATCAATACCATGCGTGAGGGGCGCGAGATCACCCCCGTCCCGGTGACCATAGATGCGCAAGGGGTGGTGCGCGACCTTGCGCCCGCCCCCGAAGGCGGCGCGGGGAACTGATCTGATGGCACAGTTTTTCATCACCCGCCCGGTCTTCGCCTGGGTTCTCGCGATCATCACCATGCTGTTCGGCAGCTGGTCGCTCTGGAACCTGCCGATCGAGCAATATCCCGATATCGCGCCGATCCGCATCAGCGTGACCGCGACCTATCCCGGAGCCTCGGCCGAGGCGACCGAGAACTCCGTCACCTCGGTGATCGAAGATGCGATGACCGGGCTCGACGGACTTTTGTTCATGACCTCAAGCTCTTCGGCCAGCGGGCGCAGCCGGGTCGAGCTGGTTTTCAACGACACGGTGACGGCGGACCAGGCGCAGAACCAGGTGCAGAACAAGGTCGCGCTGGCGGAATCCGGTCTGCCACTGGTGGTGCGCGAACGCGGCACCGAAGTTCAGCGCGCCGGGGAAAGCTCGCTGATGGTGGGGGCGCTGGTCTCGCGCGACAACCGCTATTCGACGCTGCAACTGGGCGATCTGACGACGCAGATGGTCGAGGATGCGGTGCTCCGGGTCGACGGGGTCGGCTCGATCGACAGTTTCTCATCGGGCTTTGCGATGCGGGTCTGGCTGGATCCGATGAAGATGGCCGAATTCCAGATCACGCCCGGCGATGTCACCGCCGCGATTGCCGATCAGAATTCCACTGTTTCGGTCGGAGCGCTTGGCGCGGATCCGGCGGTGCCAGGGCAGCAGCTGACCGTGGCGCTCTCATCACAGACGCAGCTGACCGGGGTCGATCAGTTCGCGCAGATCCGGCTCAGGGTCGAAGAAGGCGGCGGCGAAGTGCTGCTGGGCGATGTTGCCACAATCGAGATCGGCCAGACGAGCTATGGCCGTTCGGCGCTTTTCAACGGCGCCAATGCGGCCGGCTTTTCGGTGACGCTGGCCACAGGTGCGAATGCCGTCGAGACCGCGAAACGGGTGCGCGAGACGCTTTCTGGCCTGCAAAGCGCCCTGCCCGAAGGGGTCGAGGTTGCCTATCCGTTCGACACCTCGCCCTTCATCGAGGAATCGATCCAGACCGTCTGGAAGACGCTGGCCGAAGCGGTGGCACTTGTGTTCATCGTCATCCTGATCTTCCTGCAAAGCTGGCGCGCAACCATCATCCCGGTGATCGCCATTCCGGTGGTGCTTCTGGGCACCTTCGGGGTGCTCTCGGGGCTTGGCTATTCGATCAACACGCTGACCATGTTCGCCATGGTGCTGGCGATCGGTCTCCTGGTCGATGACGCGATCGTGGTGGTCGAGAATGTCGAAAGCCAGCTGGAGCATGAGCCGGGGCTGGATGCGGTAAGCGCCACGCGCCGGTCGATGGGCCAGATCTCATCAGCCCTGGTCGGGATCGTGCTGGTCCTGTCTTCGGTCTTTCTGCCGATGGCCTTCATGACGGGCTCGACAGGGGTGATCTACCGACAGTTTTCGATCACGATCATCTCGGCCATGGTCCTGTCGCTGGCCGTGGCCCTGATCCTGTCTCCCACGATGTGTGCGGCGCTTTTGAAACCGCGCGCGCATGACGGCGGCAACTGGTTCGCCCGTAAGTTCAACCAGGGCATGGCCAAAGTGACGCGCGGCTATGGCCATGCCGCCGGGCTGGCCATGCGCTGGCCCTTTCTTGTCCTGCTTGTGCTCTGCGCGATCAGCTGGGGCTCGGTCCAGCTGTTTCGCCAGCTGCCGTCGTCTTTTGTCCCGCAGGAGGATCAGGGCGTGATGATGGTGCAGTTGCGCCTTGTCGAAGGTTCGACCACCTCGCAGACCCGTGCAGTGACCGAAGAAGTCGTTGACTGGCTGATGGAGGAGGAAGGCGCGACCGTTGACACTGTGATGACCGCGCTTGGCTTTACCTGGGGCGGAGGCGGGCCGAATACCGCCATGCTTTATATCAGGCTGAAACCTTTTGCCGAACGCCCCGGCCTGTCTGCCTCCCGGCTGGAGCGCGTCGCCAATGCCCATTTCAACGGCCATCGCGCCGGCAATATCACCTTTTCCCAGCCACCGGCGATCCAGGGGGTCGGCAGTTCCGCCGGTATTTCCTTCTATCTGATCGATCAGGCAGGTCAGGGCCAGGCCGCAATGGAAGAAGCCGCAATGCTTCTGGCCACGCGCGCCCAGGAGGCCGGTATCGCCTCGGGCTTTCGCGGCCACGAGCCGAGCCGGCGCCCCGCTTTGCGCCTCGATGTCGACCAAAGCCGCGCCCGGGCGATGGGGCTCACGGTCTCCGAGGTGAATGCCATGCTCTCGGTGATCTTCTCGGGCCGGGAAGTAAACGATTTCGAACTCGGGGCCGAGCTGCGGCCGGTGATCGTCCAGGGGGCCGCCGAATGGCGGATGCAGCCCGAGGATGTGACCGTGTGGCATGCAAGGAACCGCGCCGGCGAGATGGTGCCCTTTGCCAGTTTCATGACCCAGACCTGGTCCGAAAACTCCCCCACGCTGAACCGCTATGGCGGCACACGGGCGATCTCGGTCTCGGCCAATCCGGGTGAGGGCATTTCGACCGGCGCGGCGATGGCGGGGCTCGAGGCCCTGCTGGAAGATATTCCCGGCTACAGCATCGCCTGGACCGGCCTTTCCTATCAGGAGCGGCTTTCGGGGAACCAGGCGCCGATCCTCTTCGCCATGTCGGCACTCGTGGTGTTCCTGTCGCTGGCCGCGCTTTATGAAAGCTGGTCGGTCCCGTTTTCGGTGATGCTGGCGGTGCCGGTGGGCATTCTTGGCGCGCTTGTTGCGGCCTGGGGGTTCGGGCAGTCGAATGACGTCTATTTCAAAGTGGGTCTCTTGACGACCATCGGCCTTGCCGCGCGCAACGCGATCCTGATCGTCGAATTCGCCGAGGCGCGACGAAAACAGGGGATGGAGTTGCTGGCCGCCACCCGTTCCGCCGCCGAAGCCCGGCTGCGGCCGATCCTGATGACCTCTTTCGCCTTTGCCCTTGGGGTGCTGCCCCTCGCGCTCGCCTCCGGCGCAGGTGCGGCAGCGCAGCATGCCATCGGGATCGGGGTATTGGGCGGCATGGTCGCCTCGACGGTGATCGCCCTCTTCATGGTCCCCGCGCTTTACGTGCTGGTGTTGCGGCTGAGTGGCCGCCCTGTTCAGCCCTGAGTTTCCTGGACGCCTTGCCTGTGTTCGTGACCGGTCCACGATCGTGTCCTGCCTGTTGCCTCGTCTTACATTGGGTCGCACAACACAGCCGGAGCCGATTGCGGTGCGGGACTGGCCGGCGGTAAATGGCCATGCCGTGTTGGATCTGGCGACGACCAGTCACAACCACGCTTTCGAGACTTGAACCGCCTAGCACCGCCGGTGACCCGGGTCCAATTGCAATATGCCATCTCAGGCTTCCAACGCTGGTCGGAGGATCTTCCCGGAGATACCTCTATGCGATGTCCTTCACGCTGGCGAGCCGCCGTGAAGTGGTGAGGCTCGGCTCTTCACGTGATCCACAGGCACCGCTGGCCTCCCAGCTTCGCCTCGATCGCGAGATGCCGTGCGATCTTGAGCCAATCGATCCGCCGGAAGATGTCTGTTACGGCAATGCCGGCCTGGGTAAGTAGGGGACGCTTTTCGATAAGCCCTGTGAGGATGCCCTCGATTAGCGCAAGCTTGGCATCCTCAAATCCTTGAAAGCGCCATCCGTTGAACTTGATGCAGAGCACGTCCTTATTGGAACTGAGGCCGCTTTCGATCATTTCCAGGATGCTAGACTTTCCAGCACCCCAGTCGCCGTGAACACCAATGGTCACTGCGCGCTCGGGTTTCTCGCGTAGCAGCTCAATGATTGTTTTCGATATCGCCCCGTTGTTGAGGAGTGAGCTACCCGCCGAAAATCGGACAGTGACGGAATCTACGATCTGAAGTCTGCTGATCCCCAAGACGAGGAGATCAGGACATGTCGAAACGCAGGAACCACGATGCGGCGTTCAAGGCGCGGGTGGCGCTGGAGGCCGTGAAGGGAGAAGGCACGGTGTCGGAACTGGCCGCCGAATATGGCGTGCATCCGACGATGATCCATCAATGGAAGCGGTCACTGCTGGAGGGTGCCGCAGGCATCTTCGAACGCGGTGGCAAGGCCGCTGTGGCGGCGGAGGTTGCCGAAGAAACGGT
The DNA here is from genome assembly GCF_016405985.1 of Paracoccus sp. IB05. GTDB lineage: Bacteria > Pseudomonadota > Alphaproteobacteria > Rhodobacterales > Rhodobacteraceae > Pseudogemmobacter. The sequence goes on from NZ_JAEFCF010000018.1 coordinate 93,603, forward strand.
CCGTGACCTGCACGCCAAGCTCGGAGAGCTGGCCGTCGCCAACGATCCTCCGCAGGGCTTTCGCGGCCCCACTGGGGCCACGGTCCCTG
>NZ_JAEFCF010000019.1 GCF_016405985.1 Paracoccus sp. IB05
TGACCCGAGCCGCGAAACTCAAGCTCGCGGCGGTCCAGACCAGGGGAGCAGAGCAAGAAGCTCATACAGACCCTGTTGATCAATGTGCGAAATCGGCCTGGGCCACGAACATATTGCCCCAGGCGCGGTCGATCAGCTCGGGGGTCATCTGGTTCGGGATGCCTTCGAACTGACATATCGAGATCATCTGATCGATCAGGAAGGTCGGCTGATAATTTGCGAAATTCATGTCGATGGTCGGATATTTGACCTTCAGGAGATACATCAGCGCTTTTTCATCCAGCGGCATTTTCTTTTTGCGTGCGACCATCGCGAAGATCTTCAGGAACATCTCCTGGCTCGGGCCATTGATGATGATCTTGAAGAAGATCCGGCGCAGCGCCGCGCCGTCGAAGATCTGGTTGGGGTGGAAGTTGGTCGAGAAGATCACCAGCGTGTCGAAGGGCACGGTGAATTTCTCGCCCGATTGCAACGCGAGGATATCGCGGCTTTCCTCCAGCGGCACGATCCAGCGGTTGACGATCTTTTGCGGGGGCTCGGCCTGGCGGCCAAGGTCGTCGATGATGAAAATGCCGCCGGTCGCCTTCAGCTGCAACGGCGCCTGATAGGTGCGCGACACCGGGTTATAGGCGAGGTCGAGCATATCAAGCGACAGCTCACCCCCGGTGATCACCGAAGGCCGCTCGCAATAGACATAGCGGTTGTCGAAACGGTTCGAGGTGCGGCGCAGGCTGTTCGGGTCGTCGACCGCGGCCTCGGCTGCGGCATGGACGATCGGGTCATAGACCGAGATCACCTGGCCGGAATATTCAATCGCACGCGGCACATAGACCTTGTCGCCAATCGCCTTGCGGATTCCGTGCGAGATCGAGGATTTGCCATTGCCGGGCGGGCCATACATCAGGATCGAGCGGCCCGAAGTCACGGCCGGGCCTAAATTGCCGATCAGGTCCGGGGGCAGGATCAGCCCGCCCATACCGGCCATCAGCTGGTCACGGTTGAGCGAGATATTGCGGATCGACTGACGTTTGATCTGTTCGCCATATTGATCCAGCGGCACCGGCACCGCGCCATAATATTCCGACTGGGCCAGCGCATCCAGCGCGCGTGCCTTGCCGGCATCGGTCAGCTGATAGCCCATCTCATTGCCGGCATTGGCATGCATGGTGCCGGTCGCCTCCAGAAGGCGCTGGCTGCGGGCCAGATCGATCAGCTCCTGGGTCAGCGGCACCGGCAGCGAGATCGCCTGACTGATCCTGGAACAGAGATCAAGATTGGTGCGGAACATGGTCTTCAGCAGGATGTCGCGCAGCATGACGATGCCAATGCCGGTATCGGCCAGCGAACGCGGCGAAGGCGGTGCCTGGACGCCGGAGGTGACGCCATCTGGATTGGTCAGCTGCACATTCATCTTCCGCGCCCCTGTCTGTCTCTGTCCCACAGCCGGTCTGCGCCTTTGGCACTGCCGGAAAAGCAAAGGGCCGCCCCGGAGAGAGCGGCCCGTTATCGCAGCAGTTTGCAGGGAATAATGTCAGCCTTTGGGCAGGAAGGCGGCGAGAAGATACAAAATCAGCATCAGCGCCAGCGCGAGCCCCATCGGGAATTTCTTCGAGGACCAGCTGACCCAGTCGGGCGAGGCGCGCCGCACCAGGGGGATCATCCGCGCGATGCGCTGGCCCAGAAGGGCGGCGATCGAGCAGCCCGCATAGAGCATCGCGATCAGCCAGGGGTCGCCGCCGGAAAACACTCCGGCCATTGCGGCGCCGAATTTGGCATCCCCGGCGCCGAAAAGGCCGACCGCATTGCCGAAAAAGCCGAAGACCAGCACGATGGCCATGATCGCCCAGCCCCAGAGCCAGCTGTGCAGCCCAAGCGCCGGCCAGCCGACCACCGCATAGGCCGCGATCATCGCAAGGCAGGCATTGTTGCGGATCTTCATATATTTCAGGTCGGTGTAAGAGACCCAAAGCGCAATCGGCAGGCAGAAGGGCAGGAACCACAGGGCCTGAGTGATGGTCGGTGTTGTCATGGCTCAGTTGGTCACATTGTTGTCGAGGGCGGCAAGGCTGCGGGCTGCGGCCTCGAAATGTTGCGGATGGGTGTCGACAGCCTGCTGCAAGAGACCCTTGCCGACCGAGACATCGCCTTGTTTGATCGCGGCCAGCGCCATGGTATAGAGCAGCTCGGCCCGTTCGGTCTGGGTCATCTCGATCACCGGCAGGTCGTATTTGCGCTGTGCGGCGCGCGACATGACGAGGTTGTTTTTGGCGGTGAACATGGTCGGATCATAGATCAGCGCCTGGCTGAACAAGCGCTCGGCACCGCCAAAATCCTTGCGGGTCAGTTTCGAGAAGCCCCAGTTATTGTAGATGCCCGAGGGTTTCGTGGTCAGACCGGCCGCGATTTCATAGAAACTGTCGGCCTTTTTCCAGTTCTTGTCGCTGTCGGCGACCATGGCCTCCAGCCGGTAGCGGTCAAAGGTCTCATGGGTGGGCGGAATGGTCGCAAGCGTCGCCTTGGCCCTGGCCCATTCATTGGCGCGGATCTGCGCATCGGCCAGCATCACCTTGTCTTCGGGATTATTGCCTTCCATGGTGACGATCCGTTCCAGCACCTGGGCGGCTTCCATCGGCTTGCCGGCGCGCACCAGCGATTTGCCAAGACCGCGCATCAGATCGATCCGGCCCGGATCCTTTTGCAGGGCGCCCTGGAAATAGGCCACGGCCTCATTGGGGTCGCCGACCGTGAGCATGATGTCGTTGAGGTTCGATTCATCAATGACATTAACGTCTTTGAGCGCGCGCTGAACCTGCGCGTCGGAATTCTTCTGGCATCCGGCAAGAAGAACTGCGCCGCCGAGGCACAGTGTCACAAAAACCAGGTGGCGCATTTTGCGTCCTTTTATCTTTTACTGCCCAATTCAGGCCTGGTTCCAGCCTTTGCCCGACGCCTCAGAGCTCTGTCAGAAGGACATATTGCCCCTTCTCGCGGCGCACGAGCTGGAATTCGCCCTTTTCCTCACTGGCGTCATCATACACCCTGTTTTCTGTCCGGGCGATAGCGAGTTTCAGATTGTCGCGTATCGAGTCCGATTGGCCACTGTCCAGCGCATAGGCCTGCTGGAAGACAAGCCGCGCTTCGCCGAGCTTGCCGCGCTCCATCAGCACGACGCCAAGGTTGTTCAGGGCAGGGACAAAGGTCTCATCCTGTTTCAGCGCATTGCGCAGCACCTGTTCGGCCTGGCCGAGCCGGCCAAGCGCCAGATTGGCCGAGCCGATGGCGGAGAGCGTATCGACGCTGATCCCGTCTTCGGCGGCGGCGCGGTAATAGGCTTTCAGCGCCAGCTCCGGCTCGCCCGCCGCCATCAGGCGATGCCCGACAATCAACCCGTCTACCGCCGTGCCTTTTGGATTCACCCCGAAAGGCGTATTTCGCGACGCAGCAGGGCCGCCCGTATTTCCACAGGCGGCCAGCAGGGTCGTGATCAGCAAAACAGTGACCGAAAATCTCAAACCAACACGCTCAATCCCGATCTCACTTGCCGCCCATTTGCCCCAGCATGGTCACGATACCCCAGACCGAAGGCCCGATCAGGATAATCAGCAGCGGCGGAACTGTGAACATCATAGTTCCCAGCGTGAGCTTCGTGGGCAGCATATTTGCCTTTTCTTCGGCCCGCATCACACGCTTGTCCCGCATATCGGCAGAATAGACACGCAGGGCTTCGGCGACGGGCGTCCCGAAGGTTGCCGATTGCACCAATGTGGTCACGAAAGAGGCGACATCCGGGATGCCGACCCGGTCCGACATATCACGCAACACCTGGGTGCGTTCCTTGCCGGCCTTGACCTCCTGGGCCACCAGGTCGAATTCATCGGCGAGGGCAGGGTAGCCGGCGCGGCTTTCGCGGCCAACGCGGATGATCGACTGGTCAAGCGACTGACCGGCCTCGACGCAGACCAGCATCATGTCCAGCGCATCGGGAAAGCCCTGGATGATCTCGGTCTGGCGCTTGCCGACCCGCTTTTCGACCCAGTAGACCGGCAGGTAATATCCAAGAACCCCGGGCAGCGCGCCATATATCAGCAAGGTGGTGGTCGAGGTCTCATCGGTCGAATTGGTCAGCGCGAAGATCACAGCCAGCACCAGGCCAACAAGGCCCAGCACCATTTTGGCGGCATGGAACAGGCGCACCGCGCCTTTGTCGGGATAGCCCGCGCGCATCAGTTTCAGCCGCAGCGCAGAGAGTTCTTCGGCCTTTTGCGGCTCCAGCAGATGGGCGTATTTCTCAAGCCGGTCACCCGCGCTCATGCGGCGCAGGCGGCTTGATTTGCCAGCGTCGGCAGCCGCGTCCCGGATGCCCGCCTGGACACCAAGTTCGGCGTAACGGTCGCGCTGCTTTTTCATCATCGTCGGCAGGGCGATGAGCACCAGCACGATCCCGAGCCCGGCGATTGCGATCAGCGGCCCCAGCGGCCCGAGCAGTCCCGTCAGCACAGAGTTGATGGAGTCGAACATGATCGTGCCTCAGACCTTGATGTTGACCATGATCTTCATGAAGATCACGTTGATGATGAGGAAAGCGCAGACCACCAGCGCCGCGGGAACGAAAACCGGGGTTCCCATCACGCCGTCATAATAGTTCGGCTGGATCACGTTGATCATGATCAGCGCGAGGATCGGGAAGGCCGAGAGGAACATGCCCGACCATTTCGCCTCGGCGGTGATGGCGCGCACCTTGCGGAACAGTTTGAACCGCGCCCGCACCACTTTCGACAGCCCGTCGAGGATCTCGGCCAGGTTGCCGCCCGATTGTTGCTGGATGGTCACCGCGACGGCAAGGAAGCGCAAATCCTGGCTGTCCATCCGTTCGGCAAAGTTCTTCAGGCTTTCGGACATATCCGCACCGTAAGCGGCCTCGTCAGCGATCACCCCGAATTCGGTGCCGAGCGGGTCGGGGACCTCTTTCGAGACGATATTGACCGCCGCCGAGAACGGGTGACCGACGCGCAGAGACCGCACCATCAGGTCGATGGCATCCGGAAGCTGCTCTTCCATCAGGTTCATCCGCTTTTTGGCCTTGCCATTGACCCAGACATAGATGCCCCCCACGCCCATCCCGATGGCGGCAAGGATCCGGACCCCGAATTCGGCCGAGGTGCCGATGGTCAGCAGCAGGAAGGCCACAACCCCAAGCGCCCCCATCAGCCCGATCAGCTGCACCGGCGAGAAAGCGATATTCGCGCGCTGCGCCTTTTTGGCAAGGATCGAGTAAAGCGGGATATTCCTCGAGTTCAGGTGCTGGTTCATCTCCTTGCGGAGCTGGGCGAGCACCTCTTCGCGGTTGCCGTTCTTCTCAAGCAGCGTCAGCCGGCGCGAGATGCGGCTGTTCAGCTTGATCGATTTGCCGAAGACCGTGAGGTAGATCCCCTCGACCAGCACAAGGACGGCAACGAAGATCATTACATAGATGAGGGGCGCAATCGAAATGGTCATGGCCTGGCCTTACGCGATGGGTTCGTAGATGGATGCGGGCAGATCGAAGCCCCAGGATCGGAACCGATCCGAATGGGCCGAACGGATGCCGGTGGCGTTGAAACGGCCGATGATCTTGCCCGATGGCTCGACGCCGAGGCGTTCAAACCGGAAGATCTCCTGCATCGAGAGCACTTCGCCCTCCATGCCGGTGATTTCGGTGATCGAGGTCATGCGGCGCGAGCCGTCCTGCAGACGCGAGGCCTGGACGATCACGTTCACCGCCGAGGCGATCTGGCTGCGCACGGCTTTCAGCGGCATCTCGATCCCGGCCATGGCGACCATGTTTTCCAGACGCGAGATGCCGTCACGCGGGTTATTGGCGTGGATCGTGGTCATGGATCCGTCATGGCCCGTGTTCATCGCCTGGAGCATGTCGATGACCTCTTCGCCGCGGGTTTCCCCCACGATGATCCGGTCAGGCCGCATCCGAAGCGCGTTCCTCAGACAGTCGCGCTGCGTCACAGCGCCCTTGCCCTCGACGTTGGCGGGGCGGCTTTCCATCCGGCCGACATGGACCTGCTGAAGCTGAAGTTCCGCCGTATCCTCGATGGTCAGCACGCGTTCGGTATTGTCGATGAATGAGGACAGCGCGTTCAGCGTGGTGGTTTTCCCCGAGCCGGTGCCCCCTGAGACGATGATGTTCAGCCGCGTTGAGACGGCGGCCTGGAGATAGGCAGCCATTTCCTCGGTAAAGGCGCCGAAGCGCACGAGGTCTTCGATCTTCAGCTTTTCTTTCTTGAATTTCCGGATGGAAACCAGCGAGCCGTCCACCGCAACCGGCGGCACCATACAGTTGAACCGCGATCCATCCAGCAGTCGGGCATCGCAATAGGGGTTCGATTCATCGACGCGCCGGCCCACGGCGGACACGATCTTGTCGATGATCCGCATCAGATGGCGTTCATCCCGGAAGGTGATGTCCGACAGTTCCAGCTTGCCACCGCGTTCGACGAAAACGCGGAAGGGGCCGTTCACGAGAATATCGTTGACGGTCTCGTCCTTCAGCAGAGGCTCCAGCGGACCAAGCCCCATGACCTCGTCATAAAGCTCCTGCACCAGGATGGCGCGGTCACTGGTGTTCAGCGCGACGGAAAGCTCATCCAGCGCCTCGGAGGTCTGGGTCGAGATCTCTGATTTCAGGCTTTGCTCGGAGGCATGTTCCAGCGCCGAGAGGTTCAGGTTTTCCAGGAGGCGTTTGTGGATCTCAAGCTTGAGTTCCATCATCCGGTTGCGGCGTTTGGCCTCTTTATCGACCTGTGCGGCCTCGGCCGGCGAGGCTCGTCCGCCCATCATCGAGGTCGGGCGCGTCACCTTGACGGTGCCGGCGGCGGTGGCTGCGGCGGGCGCCCTGTCCGCCGGACCGGCAGGCGCGGCGGCCTTACCCGGGGCAGCATCTTTTTTGAAACGGCTGAACATGACTGCGTGCCTTTGGGAAAAAATTACGACCGGGCGCTGGCCTGGACCCTGCTGAGCTCGAACAGCGATTTCGCGAGCTTTTGCAGTTCCTTGCGCAGCGGGTTCTTGGCAGAGCTTTCGGCCAGCGGCAGGCCGTGGTCATTGGCCTGCGTCACTGCAGCCCCGCCATCGGGAAGCTGAACCTCGATCTGGATATCAAGGCTTTCCGACATCCGCTTGACCCGCGCCTTGGCGGAAAGATCGGTAAATTTCGGCGCCTTGTTCAGCACATAGCGCAGTTTCTCATGCGGCAGCGCCTCGGCCTTCAGCGCGCGCACAAAGCGCAGGACGTTCTGCGCCGATCGCAGATCGAGATCGAGCAGCGCGAAATAGATATGGGCGCGCGACAGCACGGCTTCGGTCCAGGTCACAACCGTTTTCGGCATGTCGATCAGCACGAAATCGAAATTCGCCACCGCCATATCGATCAGCCGGCCGAGATCCTCGCCCGAGATGATATCCAGCGGCAGCATTTCGGCAGGTGCGGTGAAGACGCAAAGCCTGTCATTAAAGGTCTGCATCGACTTGATCAGCAGATCGCTGTCGACCTGGCCCGGATCGGTGAGGATCTCGAAGATCGCATCCTTGCGCGGCAGGTCGAGATAGGTCGCGATCGAGCCATACTGAAAATCGAGATCCATCAGGCAGACGCGCGGCGGGTTCAGCTTATCGGCATTGGCCAGCTCCCAGGCGAGGTTCGCCGCGAAGGTGGACGACCCCGAGCCCCCGGCCATGCCATGGATCGGCAGCACGAGGCCATTGCGACTGCCATTGGCGCGGAAGGCGGGCGCGGTGCCCGCATCCTCCACCAGAACAAGCGCATTTCCGGTTGCGGCAGGGGGGGCTGCACGGGCGGTGGCTGCCTGTGCTGCGGCGGCATTTGCTGTGGCGGCGGCTTCGGCGGTGGCAGCCGCGCGAAGGCGGCTGATCGCATCATGAAGCGCGCCATCGGGAAGCGGGTAGGGGACAAAGTCATCGGCGCCGAGACGCATCAGCTGATGCAGTCCGGTCGGGCTGAGCTGGTTCGCGACGAGGATGACATGGGTCCTGGTGGCCCGCGCCGCCCGGATCACGCCGGAGATCAGCGAGAGATCCCCTTCGTCATCGGCATCCAGCGCAATCGCAATGAATTCCAGTTCGGACGCTTCAGGCTGGTCCAGAAAGACCAGTGCATCATCGAAGCTCAGGTCGCCCCAGGCTTCGCCCATTTCCCGCTCCATCTCATCGATGAGCATCTCGAAGTTCTGCACATCGCGCGAAACAGTGCACGCCGCAATCGGTGCAGGATCTGGCTGGATTGTTGCCACGCTCGTCATCTCGCCTCACGTTTTTCTGCCCTGCGTCACGGGGGAATCTCGGGCCAGGTTTTGGCCAGACGCAGAAAGCCCCAAAGACGCCGCGCGCGGAATTGGCCGCACACCGTTCTCATTGCAGCAATTTGGCTGGCGAGTTGGGCGAGATTGGGGCCGAAATAGCGTCAATCTTTGGTCATTCGCGGTCTGCAAAGGCAAAAGGCCGGGCATAAGCCCGGCCTTTGCAATCCTGAGAAGAACCGGCCTCAGTTGTCGGAACCTGCAACTTCCGAAACGGTGCCGGTCGTGCCGCCATGATCGCGCACCGGCGATTCCCGCGAATAGGTGCGCCAGACGATCTCGGCATATTTGCCGTTCAGCACCATCGGGTTCGATTTCACAAAGCCCGATACCTCGGTGACTGTGCGGCGGTTGCGTTCTTCCGGCGCATTGGTCTGGATCAGCGGGCGCGTTTTGCCAAAGCTGACCACGGCCTGGAGGCGTGATTTCGACACGCCGCGCGAGACGAGATAGGCCACGACCGCATTGGCGCGCTGCTGTCCGAGCGTTTTATTGTAGCCTTGGCTGCCGACGAGGTCGGTATGACCAAAGACCTTAAAGCGCACTTCGGGGAACTGGCGGATGAAATTCGCCTGCCTGTCAAGGATTGCCGTCGCTTCCGGTGTCAGCTGGGCCGAGTTGAAGGCGAAGGTCACGGTATCAGGGACTTCAGCGGCAAAGCGCTGTGCCAGGGCAATGGTATAATCCATCTGACCGGTCTGGATCAGCGAATTATGCATGGTCGAATTGCCGAAATTGCCGTTATCGACCTGGGCGCCAAGCTCGCGGTTGGCGCTGGCGCCACAGGCGGCCAGCGACAACACGCAGACTGAGGCGAGGAACGTGGAGGGGGTCATGCGCATCTGCTCACTCCATCACATAGCCGTAGGAGGACGAGAAGTCCTGACGGGCAACTTCGCCGGCGGCGCCCCTGGCGGGCTTGGCCATATCGCCGTAGAGGAACATTTCGCTCTCGGTCGGGATACGGACACGGTCGGTCGGCAGGGCAAGTGCCTCGCCTCTCACCGGCGACACAAGATGCGGCGTGACGATAATCACCAGTTCCGACTGGTTTCGCATGAAATCCGTCGAACGGAACAGGGCGCCAAGGATCGGAACATCGCCGATCCATGGAACCTGGCTGGCCGAGTTGCGGAAGTCATCCTGCAAGAGACCCGCGATGGCAAAGCTTTCGCCGTCGCGCATTTCGACCGTGGTCGTGGTCTCGCGGCGTTTGAAGCCGTTGATCTGGCTGCCTGCACCGGTCGGAACCGAAACCGTGGTGTCGATCGAGCTGACAGCCGCGTTGATCTGCAGGTTGATGATGTCGCCATCCACCACATAGGGGGTGAAGTTCAGCTCGACACCAAAGGGTTTGTATTCGACGGTGATCGAATTGCCGCCGGTTCCGCCGCCATTCTGCATGACCGGGATCGGATATTCGCCACCGGCGAGGAAACGGGCTTCCTGGCCCGATAGCGCCGTCAGGTTCGGTTCCGCCAGCGTGCGGACCATGCCCTTCGATTCCAGCGCCTCAAGCAAGATACCAAGCTGGTAGGGGCCCGAGGAGAAGCCAAGGCCAAGTGCGCCCTGGGCCGCACTGGTGAAGCTTCCGCCGGGTATGTTGTTCGCGGTATTGTTCGGTCCGCCAAGGATGCCGCCGCTCCAGTTCCCTGAACTGCCGCCTGCCCGGATCGAGGCCGAAAGCCCCTTCGAAACCGACCGCTGCATCTCGGCGAAGCGTACTTTCAGCATGACCTGCTGCGTGCCGCCGACGACCATCAGATTCGAGACCCGGTCCGGCGCATAACGCCTGGCCAGATCCAGCGCGCGGTCAAGCCGTGCGGTCGAGCTGATAGTGCCCGAGAGCACGATCCCGTCATTGGCGGTCCGCACCTCGATTTTCTCGTTTGGCAGGATTTGCGCCAGGCGCTCTTTGAATTCGGCGATATCTGGGGTGACATGCACATCCACATTCGAGATGAGCTTGCCCTCCGCCGACAGCAGGGTGAGCGTGGTGCGCCCGGGTGCTTTGCCAAGAACATAGATTGTACGGTCGGAGATCGTCGAGATATCGGCGATTCCCGGATTGGCAATCGAGAGCTCCGAGAAGGGAACATCACTTTCGACAACGACCGCGCGGTTCATCGGTACATTCAACGCGCCTGATGCCTGACCTGACATCACACGCAACACTTCAGCGGAAACCGGAACGACCGACACCGCGACTGCAAGGCCGAAAATACCGGCCGCAACTTTGGTCTTCATGCTCATGTGATCTGCCCTTTCGATCACGCCTCGTTATGTGGGTCTTTGCGCCCTTACATCGTCCTAAAGTGCCGGAAGATGGATTTTTTTGCAATAATCAAACTCTTGGAGCGTTTTTCTTATGTGGATAACCTGCAACAGAGAGGCAGTTCCAGGTACACGGCTGTGACGTATCCCCCAGATGCGGTATGGTAAAGGCAGCGCTTCTGCGCGGCCTTTACCCGGTTCTCTGTTCAGTTGGTCGCGCAGGCGATCTCTTCCCTGACAACTTCGGTGCCCTTGCGGGTGGTGCGGTAGCAAGGCTGTGCGGTTTCGACGACCTGCTGAGCCTCAATGCCCAGAAGCTGATCGCGGTTGATTTCCACCTTTGCGGCATCTGAGGCGGCGGGTCCGCTGACCACTGACATCGTCAGACGTCCGGAGGCCTGTGCCTGTGCCAGACGGGCGACCTGTTCACGCGAGACCGCGACCGTGATGGTTCTGGCCGTGCCCGAGCGGGCTTCGGACTGATCGGTGGCGGAATCCACCGCGATCACGCGCATGGCGCTTTCGATAAGCTGGGTGATTTCACCCGATCCGCTGGCGCCGGTCCAGTAGATGTCGATCAGATCTTCGGGCATCACAAAGCCGGCCACACCGGAGGCGGAGCTTACGCGCACCTGGAAGGCGCTCATTCCCGGCTCAAGCTTGCCCGCGAGCCCGGCGACCTGGCCCGGTTCGGTCAGGCGCGTGCTCAGCAGAATCTCGTTGGTTTCCATCGAGCGCATTGCGAAACGCGGTTTGCTGGCGTCAGGCGGGAAAAGGACATCGCCATCGGTATAGGCCGCCGGCGGCATGAGCTTTTCCTGGACCCAGACCAGCTGGACATTGTCTTTCAGGATGCCGTCGCCATATTTCACCGGCTTTTTCAGCGCGAAGACCTGAACCAGTTTGCCGGTCTGACGCTCGCGCTCCAGGGCCGCATTCATCCTGATCTCGTTATTCTGAATATAGCCCTGCGCCATGTAGACGGCGAAGCCCGCAAGGGCGACCCCGACAATAAGGACGAGACCAAAGATAGCTCTCATAATTACCTCTCATACTGTACGTGACGGGCAGGGTCCCGGCCCGGGATCAGCGTCGCCATGGGGGCCGGGCGACCGGTCTCACCCGTTCTCGAGATTACTGGAGTCCTGCATGACATCGCCGACGATGCCCATCGTTTCCCCGATGGTGACCATCAGATTGACCAGGCCTTCGCGCGCGGGTGCGAAAAGAATGACCATATTCAATCCGACGACCGCCGCTGTCAGAACAACCCAGTCTACGGTTATTGCGCCGTTTTCATTATCGACGAAGCCAGAAACTGCCCTGCGCAAGATACGTCTCCCGAGTTGGCTGACGGCCCGATTTCCTGGCCGCTTTGAGTAAGAATTATGGTGCCCGAATGCGGCAAAATCAGGGAAATACCAAGGGAAAGCCTGGTCCGGATGGGGGTGTGCAGGGCCGTGAAAGCAGGGAATGGAACGGATTGCAGCGCGGTCGGGGGGTGAGTTTTCGCAGGCCGAACCGCGGGAGGAAGCGGCAAGCTCCGGATACTGCGCCCTTATCCGCTGTGGCAGATATACGCTCCGTTTGATCCGGACCCAGACCCTTACCTCTTGCCTTGCGGACAGGGGGGATACGGCCTGTATCATTCCGGATGATCTGAGGAAGCCGGACTTTGCGTCAGCCCCCGCCCCGGTCAGTCTGATCCTCGCAGGTCTGGCGGCTAACGTAATTCGACCGCGCCCCGGTTGGAGGCGCGGTCGTATTTCCGTGATCAGATGATCACACCCAAAGGGTCAGATCACTGACGCAGGTCAGCGCCCTGGGTCGACAGCCAGGTGCCGGTTTCGGTAACTTCGGTCGCGATCTGTGCGCCGAGGCCCGAGATGGCCGGACGGATGGCGCTCATCACGAGCAGGCCGAGACCGACGATAGCAGCGGTCAGCACAACCCAGTCAACGGTGACTGCGCCGTCTTCGTCTTTGATGAAATTCATAGCGTTCATTGGTCTGTCCCTTTCAAAAGGTGCTCAGGTTATCTGTTCATCTCCGCCACGGTGTCTGTCGGTCGGCCTCTGTTCCGGTCCGTCTCTTCCGTTCGGGATGAGTGCATATAGCCCCCGGATCGTGGCAGCTTTTGGATGAGGAGAGGGCATTTTCGCAGCAACCTCAGGGACCTGGTTAATTTCGCATTAACGTGATGTTTTTTGTGATCTTTAAACTTCTGGTTCCGTCGAATTGGATCAATTTCCGCCGGGAAACTGCGTTGCATTTCGATCAATTGGGGCAGATTTGCCTTTTTTCACCTGCTTTTCCGCTTTGCCAGAACAGTGATCTCTGCGATTCTCCCGGAAAAATAAGAAGAGCAGGCATCCGAAATGACGCGTCGAGTCTCAGGCACCCTGGCGGTGGTTCTGGTTTTGCTGGCGATTCCCGGGACCGGGCGCGCCGAGCAGGAAGATTTCACCTTCCGGAGGGTGAAGGTCGGCGACTCATTGCCCGGCAAGCGGATCACGGTGCAGATCGACCCGGTGGAACAGGCGCGCCGCCTGGCGGCGACCGCCTGGAAAGACCCGGCTTTGCAACATGAAGAGCGCCCGCTGGCCCCGGTTGAGCAGGGCAAAGACGGCGATGTCACACCCGGACCCGGCCCGAAATCGAATTACGCCTGGTATTGGGACGTGATCCCGACGGATATCAACAGCTCTGCCGGGCGTTTCCCTGACGCGATGGCGGCCCTGACCAAGGGGCCGGGGGGGGCCTCGGTGAAGGCGCCCCGGATGCAGTCGATGCAGACCATTGCCGAAACCTATGGCCGCGACATCCTGATCGCGACGGTCGGGACCGATGTCTCACCCGCGCTGGTGCTGGCGGTGATGGGGATCGAAAGCGCCGGGCGCAAGGATGCGGTCTCTTCTGCGGGGGCGGTGGGGCTGATGCAGCTGATCCCCGCGACCGCCACGCGCTTTGGCGTCACCGATTCCACCGATCCGGCGCAGAACATCAAGGGCGGTGTCGCCTATCTCGACTGGCTGCTCGATGAATTCAACAATGATCCGCTGATGGCGCTGGCGGCCTATAATGCGGGCGAGGGGGCGGTGCGCAAGAATGGCGGCGTGCCGCCCTATGCCGAGACCCGCGACTATGTGCCCAAGGTGCTCGCGGCCTGGCAGGTGGCGCAGGGCCTCTGCCAGACCCCGCCGGAACTGGTCACCGATCCTTGCGTTTTCCGCGTTTTGTCGGCGACGGGGGGCTGAGGGACGGGCGCTGAGGACCGGGCGCTGAGGTTCAGACGACGAAGAGATCGGCCCATTCCGGATGCCGGCGGCGCTGTGCGTCAACAAAGCTGCAAAGCGGCATGATGCGGTAGGTGTTCGCCTTCGCATCGGCGATCAGCGCCTCGACCAGGGCCTTGCCGGCGCCAGTGCCGCGAAAGGCATCCGGCACACCGGTATGATCGGCAGATATGAGGTCGGGCGCGCGGCGGGTAAAGGTCAGCTCTGCCACATCGCCATCCTTATAGATGACAAATCGACCGCCCTGGCCGGAGAGCTCTTTCTTGATGGTGAAATCGGCCATAGCGCTGTGCTTCCTGTTGGGTCTCGTGTCCAGATCTCAGGCAGATAAAGGTATGGCGGCGCGCGCTGTCAATCTGCGGCGCGGAGATTTTGCGGGCGATCGGGGATGCCGTGACGGTCGGGATAACAGCGGGGCTGTCGAATCGCGCCCGCCCGTGTATTGAGGCGCGACCGGCCCCGTTTGGGCCCGGGCGGACGTGGCGAAACTGGTAAACGCAGCAGACTTTGACAATTGGAGTGCCCGTGGGGAAACCTGCGGTGCAGAACCGCTCAAATTCGGGGAAAGCTAAGGGGGCAGGCCGTGAGGCAGGGCCCTATGCCAATCCCGAGCCAAGCCCCGGCGCGACTATGCCGGGGAAGGTGTAGAGACTGGACGGGTGGTGCCTGTAGCCGTTGGAGAGCCCTTTGCGGGCGACCTGGCGGCCATGGCAAAGGGACAGTCCAGCCCACGAACGCCGGGAAACCGGCGGCGGCGAAAGCCGAAGTGGGATGAAAATCTGCCTTCCGAAAGGAATTACGGGTTCGAGACCCGTCGTCCGCACCACACATCATTTTAATCCTGCGCCTCAGGGCGCCTTTTTCTTTAAATTCAAGGGGTATGCGGCCACCTTTCGATTTTTTGATTGCCTGAGATTTGATTGCCTGAGACTGGCAAAATGATGCATCCAATCCCGCACAAATCACGCCCTGTGCGTAATCATGGCTTCGATCAGAAAGTACCGAAATAAATGGCGGGCGGAAATATTCCGCCAAGGCGTTCGGAAGAGCGGTGTTTTCGCGACGAAGCGCGAGGAACAGGTTTGGGCAAGCCACCAGGAATATTCTGTTCTCCATCAGGATGAGATTGCCAGTGCGCAATCCCTCGGTGAGGTCCTGAAGCGGTACGCTGAGGAGGTCAGCCCGTCCAAAAAAGGGTGTTCTCCATGCGATGTCTGGGCCCGGGATCCATCGTGAGCCCGTATCTGCATCCTGTCGGGGAACAACCACCGGCCCAAAATCCGTAAGGCATTGCGGCTCCGGGCGAAGCGCTCCCGCGATTCCCCCATGTGACAAAACTCACAATCCATGATCCGTCTGTGGGTGATTTTCCGTGCTTGCGTGCATAGCGGCCCCGGATCTTTATTTCGCGCGAGTGGTCGCCGGAAAAGCCTCTCCAGACGCAAAGCTGCGCCTGTGGTGGGACGTCTGAGCCCTGCTCAGACCGGAACAGCCTGCATAAGGCGCCGGATACCGATCAGGCCGGCCCCGGCGCCGGCTGCCGCGTGTCTGCGGTTCCCCTGGCATCATTCCGGCGGAGATTTTTTCTCAATCCCAACCTGTCCAGCCATTCGGTAACGGAATCACAGACCTGGCGGCTCAGTTTTGTGGCGCCTGTGCCGCAATGCGGTTCGCGCCGCGCCGGATCAGATGGCAGGTCACAGCGGCGCCAGTCTGCGCCTCAAGATAGTCATGCCCGGCACCGGCGCAGAAATGCGGCAGATCGATCACCGCCATGCGGTCCGTGGTGCGCACCCGCAAAACCTCGCCGGGTTCCATCGCCAGCAGACGCTTGCGCGCTTTCAGCACGGGGAGGGGGCATAACAGCCCCTCGCAATCGAGGTCCTGGTCGTATTCTGCACTCATATGGCCGTGATAGCGGGCTGCGACAGAATGTGACAGAGGAATGCCGTCAATGTGAGCACAGAGCGGATGACGTGCCCGCCGGCTATGGCTATGAGTTTGACCATGTTTGGAATTGATCTCTTCGATGCCGGGCTTGCCCCGGCCAGTTTCGTCGCGCTGATCGCGGGGGTTTTGTCCTTCCTCTCGCCCTGCGTGCTTCCGGTCGTGCCGCCCTATCTGGCCTATATGGGCGGGATTTCCGTCGGTGAGATGAAAGAGGGAAGGGCCAGGCGCCGCATCCTCGTCCCGGCTTTGTTCTTCGTGCTGGGCCTTTCGGTGATCTTCCTGCTGCTCGGCTTCACCATGTCGGCCTTTGGTGCCTTCTTCCTGCAAAACCAGGTGATGTTCGCCCGGGTCGCAGGGGTCGTGATCTTCATTTTCGGCCTGCATTTCACCGGCATCATCCGCATCCCGATCCTTGATCGCGAGGCGCGGCTGGATGCGGGCGATCAGGGCGGATCTGCCTTTGGCGCCTTCCTTCTCGGGCTGGCCTTCGCGGCGGGCTGGACCCCCTGCATCGGGCCGCAGCTTGGCACCATCCTGTCGCTTGCGGCACAGGAGGGCTCGGTCTCGCGCGGGACGTTCCTTCTGGGCGTCTATGCGGTGGGGCTGGGGCTGCCGTTCCTGATCTCGGCCCTTTTCATCGAGCGGGCCATGGGGGTGATGAACCGCCTCAAACGCCATATGAAATGGATCGAGCGCGCGATGGGCGGCCTGCTGCTGATCGTCGGCACGATGATGGTGACCGGGGCCTTTACCGATTTCAGCTGGTGGCTCCTGAATATTTTCGAGACGCTCGGCCTGCCGGTGCCCGGCTGACCCCTTAATCCTGCCCGAATTCTCTGGCAGACTGGGGCCGGTGCCGGAAATGGGGCGCCGGAGGTGGGCATGGCGGATCAGCGACAGGGCGATATTTTCCGCCGGAAGGTATTCTACCTTCCGGGCTATGACCCGTTTCATCCGCGCCGCTACCGCGAGCTCTACCGCAAGGAAGGCACGGAACAGGCGCGGCTTTCGGGCTATGATCTGAGCCTGAAGCCGAAAAAAGCGGCCGGCCCCTATGGCTGGCGCGTCGAGGCCAGGATCGAAGGGCGCGCGGTCGAGACCGATATGGAGGTGCTGGTCTGGTCAGATATCGTCAAAGGCTCGATGTCCGAGACGATCCCGGCGACCTATCTGCAGCTTTTCCGCACCGCCTGGGCCTATATCGGATCGGGGGCGCTGTTCCGGCTGATGCGGCTCAGGAAAGGCCCGATGATCGCCGCGCTCTACCCGATTGTCTTCCTGCTTGTGCAGCTGGGCATTGCTTTGGGGCTGGCCTGGGCCGGTTTTGCGCTGGTGGCGCATCTCTTGCATTGGGCGCCGGGCCTTCCGGTCGCGGGCGCCATCCTCTGGGGCGTGCTTTATTGGTTCCGAAAGAAGGACAATAAGGTCTTTGCCTGGTATCTGATGCATGATTATGCCTATTCCGCGCAGTATAAGGGCGCCAACCCGCCTGAACTGGAAGCGCGGATGGGGGATTTCGGCAGGCAGATCCGGGCCGCGCTGTCCGGAGATTACGACGAGGTGCTGGTGATCGGCCATTCCTCGGGCGCGCATCTCGGCGTCTCGATCCTTGCCGATCTATTGCGCGCGGCCCTTCCCGCGCCACGCCCGGTTCTGTCTTTCCTGTCGCTCGGCCATGTGGTGCCGATGGTGTCCTTCCTGCCAGCCGCCACCCGCCTGCGCGCCGATCTGGCCTGGCTCTCCACCCGCGACGAGATCGCCTGGATCGACGTGACCGCGCCCGGCGACGGCTGTGCTTTTGCGCTCTGCGACCCTGTTTCAGTCTCGGTCACGCCGCCCGGGGGCAAGCGCTGGCCGCTGGTGATTTCCGCCGCCTTCACACAGACGCTGAGCCCGGCGCGCTGGCGCGCATTGAGGCGGCGCTGGTTCCGGCTGCATTTCCAGTATCTTTGCGCCTTCGACAATCTGACGGGCAGCCCCGGCGACTATGACTATTTCCGCGTGACTGCCGGGCCGCAGACGCTGGGCGCGCGTTTCAAAACCCGTCACCCGTCGAAAAGCCGCATTGAAGCCACCGTCAACCGCTATAGGAACGTGGCGTGAGCGAAGATCCCAAATCCTGCCCCTTTGCGGCGGCATCCGGTGCGCCCGTCCCCCCGAAACCCGCGGCGCGCGCCGACCGGGTTTCGCTGCTCACCTATCTGCGGCTCTTTCGGCGCGACATCCTCTCGGCCCAGCCTGCACGGCTGTACCGGGCCTGGATGGCCGAGTTCCGCACGCCCTTCTTCCGCTCCTATCTCTGCAATGACCCGAAGCTTGTCGATCTGGTGCTGAAGGACCGCCCCGAAGATTTCCCGAAATCGAACCGGATCCGGGCGGGGCTGGAACCCCTTCTGGGCAATTCCGTCTTTGTCACCAATGGCGAGACCTGGAAATACCAGCGCCGCATCATCGACCCGGCCTTCGAGGGCGGGCGGCTGCGCGACACCTTCCCCGCTATGGTGGCGGCGGGGCAGGCGGCGGTTGCCCGGATGCAGAGCCTGACCCAGGGCGGCATCGGAACCGAGGTCGAGGTCGAAGAGGAGATGTCCCATGCGGCGGCGGATGTGATCTTCCGCACGCTGTTTTCGATCCCGATCGAGCATGAGATCGCGGCCCGGGTCTTCTTTGAGTTCCGCGCCTATCAGCGCACGCAGCCGATCCTGAACTTGGCGGCCTTCCTGCCGCTGCCCCGCTGGTTCCCGCGCCTGCATCGGGGGCGCACCAGGGCCTCGGCAAAGATGATCCGCGACCTGATCACCCGGCTGACAGATGCACGGGCGGCTGAAATCACCGCAGGCACCGCGCCCGATGATCTCGCAACCAAGATCATGACCACCGCCGATCCCGTGACCGGCCAGCGCTTCACGCCGGCTGAAATGGTCGACCAGGTCGCGATCTTCTTCCTTGCCGGCCATGAGACCAGCGCCTCGGCACTTGGCTGGTCGCTCTATCTGCTCGCGCTCAGCCCCGATGTGCAGGCGCGCGTCGCGGCCGAAGTCGCCGCGCTCGGCGCTGCCCCCGATTTCAGCGCCGTGACCCGGCTGCGCTACACCCGCGATGTCTTTCGCGAGGCGCTGCGCCTCTATCCGCCGGTGCCGATGATGGTGCGGCAGAACACGCGCCCCGAGACATTCCGCGACCGTAAGGTCAAACCGGGCGCCCAGATCGTGCTGTCGCCCTGGCATATCCAGCGCCATGAGCGGCTGTGGGAAGACCCCGACGCCTTCCGCCCCGCCCGCTGGCAAACAGATTCCGGCCGCCAGTCGGCGCGCGAGGCCTATATGCCGTTTTCCGCAGGCCCCCGCGTCTGCACCGGCGCCGGCTTCGCCATGGTCGAAGGCGTCCTCCTCCTCGCGATGCTGGTTCAACGCTTCCGCTTTGACCGGATCGAGGGCGCCGACCCGGTCCCGGTCGCCCATCTCACCGTGCGTGCCGAAAACGGCATCCGCCTCCGCGTCACCCCCCGCGCATAAAAAAGGCGCCCGAAAAGAGCGCCGCTGCGAAAGATCAGACCGACTGATCACATTTTCTGTCTCAAAATATCCCGGGGGAGGCTGCGCATGGCGCAGGCGGGGGCAGAGCCCCCATACCCGGTCCGCCAGAGGCCATGACCCTCAGAGGATCTCGACCCTGTAGCCCTCGATCACCGTATTCGCGAGCAGCTTCTCGCACATCGCCTTCACATCGGCCTCGGCTGCGGTCCTGTCCGTCGCCGCCAGATCCAGCTCGATCACCTTGCCCTGACGCACGCCGTCCACACCGGCAAAGCCAAGCGCGCCAAGCGCGTGGCGGATCGCCTCGCCCTGCGGATCGAGAACGCCGTTTTTCAGCATGACGGTGACACGGGCTTTCATCGGGGCCTCCGGGCTCTGGTATTTGTCGCGCCCCTCATATCCGCGTGGCGCGACAGGGGCAATCGGATCAGTTGATCAGCGAGGGTTTCGAGACATGGGTGACATTCGAGGGCAGGACCCCGATCCGCCGCGCCAGTTCCGCATAGACATCGGACAGCGGCCCCGGCTCGGGCACCGACCCGTCGGCGCGTTCGGGCTGGCGCAGATCCCACAGCGTCATCGAATCCGGGCTGATCTCATCGGCCAGGATCAGCCGCATATAATCGCCGTCCCAGACCCGGCCGATCTCGATCCGGAAATCCATCAGCCGCACACCAACGCCCAGCATGACGCCCGAAAGGAAGTCATTCACCCTGAGCGCCAGCTCGACCATATCGTCGAGATCCTGCTGATTGCCCCAGCCAAAGGCGATGATATGCTCTTCGGTCACCAGCGGCGTCCCGAGCTTCTCATCCTTGAAGTAATATTCCACGATCGGGCGCGGCAGGCCCATGCCTTCGGGGATCCCCAGCCGGTCTGAAATGCCGCCGGTGGCGAAATTCCGCACGAGAATTTCCAGCGGAATGATCTCGGCCATCCTGACCAGCTGCTCGCGCATGTTCAGGCGGCGGATGAAATGGGTCGGCACCCCGATATTGTTCAGCCCGGCCATGAAGAATTCCGACAGCCGGTTGTTCAGCACACCCTTGCCTTCCGAGGCCGCAGAAATCGGCGCGACATTGGCGCCGCTGCCGGCTTCGGGGCCGTTTTCGTCATCCTTGAAATACTGGATCAGCGTACCCGGTTCCGGTCCTTCGAACAGGATCTTGGCCTTGCCCTCATAGACCTTCTTGCGACGTGCCATGGTGACCTTTGTACAGACAATGACGAAAGGGGCGGCTCAGCCACCCCGGAGGTTTCCCGGCCTATATCTGACCCCCCAGGCGGGGGCAAGCGCGTAGGGGCACGCGGATCAGGACATGAAGGGGGGCAGAGGGCCGGGGTCCGCGCGCGGGGGCAAGCGGCTCGCCTCCGGGCAAAACTGCCGCAGGCTTTCTTCTTGCAGGTGCCGGGGGGGATGGTCATATGGAAGCTGAGACCGTGAACCATGACCCGGACAGGGAGCTGAGAGATTACATGAGCACTTTTGACGACCGCGAAAACGCATTCGAGGCCAAATTCGCGCATGACAGCGAGATGCAGTTCCGGGCCGAGGCGCGGCGCAACAAGCTGGCCGGCCTCTGGGCGGCAGAGCTTCTCGGCAAATCCGGCGACGAGGCCAATGCCTATGCGCTGGAGGTCGTGGCGGCTGATTTCGACGAGCCGGGCATTGAGGATGTGGTGCGCAAGCTCGCCGCCGATCTGGGGGACCGGGTGAGCGCCGATCAGATCCGCGCCAAACTGACCGAGCTTCTGCCGCTGGCCAAGGCGCAACTCCTGAACGAAGTCTGAGGACTGATTTTCTCAGGAGGCCCTGCGGCAGCGCAGAGCCGTAAAAAAGAGCGCCGCGCGGGAGATCAGTGCCCGACGCGGCGTTTTGCGTGGCGAGGGTGTCGGGAAAGCGATTGTGCGGCCTGCGGCACCATGTCAGGAACAGGATCAGCACTGCCGCCCGTGAGGCGACGCAATCTGTTAAGAAAGGGTGCCCGATGACCAATGATGCCCCGAAGAAGAATGACCTGCTGAGCCGGCTGCTGGCCGAGCGGGACTGGCTGATGGCCGATGGGGCGACCGGCACCAATCTCTTCAATATGGGGTTGGAATCGGGCGAACCGCCGGAACTGTGGAATGTCGACCGCCCCGATAATATCCGCACGCTCTACCGCAATGCGGTCGAGGCGGGGTCGGATATCTTCCTGACGAACACCTTTGGCGGCAATGCCTCGCGGCTGAAACTGCACAATGCCCAGGGCCGGGTTCATGAGCTGAACCGGGTCGGTGCGGCTTTGGGGCGCGAGATCGCCGATGCCTCGGGGCGCAAGGTGGTGGTGGCAGGCTCGGTCGGGCCGACCGGCGATATTTTCGAGCCGATGGGCACCCTGACCCATGCGCTCGCGGTCGAGATGTTCCATGAGCAGGCCGAAGGGCTGAAGGCCGGCGGCGCCGATGTGCTCTGGGTCGAGACCATCTCGGCGCCCGAAGAATACCGCGCGGCGGCCGAGGCTGCGAAACTTGCGGGCATGCCCTGGGTCGGGACCATGAGCTTTGACACGGCAGGCCGCACCATGATGGGGGTGACCTCTGCGGCGATGGCAGAGCTGGTCGAAAAACTCCCCGAGGCGCCGCTGGCGTTTGGCGCGAATTGCGGGGTCGGGGCGTCGGATCTGATGCGCACGGTGATGGGCTTTATCGCGACCGGTACGACGCGGCCGGTGGTGGCCAAGGGCAATGCCGGGATCCCGAAATATCACGACGGCCATATCCATTACGATGGCACGCCCGAGCTGATGGGCGTCTATGCGGTGATGGCCCGCGATGCCGGGGTGAAGATCATCGGCGGTTGCTGCGGCACCATGCCCGGGCATCTGAAAGCGATGCGGCGCGCGCTGGAAGACACGCCGCGCGGCCCGGCGCCGAGCCTTGAAGATGTGGCGGCAAAGCTGGGCGGGTTCTCCTCCGTGTCCGATGGCACTGATGGCGAAGGCCCGGCCAAACGGGAACGTCGCGGCCGGCGCGGCTGACAGCAGCCTGTAACGCCTGCACCCGTAACGCCGGATCAGGACATCAACGCGCCGCCAGGAAACTGGCGGCCGTTTTCTTTCCAGAAAACGGCCAAATTCCTTTCTGAAAGGAATTTGCGGCGCCTCTGGCGCCGGTCTTGCGGCAGGGTCAGCGGCGCCTGGGTTTGCCGCTCTTGCTGCCTTCTTCCGTCATCAGCCGCGCGGCCTCGGCCGCAGCGCGCAGCTCTTCAGCGATCTCGTCCGCTTCCTCGGGGTCGAAATCCAGCGGCAGTTCGATCCCGCCTTCGGCCTCGATATAGATCCGCACCATACCGGCATCGGTCGGCCCGATCTGGATATTGGCGGCGATGTCGCTTTGTTTGTTGATGCCCATGGCGGCTCAGGCTCCCGGATGAGACTTTTCTGCCCGTGAGTTTCCACCCCGCAGGGTGTCACCTGCAAGCAGTATCGCCCCTGGGCGCATAAAATGGAGGAATGGTACCGACACCCCGGCTCGAACGGGGGACCCCCAGATCCACAATCTGGTGCTCTAACCAACTGAGCTATGTCGGCACTTGGCGGTTGATTAGCGCCCGGCTGAGGATATTGCAAGGGCAGAGCGGCAGGAATTTTCACCCGGGCCAAATCAGCTCCTGCGGGGCAGGGCAGACCTCTTCCGGGCTTGCCCTGCGCCGGACCTCCGCTATTTTCGCCCCTCCTGTCTTATCGGTTTCGTCTCGGAGGATTCGCATGTCTGTCGCCCGTATTCCGGAAATCATCGCCGCCGAGATCGGGGCCCAGACCCGGCAGGTTGTGGCGGCGGTCGAGCTGCTGGATGGCGGGGCCACGGTGCCGTTCGTCGCGCGCTACCGCAAGGAAGTGACCGGCGGGCTGGACGATACGCAACTGAGGAAGCTCGAAGAGCGGCTGACCTATCTGCGTGAGCTCGAGGCGCGGCGCGGCTCAATCCTTGGTGAAATCACGAATCAGGGCAAGCTGACCGACGATCTTGCCCGTGCAATTGCCGGGGCGGTGACCAAGGCCGAGCTCGAAGATATTTACCTTCCCTATAAACCGAAGCGCCGCACCAAAGCGATGATCGCGCGCGAGGCGGGCCTGCAGGGGCTGGTCGATGCGATTCTCGCCGATCGCCGGGCCGATCCTGCGGCGCTGGCGGCGGGTTTCCTCTCGGAAGGCTTCGCGGATGCGAAAACGGCGCTGGAGGGCGCGCGTGACATCATCGCGGAACGGCTGTCCGAGGATGCCGGGCTGCTTGGTCGTCTGCGCGACCATATGCGCCGCGAAGGCCGGCTCAGCGCGAAGGTTCAGGCGGGTAAAGAAACTGCCGGGGCGAAGTTTTCCGATTATTTCGACCATAACGAATCTTTCCGCGACGCGCCCTCGCACCGGGTTCTCGCCATGCTGCGCGGCCGCAATGAAGATGTGCTGACGATTGATCTGGAAATCGACCCCGAGGCAGCCCGCGGCGAATCCCCGTCCGAGCGCGCCTGTGCGGCGGTGCTGCTGGCCTCTGGCCCGGGCGCGGGCGACAAATATCTGCGCGAGGCGGGCGCCTGGGCCTGGCGGATCAAGCTGAAAACCTCGCTGACGCTGGATCTGATGGCGGAATTGCGCGAGGCAGCCGAGGCCGAGGCGATCCGGGTTTTTGCCCGCAATCTCAAGGATCTGCTGCTGGCAGCACCGGCGGGCGGCAAGGCCACGATGGGGCTGGATCCCGGCATCCGCACCGGGGTCAAGGTTGCCGTGGTCGATGCGACAGGTAAGCTTTTGGCAACCGAGACGGTTTATCCTTTCCAGCCGAAGAACGATCTGCGCGGCGCCCAGGTGGCGATTGCGAAGCTGATCGGCAATCACGGCGTCAAGCTGATCGCCATCGGCAATGGCACGGCGAGCCGCGAGACGGAAAAGATGGTCGCCGATCTGCTCGCCCTGCTGCCCGCGGGCGCGCATAAACCGGTGAAGGTTGTGGTCTCCGAGGCGGGCGCCTCGGTCTATTCGGCCTCGGAACTGGCGGCGCGGGAATTCCCGGGGCTGGATGTGTCCTTGCGTGGTGCGGTTTCCATCGCGCGGCGCCTGCAGGATCCGCTGGCGGAGCTGGTGAAGATCGAGCCGAAATCGATCGGCGTGGGCCAGTATCAGCATGATGTCGATCAGCACCGGCTGGCGAAAAGCCTCGACGCGGTGGTCGAAGACGCGGTGAACGCGGTGGGGGTTGATCTCAACACGGCTTCAGCGCCGCTGCTCGCGCGGGTGTCGGGCGTGGGGCAGGGGCTGGCCGAAAGCATCGTGGCGCATCGCGATGCCAATGGGCCGTTCGCAAGCCGGCGCGAGCTGTTGAAAGTCGCGCGGCTCGGGCCAAAGGCCTTTGAACAGGCGGCGGGGTTCCTGCGCATCCCGGATGGGAAAGAGCCGCTGGATGCCTCCTCCGTCCACCCGGAAGCCTATGATGTCGCCCGTAAAATCGTCGCCGCCTGCGGGCGCGACATCCGCAGCCTGATGGGCGATGGTGTGGCGCTGAAACAGCTCAACCCCGGTCAGTTTGTCGATGAGAAATTCGGCCTGCCCACGGTGCGCGATATTCTCTCGGAGCTAGAAAAACCGGGCCGCGACCCGCGCCCCGAATTCAAAACCGCGACCTTTGCCGATGGGGTTGAGGAGATCAAAGATCTTAAGCCCGGCATGGTGCTGGAAGGCACGGTGACCAATGTCGCGGCCTTTGGCGCCTTTGTCGATATTGGCGTGCATCAGGACGGGCTCGTGCATGTCAGCCAGCTGGCCGACAAATTCGTCTCGGACCCGCATGAGGTGGTGAAGGCCGGGGATGTGGTCAGGGTCACCGTGGTCGAGGTTGATGTGGCCCGCAAGCGGATCGCTCTGACGATGAAGAAAGACGGCGGCGCCTCGGCGAAATCGGCGCGTGAGGAACGCGGCCCGGGCCGGGATCAGAGCCGGGATCAGGCCCGCGACCGCAGCCCGCAAAAGGGCAACCGGTCAATGTCCTCGGCGCCGCAAAACTCGGGCGGCGGCAATGCCTTTGCCGATGCGCTCAAGGGCAAATTCGGACGCTGATCCGTTGCGCGCCTGCCGCCGGGGGCGATCCCCGGCGGAACCCTTATTAAGAGATTGACCGATCACTCTGACCCCGCAGCTTTCGCGGAGGGGTCACTTGCAGCGCATCATCATCCACTGGACCGGCGGCCCGCATCAGCCGACCGGGCTTGACCTGCACCATTATCACTATGTGATCGACGGCACCGGTAAGGTTCATCCTGGGCGATTCCCGGTCGCGGCCAATGCCGGACGCCTGGTGAAAGGGGCTTACGCGGCCCATACGCTCAATTGCAACACCGGCAGCATCGGCGTCGCGCTGGCGGCGATGGCGGGCGCGGTGGAGCAGCCGTTCCGCCCCGGCAGCGTCCCGGTCACCGAGGCGCAATTGCGGGCGCTGGCGGGGCTGTGCCGCGAGCTCTGCGCGCGCTACGCCATCCCGCTCACACCGCGTACGGTGCTGACCCATGCCGAGGTACAACCGACGCTTGGCATCGCGCAGCGCGGCAAATGGGATGTGACCTGGCTGCCGGGCATGGCCGCACCCGGGCCCGCGGTCGAGACCGGCCACCGGCTGCGCGCGCTGATCGCCGCCCCGCTGCCTGCGCAAGAGACCCGCGCGCGCGGCGGCGTCATCGCCGGCATTGTCGCGCTGATCGCACGGATTTTCTCACGTCAAAACAGGAGCTTCGCATGATGGCTGTTCTGGCCCGTATTCTCGCGCGTTATGTCTCGGGGGCGCTGGTGGCTTACGGTGTGATCGATCCGGGCCTTGGGCGCGAGATGGCGCTGGACCCGGATCTGGCGCTGATGATCGGAACAACACTCGGCGGGCTGGCCGAAGCCGGCTATGCGCTGGCGGTCCGCTTTGGCTGGCAAAGATGACGGGGTGGCCGGTGGCGGCTTTCGCGCTGGTTCTGGTGCCTGTGATGGCGCTGATCGGCTGGTGGCGTGCGCGCGTGGCAGCGCGCAAGGTCGTTCAGGCGGAAAGCGAGGCGCATTCTGCGCAGACATGCAGGCAAATGGATGCGGCCGCATCTCTGGGCAATGATCCGGATGCTGCCCGTCGCTGGTTGCATGCGCGGGGCGAAGCCGGGCACTGACCCGCTTTGCGACGGCAGCAGAATTGCCCGCCAGGATCACGCAAAGGCGCTGGCGACTGAGGCCGGCAATGCGGCAGTGCTGCGCGGACAGCGCCTCATCGCGCTGATCGATGCCGCCAGCGGGCACTGAGACGACCGCGAAGCGTGAAAGTCCTGAGAAACCGCAGTCACGCCCCGGTAACCTTGCCCGGACCTGACTGTCTTCGCCCGGGCCCCTGAACGGTCGGGGGCCGCATCCCGATCAGTAAAGGCGGCGCATTCCCCCTTCGCTGCGCATCCCCGCCCAATTCCCGCCCGTTCCGGCGGCGCCGCCACACTTTGCCGCAGGCCACAGGTCCACAACCGGCAGCAGCGCAGCACAGGCCCTGCACCAGGGGACCAGATCCTCAGCCAGATCACCACCGCTTCCATTCGGCTGCGCCCGATCTTCTCCATTTCCCCCTGGCAAAAATACTCCCGCCGGAGGCAAAGCGCCCCGCAGGGGCGCCCGGCCCATTTCCCTGGCTGCAGGCAAAAACGCCCCGAAGATCACGCCCTCCGGTGACACTGGCCTCAGGCGACACTGGCCTCAGGCGTAACGGCTGATCGCGAGATCCTTCGCGTCGATCTCCGGCGCGCGCCCCGAAACCAGATCCGCCAGCACCCGACCCGAGCCGCAGCTCATCGTCCAGCCCAGCGTCCCATGGCCGGTATTGAGGAACAGCCCCTGAACCTTTGTTCCCCCGATCACCGGCGTGCCATCCGGCGTCATCGGGCGCAGCCCGGTCCAGAACGAGGCCTGTTTCGGATCGCCCCCCGGGAAGAGGTCCATCACGGAATGCTCAAGCGTCCGGCGCCGCTTCGCATCCAGCCGGTCATTATAGCCGGAAATCTCGGCCATACCGCCGACCCGGATCCGGTCGCCCAGCCGGGTGATCGCGATTTTATAGGTCTCGTCCATGATGGTCGATTCCGGGGCCCGCGCCGGATCCGCAATCGGGATGGTCAGCGAATAGCCCTTCACCGGATAGACCGGAAGTCTGATCCCCATCGGCTTCAGGATCTGTGGCGAGTAAGACCCGAGGCACACCACCACCGCATCCGCTTTCACCAGACCCTTATCGGTCTTCACGCCCGTCGCCCGCCCGCCCTCAGTCACGATATGCTCAATCGTCTCGCCCCAGCGGAAGGTCACGCCCTTTTCCGCCGACAAAGCCGCCAGAGCAGTGGTGAATTTGAAGCAATCCCCGGTCTCGTCAAGCGGCGTGCGCAAGCCGCCCACGATCCGGTCTTTCACATGGGCGAGGCCGGGCTCCACCGCGATACAGCCCTCCGGGTCGAGCAGCTCGCAGGGGATGCCATCCGCCTTCAGCGCCTTCACATCCTTGGCCGAGGCCTCCAGCTGCGCCTCGGTGCGGAACAGCTGCAGCGTGCCCTTCATGCCGTGATCATATTGAATCCCGGTCTCCTGGCGGATCTGGGCAAAGCTCTCGCGCGAATAATCCGCGATCCTGAGCATCCGGCTTTTGTTGATCGCATAGCGCGAGGCGGTGCAGTTCCCGAGCAGTTTGAACAGCCAGCCGATCATCGCCGTGTCGATCTTCAGCTTCAGGATCAGAGGGGCATGTTCCATCATCACCCATTTGATCGCTTTCAGGGGGATCCCCGGCGCGGCCCAGGGGCTGCAATAGCCAAACGACACCTCGCCCGCATTGGCGAAAGAGGTCTCCAGCGCCGGTCCGTCCTCGCGGTCGATCACCGTGACCTCATGGCCGGCCTTGGCCAGATACCAGGCCGAGGTGATGCCCACGACCCCGCCCCCAAGAACGATGACTTTCATTCTGATCTTCCCCTGCTGCCGGCCCCGATCCTGCGCGCGATCCTGGGGGGCCTGGCCATGATGCCGATTTTTCCCGATGCTCGTTGATCATTGATCGAATGTCCTGTTGATTGACGCAATATTCTGCGATTATTTGGCTATCAGTGAAACAATCGGGCGGCAGGCGCAATTTTATGTCAGAGATCGACCGGATTGACCGCACCTTGATTCGAGCGCTCCGCCGCGATGCCCGCATGTCCAATGTCGCGCTGGCGGCAGAGGTTGGGCTCTCGCCCTCGGCCTGCCTGCGCCGGGTGCGTCTGCTGGAAGAAAACGGCACCATCCGCGGCTATACGGCGCTGGTAGCGGGCCCTGCCTCGGAAAGCCGCCATGTGGTGATCGTGCGGATCAGCCTCTCGCGCCAGACCGAAGAGATCCTGAACGCCTTTGAGGCCGAGGTCCGCAAACATCCCGAGATCCGGCAATGCTGGCTGATGACCGGCGAAGAAGACTACCTTCTCCATCTCGAGGCCGAAAACCCCGGCGATTATGAGCGGATCCATAAAGAGATCCTCTCGCGCCTGCCGGGCGTCACCCGGATCAATTCCAGCTTCGCCATTCGCAGCGTCATCTGACAGCGCGCTCGCGCGCGTATGGACGCGTATGGACGCGTATGGAGATGTATCAGGAGAGCTGTGTCAGTCCATGCGCCCCGCCTGGCTCAGCGCGGGTTTGCACCTCTGCGGCGGGGAGGGGCCGGATTGCGGCGAATTTGCGGCGGATCCCCGGCAAAAACCCTGCACCGGTGCAGATGATTCGCAGATTTCCCCGGGGTCAATGTTGCTCAGGAGAGCGTTAATACTTCGAAACCAGCTTACTGATCAGCCTTTGGCAACGCGACATCACAAGAGGAACACAATCTCTTTTGCTTTTCGGGACAAGGTTAATTCACGCCGGAGTTGTTGCGGGCTGTTCCGTTTCAGGCAACAAATCCAGGGCATCTGACCGGATTCAGGCGCTTCTGCGCAGAGATTTCGAAAGTTCTTGGCGAATTCTACTGAAATTTTCTGAAACTCTGACCGGATCTGTCGCCGGTATGGAAACAATTGTCCTGTCGAAAATGGCCGCCGGCTCGCCTTGTGGGACTGGTTCTGGCCTGCGGATGAACACCTTTTTGCCGCAATCTGCCCCTTTTCCGCTTCACTCCGGGGCAAAGCAAAGCTAGATATTGATTGTCAGCTGCAAGACGTATGGGCCGTGGGGGCGGTCGTATGTTGGTGGTGTGCCGCAAGGCACCAGAGTGGTGACGAGAGTGCTGCCGATACCGGTAATCCGGAATCCCGCTTTTGCGGGTAAGGTCTTTTGCAGGCCGGCATCCCCTCATCCCATCCACCTCCATTCGACGGGTTCGCTCGGTATTTCCGTGCGATTGTGCCCGTTGCAGGAGTTTACGACGACCATTTCGGGTCGTTTCTGGATGGGATTTGCGGCGACGGATTTCGTTGTCGGGATGTACGAGGATCTGAGATGCCTGTTATCGCGCTTTACACCTTTGAAGAACCGACGACGCACCTCATCCGTGACGAAGCCCCTTCGCATGGCGAGCAGAATGGTGGCCTGACCGGCGGGGCGACCGTCAGCGGCGGCAACCTCAATCTGGACGGCCAGACCGGCTATGTGAAATTCGATCCTCACATGGATTTCCAGCTTTCGAGCGGCACCGTCGGCATCAGCTTTACCCCGACCGCCAGCCCGCTGAGCGACAATCAGACTGTTGTGTCGCGCGACACCGCCGGCGATTACGAGGGCAGCTTCCGCATCGAGGTTACCCCGGATGGCGCGGTGATCGTGACCAGCGAAAGCGGTTCGGGCGACACTGTTTACACCACCGGCCCTGGGTTCTTTACGTCCGGCGACACCATCGACCTGACCTTCTCCTGGGATCAGGGCGGTGCCGGCGGCCAGCTCAATGTCACCAATACCACCACCGGCGGCGTCAGCTCGCAGCCGACTTCGCCTGATGTGACCCTGGTGATGGCCGATTACGGCCAGCCCTGGATCCTCGGCGGCGGCCAGGAAACCACCACCGACCCGCTGAACCCCGATGTCACCAGCCATTTCGAAGGCACGGTCGGCCATTTCTGGGTCTCGGACAGCGTTGACAACCATCCGGTCGGTGAGCCGCCGGTTGCAAATCCCGACATCGCCGAGGTGGATGAGGATGGCGTGGTGGATATCGACGTCCTCGCCAATGACAGCGATCCCGAGGGCGGCGCCCTGACCGTGACCAGCGCGAGTGCCGGCAATGGCACCGTTGAGATCGGCGACAATGGCGTGCTGACCTATCGTCCGAACCCCGATTTCAACGGCGAAGACACCATCACCTATATGATCACCGATCCGGACGGGATGACCGCCTCGACCACGGTGACGGTGACGGTGCATCCGGTGAATGACGATCCGGTGGCGAATGACGACTTTGCCTCGACCACCGGCAGCACCCCGGTCGTGATCTATCCGCTGACCAATGACACCGATGTCGATGGCGACACCCTGTCACTGGTTGGGACGCCGACCTCGCCCAATGGCACGGTCGAGCTGCTGCCCGATGGTGGCATCCGCTTTACGCCGAACCCGGGCTTCACCGGCACCGCCGAGATCGGCTATGACATCTCGGACGGCAATGGCGGCACCGATACCGCGACGATCTTCGTCACCGTCAATCCCGGCACCGGCCGCGATGGCATCATCACCGGGACCGATGGCGATGATCTGATCGGACCTGGCTATATCGATGCCGATGGGGATGAGGTCGATGCCGGTGACGCGATCATCCCGGGCGATGGCCCGGATGATGACCGTATCTATGCCGGCGCGGGCAATGACACCGTGCTCGCGGGGGCAGGCAATGACACCGTTTACGGTGGCACCGGCGATGATCAGCTTTACGGCGGATCGGGCAATGACCTGCTCTATGGCGGCGAGGGCGACGATATCCTGTTCGGCGGCACCGGCGACGACACGCTTTATGGCGGGGCAGGTGACGACACTCTGTTTGGCGGTGCCGGCGCGGATCAGCTGTTCGGCGGCGAGGGGCATAATGTCATCTTCGGCGGCGCCGGAAATGACACAATCACCCTGAGCGGCGGCGGCGACACGGTTTTCGGTGGCGCAGATCGCGACACGATCATTGTCGAGAACCAGGGCGCCGGGACCGGCAGCTATATTGACGGCGGCGAAGAGGGCGACGATTACGACACGCTCGACCTTTCGGGTGCCGGGCCGCTGCGCATCGATTATGACCCGGAGAATCCGGAAAATGGCCGCGTCCATTTCCTGGACCGTGACGGCAATGAGGTCGGCCATCTCGACTTCCGCAATATCGAGAATGTCATCCCCTGCTTTACCCCCGGCACGCTGATCGCGACGCCGCGTGGTGAGGTGCCGGTCGAGGAGTTGCGCGCCGGTGACCGGGTGATCACCCGCGACAATGGCATCCAGGAAATCCGCTGGATCGGTGAAAAGGCCCTGACCGGGCAGCAGCTGCGCGTCGAGAGCCATCTGCAGCCGGTTCTGGTCAAAGCGCACAGCCTCGGCAATGGCCTGCCCGAGCGTGACATGCTGGTCTCGCCGAACCACCGTCTGCTCGTCGCCAATGACCGCACCCAGCTTTACTTCGACGAGCATGAAGTGCTGGTCTCGGCCAAGCATCTTGTGGGCGCGAACGGCATCCATCAGATCGAGTCGATCGGTGTCAGCTATATTCACTTCATGTGTGACCGCCACGAGGTCGTGCTGTCGAACGGTGCCTGGACCGAAAGCTTCCAGCCCGGCGATTACACGCTGAAAGGCATGGGCAATGCGCAACGCAACGAGATCTTCGAACTCTTCCCGGATCTGAAGACCGAAGAAGGCCTCGGCAATTACCATGCTGCCCGCCGCACCTTGAAAAAGCATGAGGCGAAACTGCTCGCCCGCTGAGCCCTGAAGGCCCGGCACCACGGTTTATGCAGCGACTCCGGCGGATCAATCCGCTGGACGAGAGGAAAAGGGCTCCGCTTGCGGGGCCCTTTTTCTTTTGCGCAGCAGATTTTCGGGGGCGGGGGCTTCAGACAGGGGCCGCCGATCCGGAAGCCGCAATGAAAAAGAGGGGCCGGAAATCCGGCCCCAGTCTCAGGGGTTCAATTAGGGGAGGGAGGCGATTTCGCGGCGCTTTTGCGCCCGCGATCACGCGCGCCAGAACGGCTTTGCGACTTCGCTGTCGCGTGTCACCGGGGCCATGCCGATATCGCGCAGCAGGTGATCATCCAGCCGGGCCAGCGACAGGCGTGTGCGCTTTCGGCTCTGCCACCGCGCCAGACCTCGGCCAATTGTGACCAGCAGGCGCGATACCGGCGGCAACCGGTCAAGCCGCGACAAAGGCGCAGGGCGGGAGGGGGCGGATTGCCAGGTCATTTCTGTTATGCCTTGTATTGGTACAATCTGGCTGATATGCTACAAAAAGAAATACAATAGCCAAATATCAATCACCAGAGCTACATTGTGCCGGATACAAGATGGTCTCCTGATCTCAGCGCCTGGGCTGGCCCGAAATATCTCGGCCTCAGCCGCGCGCTTCGCGATGCAATCCGTGCGGGCGATCTGCCGCCGGGCACACAATTGCCCACGGTTCGCGATCTGGCCTGGCGCCTGTCTCTGACGCCGGGCACCGTGGCGCGGGCCTATCAGATCTCGACGCAAGAGGGGCTTTTGGAGGCCACGGTTGGCCGCGGCACCTTTGTTGCCTCCAGTCAGCCGCGGCTCGGGCCGACACAGCCGCTTTACACCGAACGTCTGCCGATGCGGGTCGGCGCCATCGATATGCGGCCGCCGCAGGTGCCCGAGGTCGGCCAGGCCGAGGCCTTCCAGGAGGCGCTGACCACCATGGCCGCCGGCACCGCGCGCGGCTGGACCGATTACACCAGCCAGTCGGGGGAATATGCCCTTCGGACCGAGGTCCTGCGCTGGATGGGGGACCGGATCCTTGGCCCGGCGACGGCGGATGACATCATGCTGACCCATGGCGGGCAGAATGCGGTCGGGCTGATCTTCGATTGTTGCCTGCGGGGCGACCGGCCGGTGGTGGTTCTGGAAGAACTCGCCTATCCGGGCTTCCGTTATGCCGCGCGCTCGGCCCGTGCCGATGTTGTGGCGGTCGAGATCGACGAATATGGCGTCATCCCCGAGGCGCTGGAGGCGGTCTGCCGCCGGCACGGACCGCAGGTGCTGTGCCTGACGTCTGAGGCGCAAAATCCGACGACCGGCAGGATGCCGGTGGAGCGGCGGATGCAGATTGCGCGCATCGCTCGCGATTATGATCTGCAAGTGCTTGAAGATGATTGCTATTCCGTTGCAGAAAGCGATCTTCCCACCCTGCGGGCCCTGGCGCCGGAACGGGTCTGGCTGGTCGGCAGCATCTCGAAAACCGTCTCGGCAGCGATGCGCTTTGGCTTTGTGATCTGCCCGGCGGGGATGGGCGAGGCGGGGCGGCTGTCGGCCCAATACGGCTTTTTCGCCCTGGCGCGGCCGGTTTCGGATCTGATGCTGCATCTGTTTCGCTCGGGCGCTGCCGAAGAGATCCGGGCGAAGGTCCAGGCCGAGTTTGCCCATCGCATCCAGGTCGCCGTCAACCGGCTGGGCGGCTATGATCTTTCCTGGCAGCCCGGCGTGCCCTTTGTCTGGCTGAACCTGCCGCAGGGCTGGCGCGCCTCGTCCTTTTCGCGCATGGCGGAATCCGAGGGCGTCATGGTGCGCTCGGCGGATGAATATGCGCTGGTGGGCGGGCGGGCGCCACATGCGATCCGCCTTGCTATCCCGGGCGCCTTGCCGCTTTGCGATTTCGAGCTGGGCCTTGACCGGCTGGCGGCTTTGCTGGCCAATCCGCCCTCGGCACTCGCAGTCTGAAGCGGGCAGTCTGAAACGGCTGGTCTGAAATGCATCGCCTGGCGCGCACAAGTGTTGCTCTGCGGACTCGGATCGTGATTTCGGGGGGTTACAGGCGGCTCTTCATGTTGACGGCGCGGGCCTGACATTGTCCCATGCTGAAAAGAGCAGCAAAAATGAGATCTCGAATGGGACAGCAGGCCATTTTCCACGCCCCGCGCGGGTGTTCCGATTTCCTGGGCTGGCGCCGTCGCGGCGATGCGGTTGAGGTGGTTTACGATGACGGTGCAGCCCGTCACATGATCTGGCGCGTCGAGGCGGGCGAGGGCTTTGAAGAGCAGCTTTCCGATGCGCTTCAGGTCGCGGTGGAACAGCCGCGTATCGTGCTCGCCCTTTATGCCGAGCTGAATAAACGCGCCATAGCCGTAGAAATGATCAGAGGCTGACCAGAGCGCCGCCGCCCAGCCGGGCGGCGCAACTTTTTTTGGCAGCTTCCCTTGCCTTCGCATCTGCAGGCTTGCATGAAAGCCAGAGCGGCGTCAGTATTTTGATCAAACAGACGTCGGCAGGAATCCGGCAAATCCGGGGGTAAAGGTGCAATCAAAATCCTCTGAGGCACGCACGGGCTGGCTGCTGATTGCGCCCCCGGCACTGGTGACGTTTCTCTTGCTTGCGGCACCGCTGGCAACCGTTCTGGTCTATTCGGTGCTGACCGGCTCGCGCGGCGCGGTCAGCCTGCCGCTCACCGGCGAAAATTATCTCCAGGTGCTGACACGGCCGCAATATCACATCGTGATGCTGCGCTCGCTGAATGTCTCGGTGCTGGTGACGCTGGCCACGGTGCTGCTGGCCTATCCGATCGCCTATTTCGTCAGCTTCCATGTGCAGCCGTCGAAAAAGTCGCTCTGGCTCTTTCTGATCACCATTCCGTTCTGGACCAGCTATATCATTCGCGTCGCACTCTGGCGCACCATTCTGGGCTATGACGGCATCGTCGACAGCTCGCTGATGGGGCTGGGGATCATGGATACGCAGCTCAATGTGCTGCAATATGGCGTGACCTCGATCATCATCACACTGGCCCATGCCTATGCGCCTTTCGCGGTGCTGCCGATCTTTGTGAGCCTGGAAAAGGTTGACCGTTCGCTGCTGGAGGCCGGCCAGGATCTGGGCGAAAGCAAATGGCGCACCTTCCTGCGCGTCACCCTGCCTTTGTCGATGCCGGGCGTGATCGCGGCGGTGCTGATCGTCTTTATCCCGACCGCCGGCGACTATGTGACGCCCGAGCTGATCGGGGCGGGCAAAGTGCCGATGGTGTCGAATTTCGTGGAAACACAGCTGCTTAAATCGCGAAACTTTGCAATGGGTTCGGCGCTGGCGGCGAGTGCGATGATTGCGGTGGCGATTATCAGCGTGGGCTTCCTGCTGTTGAACAAGCGCTTTATCGGAGGCCGGAAATGACCAAAGCCCCCGGCCTTAAGATCTATGCGATCCTCTATCTGGCGTTCCTTTACGGCCCGATCCTCGTGCTGCCGCTCTTTGCCTTCAACAATGCAGCGGTGGTGTCTTTCCCGCTTTCAGGATTCACCACCAAGTGGTTTTCCGAGATGTGGGCCGATCCGAACCTGTGGAAGGCGCTGAAGAACAGCCTGATCATTGCGCTCTCAGTCGCCACGCTGTCGACCATTCTGGGGCTCTTCGCGGCGCGGTCTTCGGTGCGCTATCAATGGCCGCTCAAGGCGCCGGTGATGGGCTTTATCATGCTGCCGCTGGTCTTGCCCGAGATGATCGTCGCGATGTCCTTGCTGATCGTGCTGATGGCGATTGGCATTCCTTTGTCGATCTTCACGGTGATCCTTGGCCATCTGCTGATCTGCACGCCGTTTTCCGTGGCGCTGCTGACTTCGGCCTTCCAGTCACTGGACCGCTCGCTGGAAGAGGCGGCGCTGGATCTGGGCGAGACCCCGGCCTCGACCTTCCGGCTGATCATCCTGCCTTTGGTGATGCCGGGGATCCTGTCTTCCTTCCTGATCACCTTCACCATCTCGATCGACGAATTCATTGTCGCGAACTTTCTCGGCTCGGGCCAGCCGATCCTGTCGGTCTATATCTTCGGCCAGTTCCGGTTCCCCGCGAAAGTGCCCTCGATGCTGGCTCTGGGGACGATCCTTGTCGGGCTTTCCATCTGTCTTCTCGCAATCGCTGAATATTTCCGTCGCCGCGGCATCGCCAGGACCGGTGGCAAGGATTCCGGAGGCTTCCTGTAATGAGCGCTGATAAACGCCCGACCATGATCGAGTTTCGGGATATCCAGAAATACTACGGCGATTACCACGCATTGCGGGGCATCAACGGGACGATCCGGGCGGGCGAGTTCTTCTCGCTGCTCGGGCCATCGGGCTGCGGTAAGACCACGCTCCTGCGCACGATTGCCGGGTTTGAGGGCATCGATTCCGGCGCCGTGCTGATCGACGGCAAGGATATGAGCTCGGTTCCCGCGAACCTGCGGCCGACCAATATGGTGTTCCAGAGCTACGCGATCTTCCCGCATATGTCGGTGGCGGAAAACGTGGCCTTCGGGTTGCGCCGCGATCCGCGCAGCAAGGCCGAAAAGGCGGCTGCCGTGGAAGAGGCGCTCGAGATGGTCGGCCTCAAAGGCTATGGTGGTCGCGCGGCCCATGCGCTGTCTGGCGGTCAGCGGCAGCGGGTCGCGCTGGCGCGGGCGCTGATCCTGAAGCCGAAGGTTCTGCTGCTCGACGAGCCGCTTTCCGCGCTCGACAAGAAGATGCGCGAACATATGCAGGTCGAACTGATCAAGCTGCAGCGCCAGGTCGGGATCACCTTCATTCTGGTGACACATGACCAGGAAGAGGCGCTGGTGATGTCCGATCGCATCGCGGTGATGTTCGAGGGTCAGATTGCGCAGCTCGCCGATCCGGAAACCCTCTACCGCCGCCCGAACAGCCGCAAGGTCGCGGATTTCATCGGTACGATGAATTTCATCCCCTGTGAGATCCTCTCGGAACAGGGCGGCCGGTTCGAGGTCGAGGCCAAAGGCCTCGGCCGCGTGATGCTTGAAGCCGATCAGGCGCCGGCGCCGACCGGCGAGGGCAGCCCGGTTGTGGGGCTGCGCCCCGAGACGCTGACCATGCTCTACCCGGGGCAAACGGCGGATGATCGGTCGGTCAAAGGAAAGATCGACGAGGTGATCTATTTCGGCGATATGACCTATTACGATGTGTTCATTGGTGAGACCGATGTCGAGGTGCGTCTGTCGATGCGCAACACGCCTGGCCGTCCGGTTCTGGATGTGGGGACCGAAGTCGAGCTCGCCTGGTCGCCCTCGGCGCTTGTGCTCTTCCGCTGATCGGTTCCCCCGCTTGCGCGGGGGAAGGCCTCCGGCGGGGATATTTAAGAGACAGAAAATGGGAGCAATTATTTTCTGTCTCTAAATATCCCGGGGTGTGAGGCGAAGCCTCGAGGGGCAGGGCCCCTCTTCCCGGCTGGCCCTAGCTGTCCGGCGGCAGGATACCGAGGCCACGCAGATAGATCCCGACCGAGGCCTCGAGCAGGTCTTCGGGCGTATAGGGCAGGCTGCCGCCATTGCCGCGCAGGAAAAGCTCCACGATGCCGTGGCTGGTGGCACGGATATGGGCGGCGACCATGGTGGCGGGCGGGCGCCGGACAGCAGGGAGCGCGGCGAGCAGCGTTTCGGCGGCGTGTTCCATGATCCCGCGCGCGCGGGTGGCAATCAGCGCAAGGTCCGGATGGCTGGCCGGTTGCAACCCGCTTTCAAACATCGCCTGGTAATGGCCGGGATATTTGCGCGCGAAGGCCAGATAGGCGCGCCCGATCGCTTCAAACCCTGCCAGCGCAGAGGGACGGCCCTCATTCCAGGCATATTCCAGCAATGCCGCGAAAATCCCAAAGCCCTGATGCGCCACTTCGGCGATCAGGTCGTCGCGGCCGGCGAAATGGCGATAGACGGCCGCCGGGGTCACATCGGCGGCTTTGGCGGCCTCGGAGAGGGAAAAGCCCTGCGGGCCATTGGCCGCGATCAGGTCCAGAGCGGCATCGATCAGCGCCTGACGCAGATTGCCATGGTGATAGCCGCGTTTCGTGCTCATGGTCCGATCCGTTCCGGCCGCATCAGCCGCGTGGCATCAGCTCGGGGCCACCGCTGATAGCCGGGTCTATCGCGCCGATCACGGCTTCGTCTTTGCCCTTGTAATCGACACGGCTCAGCACCTGACGGATCGCCGCGAGCCTGGCGCGCCGCTTGTCATCCGACAGGATCACGGTCCAGGGGGCATGAGAGGAATGGCTCAGCGTCAGCGTCTCGGCGATGGCTGCGGAATAATCCTCCCATTTCGCGAGGCCCTCGATATCGACCGGGGAGAGCTTCCACTGTTTCAGCGGATCCTGTTCGCGCTCGATGAAGCGGCGAAGCTGTTCGGCGCGACCGACCTCAAGCCAGAGCTTGATCAGAATGACGCCCTCATCGACCAGCATATGTTCAAATTCAGGGACCTGGCGGAAGAAGGTGGCGCGTTCCGCATCCGAGCAGAAGCCGAAGACCTTCTCGACCACGCCGCGATTATACCAGCTGCGGTCGAACAGCACCATTTCGCCTTTCGCGGGCAACCAGTCGATATAGCGCTGGAAATACCACTGGCCCTTTTCGCGGTCAGACGGCGCCGGCAGCGCCACGACATTGGCGACGCGCGGGTTCAGGTTCTCGCGAAACCGCGCGATGGTGCCGCCCTTGCCGGCGGCATCGCGGCCCTCGAAGATCACCACAATGCGCTTGCCGGTGGCTTTCACATCGGCCTGGAGCCGGACGAGCTGGCGCTGCAGCCCCTCCATTGCCGTATCATAGTCTTTGCGGCCCATCTCTTCGGCATAGGGAAAGCCGGGGGTCAGGATGTCGTCCTTGCCGGCTTTCCCGATGGCCTCGCGGATTTCTTTCGGGGCCTCTTTGCGGAAATAGCGGCTGATCGCGCCGTCAAAGGGCAGGTCGGGCTTGTCTTCGGCCATGGCGCTTCTCCTCGCTCAGCCGCCGATATCGCGCATGTCGAAGGGCGTGTGCTGATAGATCTCGTTGATCCAGTTACCGTAGAGCAGATGCGCATGGCTGCGCCAGCGGTTGCGTGGCTGCTTTGTCGGATCATTGCCGGGATAGTAATGCGAGGGCACATTGATCGGCGTGCCATTGGCGATATCGCGATCATATTCCTGCTTCAGCGTGTCATTCTCATATTCGAAATGGTTGAAGATATAGAGAGCGTTCAACCCGGAATCTTCCACGAGGCAGGGCCCCGTCTGATCGCTGTCGAGCAGGATCTTCATCCCGTCGACGCCTTCGATCTCGTCGCGTTTCATTTCCGTCCAGCGCGAGACCGGCACGAAACAATCATCCGAGAAGCCGCGCAGATAGGGCGAGGCCGGGGCGACGTTTTCATGCAGGAAACAGCCGAAGGCCTTTTTTTCCAGCATATGTTTCTGCACGCCGTGGAAATGGTTGATCATCGCCATGCCGCCCCAGCAGACGCCGAAGGTGGAATGGACATGGGTCCGGGACCAGTCGAAGACCTCACGCAGCTCGTCCCAATAGGTGACCTGATCGAAATCGAGATGTTCGATCGGGGCGCCGGTGATGATCAGCCCGTCGAATTTCTCCTCTCTGACCGCCTGGAAGGGGCGGTAGAAGGTTTCCATATGTTCGGCGGCGGTGTTTTTCGTCTGATGCTCGGTCATGCGGATCAGCGAAAGGTCGATCTGCAGAGGCGTCGCGCCGATCAGCCGGGCGAACTGGTTCTCGGTCTGGATCTTTTTCGGCATCAGATTCAACAGTCCGATTTTCAGCGGCCTGATATCCTGCCGCGCCGCCCGTTCAGGCGACATGACCATGACGCCTTCGTCTTGCAGGACGGAATAGGCGGGCAGGGTCTCGGGCAGGGTGATCGGCATGGTCTGTCCTTGGTATGATGCCAGCTGGGCTGTGGTGGTCAGGCTGCGCCTGTCTTGCGGTCGATCGCGCGGGCGATCATCGCGTCAAATCCATCCGGGCCGGAAACGTCAGCGACCTCTTCGGCAGTGACGGTGACGCCCCATTCGGCCATGGCGGCATAGCGTGGCTGGCGATGGGCGAGGGCCTTCGCATAGGTCCAGCGCACGAAATGGTCAGGGTCGCATTCGTCCTCGCCGAGCTTGTATTCCGCACGGTAGTCTTCCCACATGCGGGTGAGGAAATCGGGCTGGTAATACATCGGCTTTGGGGCGCGGTCAAAGCGGCGGACCAGTTCCTCGGTATGGGCATCAGAGCCCTTGATCCAGACCATCAGGAGCGTCTGGCTGAGCTGCGTCATCACCGGGTCTGTTTCATCCCAGGGGTTCACCACTTCGCAGATCGATCCGGAGGTGTCGCAGATGAAATTCCGGTAGCCATAGAGGTCATTGGCGCGGGCGATGAAGGGTCTGGTATCCAGTGTCGCCGCGATCTCGGCGCCGCGATGCTGGTCCTGGCGCAGCATATATTCGGCAAAGGGCAGGCCGCCCCTGGCCGCATCGCCGGGCTTGCCGAGATAGGTCGAAAGCGGCGCCAGGTTGTTGAAGGTGATGTTCGAGGCGATGAAGACGGAATCCGACATCAGGAGTTCGCGCAGGAGCGGCACCTTCATCGCTTCGCGTTTGAAGTTGTCGGCGATATATTCGCCCATATAGCGGGTGCCGATGCGGTAATCGACCGAGTAATGGAACCAGCCGCCCTGATCGGCCGGGGCCGCGCGCAGCATATTCGACAGATGCGTCTTGCCCAGACCCGACATGCCGAACAGGAGAACCTGCTTGTTCGGGGCTTTGAGATAAGCCGCGCCGGATGGGTAAAGCATGTCGGACCTCTTTGCTCGGATCCGGTCTGAGATAATCCCGCGCGGCGGGGCACGCAATGGCAAAGGGCGGGGCAGCGTGAGGCGCGCCCGGGATGGGGCTGGTCAGAGGGGGCCGCCTTTGCACTGGCCATCGAGGCCAGCGCAAAGGCTGCTGCCGCGCGCCGCTGACCCCGGGCGCCCTGCTCGGGGCTGGCCTCCGGGCCTTATGGGACAGGTATCCCCGCTCATTTTGCGGCAGGGCGGCCTCAACCCGCTGCCGTTCCGGCCTGGGTCAGGAACCGGGGCCCGGGGCATTTCCGGTCTTCGGGATCCAGTCGAGAAAGGCCTGCAGGCCCAGCCCCATTTTCTTGCCCCGCTTGCGGCGAAACAGGACAGGCACCTCGAGGCCGTTTCGGACATTGGTGAATTTCAGCGCCACAAGGCTGCGCGTCTTGAGCTGTTTTCTGATGGCCGAGGCCGGGATATTCGCCCAGCCCAGCCCTTGTTCGGCCATTGCGGACATCTGGTAAAGCGTGCCCACCTTCCAGAGCTGCGCCGCGATCAGCGTGCTGCGGGTTTCAGGCGGACCATATGGGCTGGCACTGATGATCTGGCGATGGCCCTGCAGGGCCTCAAGCGTCAGCCCCTGCTGGCGGGCCAGGGGATGGTCCGGCGCGACCACGGCCACGATGGTTTCCACCCAGAGCCCCGTCACCGCCTCATCCATGCTGATCGTGCGGTCGGCATAGCTCAGACAGCCATCAATCTCATCCCGGGCCAGCGCCCGCAGAATATCGGATTGCGGCGCAGTGATCAGATTGACCCGCAACAGGGGATATGTGTCCGACAGCCGCCGCAGCGGCGAAAGGATATTCTCCATCGGCAGGTCTGAAGAAATCCCTAAAGTCAGCTCGCTTTCCAGCCCCCCGGCCATAGCGCCAAGCCGTTTGTTGATCGCGGCGATATCGGCCACAACCATGCGGGCATCCGCCAGCACCGCCTGCAGCCTTTCGCTGGGCAGCGCCTCGCGGCCACTGCGGTCAAAGAGGGCAAAGCCCAGATCGGCCTCGAGGCCGGCAACCATCATGCTGATGGCGGCGGGCGTGCGGCGCAGGCGTCTGGCCGCCGCCGAGAAGGATCCCTCGTCGACGATGGCCAGCAAAAGGCCAAGCTGTTCTCCGGATATCATCGCGCACCGTTAAGGAAAACTTAAATGAGCTTATTTGCCCTGTCAGTATTCATTACAGTA
Source organism: Paracoccus sp. IB05 (assembly GCF_016405985.1). Taxonomy (GTDB): domain Bacteria; phylum Pseudomonadota; class Alphaproteobacteria; order Rhodobacterales; family Rhodobacteraceae; genus Pseudogemmobacter. The sequence continues at coordinate 42,431 of NZ_JAEFCF010000019.1, forward strand.
TCAGGCTGTAAAACTGAAGCTATGAGGCAAGACTATGCAAGGCTGGAAACGCCGCGTCACCTATCTCGGGCTGTTTGAGGCCACTGCGATCCTGATTTCATCGACCTTCCTCAGCTATGTCAGCGGCAAGAGCGGTGCGCATAGCCTTGCGCTTTCGATGATGATCACCACAACGGCCATCACCGTGAATTTCTTTTACAATCTGGCCTTTGAAGCCTGGGAGGTCCGCCAGGTCAGACGCGAACGCACCGTTGCGCGGCGCGTCCTGCATGCTCTTGGTTTCCAGATCTGCCTGGTCACCCTGCTGATTCCGCTGATCGCCTGGTGGTTCGAGGTCTCGCTGATCGAGGCGCTTTTGATGGATATGGCCCTGATCGTCTTCTTCCCGATCTATACGATGATCTTCACCTGGGGCTTTGACCTGGTGTTCGGGACGCCGGCGCATTTGCTGCAAGAGGCATAAAGCAGCGACCGCCGGCGCCCCTGGCCAGGATGCCTGGACATCCTGGAGCGCGGCGCGATGCCAGCCTTGCGTACAGCGCTATCGGCCCGTATCCGTTGCGCGCTGCATGTGGTGAGAGCGCCCGGCCGGGAGAGGGAGATATCCCCTGCGGCAGCCACCCAGGGTATTTCGGTCGGCTTGGCGCGGAGGAATCGATGCCATATGATCCGCGCCAGGCGAAGGAATATAAATGCGTAAGCTGAAATGTAGCGGTTGCGGCGGCGCGCTGACGCTGGTGACCACGGCCGAGGGACATGTTGTCGGTAAATGCGGCAATTGTGGATCTGACCATGTGATCGATGCCAGAGCGCGGCAGCATGTCGTGGTCGAGCATCGCTTTGCCGAAGCTGGCCGTCCGGCCAATGCGCCCGCTGTCAGCGGTCGGAGACGTCTGATCGGGGCCGGCCTTGGGGTGGCCGGGGTTCTGGCACTTGCGCCGATCCTTGGGCGAACAATCTTTGACCCGACAGCGCGGTCCCCGGATCCGCAATCACCCTTCCGAGAGATCTTCAACGTTGGCGGAGAGGGGGCCGCGCCCGGGCAGTTCCGCGATACGCCGTTTGATGTTGCGGTCGACAGCCTTGATCGCGTGCTCGTGCGCGACAATGGTGACCGCTATTACATTTTCGGGCCCGATGGCCGCTTTCTGAATAATTACCCCAGACCAACCGGCACCTCTGGCCGTTTCGTCGTGCTTTTGCCGGGCGGCGATCTGATCATGAGCGATCAGCGCAGGTTTTTCCGTGTCGATATGGAAAGCGGAGAGATCAAAGAGACTGTTCCCGCGCCCGAAGAAATTGATGAATGGAGCAATGGCGCAGCGGAATGCGTGACACCTGCGGGCGGTATCGCCCTTTACCGGGTGCCCGATAGCCTGAACCCGGACCGCCGCTCTATGGGGTATGGCACCAGCGCGCCGGGCCGCGATGTTGTGATCTTTCTGGATCGCAACCTGCGCGAGACCCGTCGCCTGAGCGATCTTTTGCCCCAGGCCATTGCTGCGGATCCGATGATCAACCTGGCCGCCCAACCGGTCAGTATTGCCGTGAACGGCAATGGCAGCATTTTCATCTATGTGATCCCGGGGGACGATCACGACAACCGCACCGGGGTCTTCGAATTCAACGCCGAAGGCCGTTTTCAGCGCCGTATCGCGGTGACGCAAAAGTTCAGCGGCTCGATCACTATGGCGCCAGATGACAGCCTCTGGGTGCAAGACAGCTGGATGAGCGAGCTGCAGCATATCACCGCCGAAGGGGTAAAGACCTGTGAGACGGCAGGCCTTGGTCGCAACCGGGGAGAGGCGCCAGGAAACATATATTCGGTGGCGGCTTACCGCGATGGCAGCCTTGCCATGGTTGGTGGAGGTCGGCTGATCCGGGCCGCGCTTGTCAAAGCCGATCACCAGGCATGACAGCGACAGCCGTAACGGGGTGCTGCAATCATGAGCAGATCAATGCCCCCTTCTCTGGATCGGTGCTGCGGTGATTGCCGCCGGGTCCTCGTCGTTTTAACTCTGAAAGCCGCCGTCTTGCGGTTGAAAGGTTACTCTAGAGGTTAACGTCGACACCAAAGATGCGCCCTCGGCTATGCGTCTCGAGAGCAGAGCTGCCTTGCATCGTGGCGACTATCTTGCTGGGCCACGATATTCGCCATGTGGATTGGCCAGAGGGCTGCAAGAACGCGAATGACATCCTGGTCCTCCAGGGCGAGGGCGCGTATCGCACAATACCTCTCCGACGCCAGGCGGGTTGGCAGGTGGTTTTCACCCGCTTGGCGTGATCACACAGGCTAATATCACGGAGGCCAATATCACACAGGCCAATATCCGGGCTGGTTCTGTCCGCCCGGATATCATGCCTGCACCAGGGGGGGCCCCCGGCCTGTCCCCGGAGGTCCGGGCAGGGGGCGGACCTCCGGAGACCGCGGCCTCAGAAGTCCCAGTCTTCGTCTTCGGTGGCAACCGCCTTGCCGATGACATAGCTCGAACCAGAGCCCGAAAAGAAGTCATGGTTCTCGCTGTCAGGTGACAGCGCCGCGAGGATCGCCGGATTGACCTCGCAGACCGAAGGCGGGAACAAAGCCTCATAGCCAAGGTTCTGCAGTGCCTTATTGGCGTTGTAATGCAGGAAGGCCTTCACGTCCTCGGTCAGACCGATGCCGTCATAAAGCTCTTCCGTATAGCGTTGCTCGATCTCATAAAGGTCGAACATCAGGGCAAAGGCGAAATCCTTCAGCTCTTCGCGCTTCGCTTCGGTCAGTTTCTCCAGACCGCGCTGATACTTATAGCCGATGTAATAGCCATGCACCGCCTCGTCGCGGATGATCAGGCGGATCAGGTCGGCGGTATTCGTGAGCTTCGCACGGCTCGACCAGTACATTGGCAGATAGAAGCCGGAATAGAACAGGAAGCTCTCCAGGAAAACGCTGGCGATCTTGCGCTTCAGCGGATCTTCCCCGGCCTTGTATTTCTCCAGAATGATGCGGGCCTTGGCCTGGAGATGCGGGTTCTCCTCCGACCAGCGAAAGGCATCGTCAATCTCTTTGGTCGAGCAAAGCGTCGAGAAGATCGAGGAATAAGACCGCGCATGGACCGATTCCATAAACGCGATATTGGTCAGACAGGCCTCTTCATGCTGGGTCACCACATCGGGCATCAGCGAGATCGCCCCAACCGACGACTGCACCGTATCCAGCAGCGTCAGCCCGGTGAACACCCGGATTGTGAGCTCGCGCTCTTCGGGCCTCAGCGTCGACCAGGACTGCACATCATTCGACAGCGGCACTTTCTCCGGCAGCCAGAAATTCACCGTCAGCCGGTTCCAGACCTCCAGGTCCTTGTCATCCTGCAACCGGTTCCAGTTGATCGCCTTGAGAATGGTCTTGGGCACAACATGATCCTTCACGGCGAAGGCTCCCCTCATTTTCTGTCTCTAAATATCCCACGGGGGTCCGGGGGTGTGAAACCCCCGGCGCGCAGCCCGTAAACCTTACAGCGTGCAGGAAACGCAGCCCTGCACTTCGGTCCCTTCCAGCGCGGTCTGGCGCAGCCGGATGTAATAGATCGTCTTGATGCACTTCTTCCAGGCATAGATCTGCGCTTTGTTGATGTCGCGCGTGGTGGCTTCGGCCGGGAAGAACAGCGTCAGCGACAGGCCCTGATCGACATGTTCGGTCGCCGCCGCATAGGTGTCGATGATCGCTTCCGGCCCGATCTCATAGGCATCGCGGTAATATTCCAGGTTCTCATTCGACATGAAGGCGGCCGGGTAATAGACGCGCCCGATCTTGCCTTCCTTGCGGATCTCGATCTTCGCCACGATCGGGTGGATCGAGCTGGTCGAGTTGTTGATATAGGAAATCGACCCGGTCGGCGGCACGGCCTGGAGGTTGCGGTTGTAAAGCCCGCTCGCCATGACATCGGCTTTCAGCGCTTCCCAATCCGCGCGGGTCGGCAGCGTCACCCCCTCAAACAGTTCGGTGACCTTCTCCGAAACCGGCAGCCAGTCGCGCCCGGTATATTTGTCAAAGAACGAGCCATCGGCATATTTCGACTTGTCGAAATCCCTGAAACTTTGCCCATGCTCGCGCGCCAGCAGGTTCGAGGTGCGGATCGCGTGATAGGCAATGGCTGCGAAATAGACAGAGGTGAATTCGACACCTTCGGGTGAGCCGTAATGCACGAGCTCGCGCGCGAGGTAGCCATGCAGGTTCATCTGGCCCAGCCCGATGGCATGGCTCTCATCATTGCCGCGCCGGATCGAGGGCACTGCATCAATCGCCGACATTTCCGACACGGCGGTCAGCGCGCGCACGGCCGCTTCGACGGTCTTGCCCAGATCCGGGCCGTCCATCGCTGCCGCGATGTTCAGCGAGCCGAGGTTGCAGGAAATATCCGTGCCAAGATGATCGTAGCTCAGATCCTCGTGGAAGGTCGACGCCTCATTGACCTGCAGGATTTCCGAACAGAGGTTCGACATGGTGATGCGCCCGTGGATCGGGTTCGCCTTATTCACCGTGTCTTCGAACATGATATAGGGATAGCCGGATTCGAACTGGATCTCGGCGATGGTCTGGAAGAACTCGCGCGCGTTGATCTTGCGCTTCTTGATGCGCTTATCGTCGACCATCTCGTCATATTTCTCGGTGACCGAGATTTCCGAGAAGGGCACGCCGTAAACCTTCTGCACGTCATGCGGCGAGAAGAGATACATATCCTCGTTGTTCTTCGCGAGCTCGAATGTCACATCCGGGATCACCACGCCAAGGCTCAGCGTCTTGATGCGGATCTTCTCATCGGCATTCTCGCGCTTGGTGTCGAGGAAGCGCAGGATGTCCGGGTGGTGGGCGTTGAGGTAAACCGCGCCGGCCCCCTGACGCGCGCCAAGCTGGTTCGCGTATGAGAAGCTGTCTTCCAGAAGTTTCATCACCGGGATGACGCCGGAGGACTGATTCTCGATCCCTTTGATCGGGGCGCCGGCCTCACGCAGGTTGGTCAGCATCAGCGCCACGCCACCGCCGCGCTTCGACAGCTGCAGCGCCGAATTGATCGACCGCCCGATCGATTCCATATTGTCTTCAAGCCGCAGGAGGAAGCACGAGATCAGCTCGCCGCGCGACATTTTTCCTGCGTTGAGGAAGGTCGGCGTTGCGGGCTGGAACCGGCCCGAAAGGATCTCGTCCATGAAGGACATCGCCAGCGCCTCATCGCCGCGCGCAAGCGCCAGCGCAACCATGACCACGCGGTCCTCGTAACGCTCGAGGAAGCGCTGACCGTCGCGGGTCTTCAGCGTATAGGAGGTGTAATATTTGAACGCGCCGAGGAAGGTCGGGAAGCGGAACTTCTTCTCATAGGCGGCATCCCAGATCTGGCGCTGGAAGTTGCGCGAATACTGATCCAGCACATCGGGCTCGTAATAGCCTTCATCAACCAGATAGCGCAGCTTCTCGTCCAGATTGTGGAAAAAAACCGTGTTCTGGTTCACATGTTGCAGGAAATATTGCTTCGCCGCCATGCGGTCGGCGTCGAAGCGGATTTTGCCCTCTCCGTCATAGAGGTTCAGCATCGCGTTCAGCGCATGGTAGTCCAGCGCCGGCTTCACGCCATTGTCGAGCATTCCATCCCCCAGAATAGATCAAGCCCGCGCCGGACGCGGGCGATGTCGGTTTCCGTGCCGGCCAGCTCGAAGCTGTAGAGAACCGGCACATTGCATTTACTGGCGATAACCCGGCCCGCAAGGGCGTAGGTCTGGCCGAAATTTCGGTTGCCCCCGGCGATCACACCGCGCAGACCGGCGCGCCGGTCGGGGTCATTGAGAAAGCGGATCACCTGTTTCGGGACCGCACCGCGCCCCTCGCCATCGGCGAATGTCGGGCAGATCAGAACGAAATCCCCGCCCGGATCCGGCATAGGATCCTGCGGGGATATTGGGATACGCAGCGCCGTGCCATAGCGGCCGGCGCTGACTTCTTCCAGGCGCGTGACGAAACGCAGGGTATTGCCCGAGGCAGAAGAGAAAAAGACGAGCCCGGGCACGGACACCCCCTCAGCTGGCGAGGCGGCCGATCATATCGGGACGAAAGCCCGCCCAATGCGCGTCACCGGCGATGACGACAGGGGCCTGGCGATAGCCGAGCGCCACAACGCGGTTCATCGCATCGGCATCTTCGGTCAGATCGATAATGGAATAGGACAAGCCTTTGGCATCGAGCGCACGGGTGGTTGCGGTGCACTGAACGCATGCGGGTTTGGAGTAAACGGTGATGGTCATTGCCTGATCCTTCTACTGTCCCATGTGGCTGCGGTTCGCTGAGAAACGGCCAGCGGAACGCTTCCGCCGGGTGATATCCTCGCGCCCGTCGCACGGTTTTGTTGCCTTCACTTTGCCCTGGGATCCTGCCGCGGCTCTGGTCTTCCCGAAGGTTTCCCCCCGGGATTTCCCCTGGCCGTTCCTGCCGCTGGCTGCGCCCGGAAATGCCCCGGTTTCCCCCGGATTTCGGACGCGTCGCAGGCTGCAGGTTTGTTCCCGGAACATCTGCATATTGATCCCCGATTTGCTCTGCTGTCAACATCTTGTGTTATTGAAATGCTACCCGTGACCGGAACGACTCAGAGTTGAAAAGCCTCTGAAATCAGAGGAAATCGTTGTTTTGCCGGGGCGGCGGGGGGGAAATGTGTGCCTCTAAACCCACAGATCCGGGCTGCGCAAAATATCGCCTTGCACAATATCCAGGAGCAGGGGCGGCCCCTGGTCGTGCCGCGTCGTGGACAGAATGGTGCACATCTCTGGGGATAAGCCGGTTGACCCAGCGGAAGGCAGTGCAGGCGCCGGTCGCGCCCGCCGGGTCGTCACCAAATTGATTCGAAGGCGGCAGGGCCCGGGGCAGGAGCCGGGGGGCAGGAGCTTGGGGGGCAGTTCCTGGTTCGCGGTGTTTCAGGCAGCCGGGGCGGACGGGGGGGCGGACGGGGGGGCGGGCGGGATGGAATAGGTCATATTCGCCCGCGCCACCGGATCCTCGACCCCGTCCGAGAAGATCAGCGCATCCGCCACCGCCAGCACGCGGCCAAGTTTCAAAAGCCGCACATCGCAGTAGAGCCCGCGCCCGGCGGCCGGCTTGCGCATGAAATCGATGGAACATCCCGTGGTGACCGCCAGCGCCACCGGCCCGATCCTCGACAGGATGGCCAGGTAGACCGCCACATCGGCGAGGGCGAACATCGTCGGGCCGGATACGGTGCCACCCGGGCGCAGATGGCGCTCGGCCACTTGCAGCCGCAGCCGGATGCCCTGATCGGTCACCGCATCCACGGTGAAATCCGACGCCACCTGGCCGAAATCGCGGGTGACAAATTCGTTCAGCGCGGCTCTGTCCATCAGGATCGGTTTCGCCATCGGTGTTCTCCCATATCTGCGCGCGGTGACCGGCGGGGAGAGTAGCTGTCTCAGACGCACCGGCAAGGCTGCCGATGCGTTATTCTCTGTCAGGCCGCGCCGCCCTCAGACCTCGACCGAGATCTTGCCCATCGGGTTCGAGCAACAGGCGAGGATCCAGCCCTCGGAAATCTCGTCATCCGAAATGCCGCCATTATGGACCATATGCACATCGCCTGCGGTCTTTTTCACCTTGCAGGTGCCGCAAAGGCCGAAGGTACAGCCCGAGGGAATGTTCAGCCCGGCGCGTTTCGCCACTGCGAGCACGGTATCGGTCTCGGAACAGGGCGCGGTCACGTTTGATGCGGCGAAGGTGATCTGCGCGCCGGCCTCGGAATCGGGAATCACATCGTCGATCACCGGGGCATCGGCTTCCGTCGACACCGGTGCACCGAAGCTTTCCTGATGGTAATGTTCCATATCGAAGCCGAGCGAGACCAGCATGTCGCGCACCGCCTGCATGAACGGCTCCGGCCCGCAGCAAAACACCTCGCGCTCCAGATAATCCGGCGCCATCAGCCCAAGCATGATCTGGCTCAGCCGGCCCTGATAGCCAGTCCAGGTCTGGAACGGGTCGCTCTCCTCGACGGTAAAGCGCAGCTTCAGCCCCGGCACACGGTCCGCAAACCCTTCGAGCCGCTTGCGCAACAGGATTTCGGATGGCCGCTTTGCCGCATGGACGAAGACGATATCGGGCATCTCGCCCGAATCCCAGGCCCAGGTCGTCATCGACATCATCGGCGTGATGCCCGATCCGGCCGAAATAAAGAGATGCTTCTTTGCCGGATGCCGGTGCGAGCTGAAGATCCCCGCCGGGCCGTAAGCCTTGATCTTCATCCCCGGCTTCAGGTGATCGAGCATCCAGCGTGTGCCGATCGAGCCCGCCTGGGCTTTCACCGTGACCGAGATCGACAGCGGTCGCGACGGCGAAGACGAGATCGTATAGGTGCGCTGGACATTGCCCCTGGCGCCTTTTTTCGGATCAACCGGCAGGTCGAGCGTCACGAACTGGCCCGGCTGATAATCGAACCAGGCGCCCGAGGGCGCGCGGAAGGTGAAGGTGGCGGTATCCGGCGTCTCGGGCACGACCATGGCGCATTCAAGATGCTCCGCATCATCCCAGGGCTTCGCAGACCAGTTAAGTTGTTGCTTTCCCATTTTTTATTCCGCCGCCAGTGCCGGGCCGGTGCCGGAAACGGGGCCAAGGCGTTGCGTCATGATGCCCGTATACCAGTCGATGAATTGCATCACCCCTTCTTCCTGGATCGGGGAATAGGGTCCGGGCTCATAGGCGGGAGAAAGAATGCCCTTCTGGTTTTCCTCGACCACCTGGCGGTCTTCGTCATTGGTGTTGAGCCAGACGCGGGTGAGGGTTTCGAGATCATAATCGACGCCCTCGACCGCATCCTTATGGACCAGCCAGTTCGTGGTCACTTGCGTCTCGGTCGGGCTGATCGGCAGGATGCGGAAGACGATGGCGTGATCACCGAGGAAATGGTTCCAGCTGTTCGGGTAGTGGAAGAACAGAAGGCTGCCGGCATCGTTGAAGGGCATGGTGCCCATGCGTTTCGCCACCGCCGCCTTTGTCGACATCGTATAGCTTTCGGCGCCGTTCAGCAGGGGAATGCGGGCGAGCCGCCATTGCATCTGCGGATGGTTGGTAAAGCGCGAGGGCAGGCCCGCCGCCTCGCAGCGCTTCCAGTGTTCGATAATGTCGGGCGAGGCCGAATCAGGCCCCTCCATCGCCGTCATACGCGGGTTGTCGGAGTAAGTCCGGCACAAAGACGGGTGCGCGCCGCCGCAATGATAGCATTCGCGGTTGTTCTCGATCACCAGTTTCCAGTTGCCGTTTTCGACGATGGTCGAGCTGAAAGCGACCTTTGCATCGGCAAGCCCCGAGGGGGCCAGATACGACATCAGCTTCGGCGCGAGGTCGGAAATGGGAGGGGGCACTTCGGCGAGACAGATAAAGACCATGCCGCCAAGATCGACACAGTGCACCTTCTTCAGCCCGAATTTCGAGGGGTCGAAATCCTCGCCCATATCGCGGGCGAAAATAAGCTTGCCCTCGAGGTCATAGGTCCATTGGTGATAGGGGCAGACAAGGTTCGTCGTCGCGCCATTGGTCTTCGCGCAAAGCCGCTGACCGCGATGGCGGCAGACATTGTGGAACGCGCGGATGCGATTATCTTTGCCCTTGATGATCACCACCGGATAGGCGCCGATCTGCAGCGTGGCAAAGGCGCCGGGTTTCTCCAGCTCGCAGGCCGGAATGGCGAAGAGCCATTCACGATACCACAGATGCTGAAGATCCGCCTCCAACACCCCGGGATCACAATATAAATCGCGCTCTAAGGCATAGCCGCTCTGGCGTGCCAGCAGGCGGGAAAGGGTTTCGGACTGGCTCAGCATCTGCTGTCCTTCGCGTTAGCCCGGGCGTGCCGCACAGGCAGGTTTGATGTGCGGTGGACAACAGGCGGCGAAGGGCCCGCGCGGGGATGGACCCGCGAGCCGCTTGCCGCTTCGCCGCCCACCGCGGCTCGACATCTCGTGCAAGGCTGGTTTCCGGGCTTGGCGAGCGGTCTTTTCAACCCTGGTCGCGACACCTTCCCGGGCTCCTCCGCCCAGTGGTCCTTGTCGCGCCTCTCAGCCTCTACCGTTGCGGGGGCAGCGCCGGCTTTGGCCCCTTGCAGGACCGCACCGGCTTCCCAATTCTCCGCTGTCGCCAGCGGCACCTTGCGAGGCTGAATTGATCACAGTGCGGCGGGCGGGATTGTCTGTTTGCGACATGTCGCAAAGCGGAACAGACAGCGGCCCCGTAAGCAGCCTCATTCGCGCAGAAAGCGGGATTTTGCCGGTTGCCAAACGAAAACGCGGCGCTTAACGATTGGGCAACTTACTCGTTGGGGTGTCCCGGGAAACCGGGGCTGAGAGGCCGCAAGGCTAACCCATCGAACCTGATCCGGTTCATACCGGCGGAGGGAACGGGTGGTCTGATCGTGTCTCTGGTGGCCCGTTGTGGCCTGCCCGGGCACCAGTCTCCCCAAATCTTTTCGCCGGTCATTGGGGGCATGATGACGGCGATAGCTTTGACCATAGCGGGGTCTGATTCCGGCGGCGGCGCAGGGATCCAGGCCGATCTCAAGAGCTTTGCGGCGATGCGCGTTTACGGCGCCAGCGTGATCACTGCGATCACGGCCCAGAACACAAGGGCGGTGACCGCGGTGATGGCACTGCCGCCCCGGATGGTGCGGGCGCAGCTGGAGGCGGTGTTCGATGATCTTGCCGTGGGCGCGGTGAAGATCGGGATGCTCGGGGATCCGGAACTGGTCGCGACCGTGGCGGCGGCGCTGAAGGGGCGCGATCTGGCTCTGGTGGTTGATCCGGTGATGGTGGCAAAATCCGGTGACCGGTTGCTCGCAGCCGAGGCTGTCGCAGCACTGCGCGAGGCGCTTTTGCCGCTCGCGACGGTTTTGACCCCGAACCTGCCCGAAGCGGCCGATCTACTGGGCGAGGCCCCGGCCAGCAGCCATGAGGCACAGGAAATGCAGGGGCGCGCGCTCCTGGCGCTTGGGCCGGCCTGGGTGCTGATGAAAGGCGGTCATGCCGCAGGGGAAGAGTGTCGCGATCTGCTGATCGGCCCTGAGACGCATGTGTTCACGGCAGAACGCCAGCAGACCAAAAATACGCATGGCACAGGATGCAGCTATGCCGCAGCGATTGCGGCGGGGCTGGCGCAGGGGATGGCTGTCCCCGATGCGGTGGCGCGGGCGCATTGCTGGCTCCAGGGGGCGATCCAGGCGGCGGATGCGCTGCAAATCGGTTCCGGCCATGGGCCGGTGCATCATTTCCACGCGCTCTGGCCGCAATCATGAGCCGCGTCCATATCCTCGGGGCCGGTGTCATGGGCCTTGTGATGGCCAGCGAGCTTGCCGCGCGCGGTCATGCGGTCACGATCTCGGACCCGGCCGGCGGCTCCGGGCCGCAGGCCTGTTCCTGGTGGGCCGGTGGAATGCTGGCGCCATATTGCGAGGCGGAATCGGCAGAGGAACCGGTTGAACGGCTCGGGAGCGGTGCGGCCGCCTGGTGGCAATCCCATACCGGGCTGGTCACCGGGGCCGGGACGCTGGTTCTGGCCGACCCGCGTGACCGGGGCGATCTGGCGCGCTTTGCGCGGCTGACCAAAGGGCACCAGGCCATTGGCGGGGACGGGATCGCGCAGCTTGAGCCCGATCTGGCAGGCCGTTTCCGCGAGGGGCTGTTCTTCAGAACCGAAGCGCATCTCGCCCCGCGCGCGGCACTTGGCGAACTGGCCCGCCGGCTCGCGGCCCGGGGGATCGTGGTGACGCCCGGGCCGTCAGAGGCGCCGGTTACCATCGACTGCCGGGGGCTCGCAGCGCGCGACAGCCTCAGCGATCTGCGCGGTGTGCGCGGTGAGATGCTGCTGATCCGCTGCGAGGGCGTGAGCCTTTCGCGCCCGGTCCGCCTGCTGCATCCGCGTATCCCGCTTTACATCGTGCCGCGCGGCGACGGGCATTTCATGCTTGGCGCCACGATGATCGAAAGCGGATGGCGCGGGCCGGTCACGCTGCGGTCGATGATGGAACTGATGGCGGCGGCCTGGACGATCCATCCCGGTTTTGGTGAGGCCGAGCTGGTCGCGACCGGTTCTGACGCGCGCCCCGCTTTCCCCGACAATCTGCCCCGGATCCGGCGCCGGGGGGATGTGATCTTTGCCAATGGTCTCTACCGCCACGGGTTCCTCCTCTCGCCCGCCTGCGCACGGATGGTGGCGGAACATCTCGAGACCGGCGCGCAGCCCGAGTTCATGGATGAGGTGAGGATATGAGAGTTTTCGTGAATGGAGAGGCAAGGCAGACCGGGGCGACAACCCTGGCCGCTTTGCTGGAGGAACAGGGCTTTGGCCCGGCGGTGGCGACTGCGGTGAATGAGGTCTTCATCGCCAAAGCCGCGCGGGCGGCAACAGAAATACAAGAGGGCGACCGGGTCGAGGTTCTCGCCGCCATGCAGGGGGGCTGAGATGCCGGTATTCTACGGGACTGCTGTTGAAAGCGCGCTGATGCTGGGCACGGCGCAATATCCCTCGCCGAAGATCCTGGAAGAAGCGTTTCGCAGCTCTGAGGCCGGGATCGCCACGGTCTCTTTGCGCCGTGAAGAGAGAGGTGGCGGTGACTTCCGCGCGCTTGTGGCAGATCTTGGCGCGAAGATCCTGCCCAATACCGCCGGCTGCCATACGGTGAAAGAGGCCGTGACCACGGCCCATATGGCGCGTGAGCTGTTCGCAACCGACTGGATCAAGCTCGAGGTGATCGGCCATACCGATACGCTGCAGCCCGATGTATTCGGCCTTGTTGAAGCCGCCCGCATCCTGATTGCCGACGGGTTTAAGGTCTTTCCCTATACGACCGAGGATCCTGGCGTCTGTGCGCGGCTGGTCGAGGCCGGCTGTGAGGTGCTGATGCCCTGGGGGGCGCCGATCGGCTCGGGGCGGGGTCTGATGAACGAATATGGGCTGCGCGTGCTGCGGGCAGAGTTTCCCGATCAGGTTCTGGTGGTCGATGCCGGGATCGGGCTGCCCTCCCATGCGGCGCGGGCGATGGAGCTGGGCTTTGATGCGGTGCTTCTGAATACGGCGGTGGCGAAGGCCGGCGATCCGGCGCGGATGGCCGGGGCCATGGCCGGGGCGATCCGGGCGGGCAGGATGGCATATCTCGCGCAGCCGATGGAGCCACGCGATATGGCCGCGCCCTCGACACCCGTGCTGGGGAGGGCGTTTCTCGCATGACCCTGCCACGCTTTTACCCGATCTTCGACTCCGCTGCCTGGCTTGCACGGATGCTGCCGCTTGGGGTCCGGCTGGTGCAGCTGCGGGTCAAGGATCGCAGCGAGGACGAGACGCGTCTTGAGATCCGCGCAGCGCAGGCTTTGTGCCGCGCGCATCAGGCGATCCTTGTGGTCAATGATCACTGGCAGATCGCAATTGAAGAGGGCTGTGACTGGATCCATCTCGGGCAGGAGGATCTTGAGACCGCCGATCTGGAAGCGATCCGGCGGGCCGGGCTGCGGCTCGGTATCTCGACCCATGACGAGGCGGAACTGGCGCGCGCGCTGGCGCTGGGCCCGGATTACATCGCACTGGGGCCGGTCTGGCCAACGATCCTGAAACAGATGAAATGGCATCAGCAGGGGGTGGAAAAGCTCACCGACTGGAAAGCGCGGATCGGGGATATCCCGCTGGTGGCGATCGGCGGGCTGACGCCTGCGCGCGCGCCGGAGGCCTTTGCCGCCGGAGCGGATCTGGTCTCGGTGGTGACCGATATCACGCTGAACCCCGACCCCGAGGCACAGGTGCGGCACTGGCTCGGGGTGACGGCATGAGCCGCTATGCCCGCCAGACCCTGCTGCCCGGGATCGGTGCCGGGGGGCAGGCGGCTTTCGCCCAGGCGCATCTGCTGGTTGTGGGGGCCGGGGGGCTGGGCGTGCCGGCGCTGCAATATCTGGCCGGAGCCGGCGTCGGGCGTATCACCGTGATCGACCCGGACCGGGCCGAGGAAAGCAACCTGCACCGCCAGCCGCTTTATGCAGGCGGGATCGGCGCGCCGAAGGCCGCACTTGTCGCAAATGCACTGCGGCTGTTGAACCCTGACTGTCAGGTGACGGCTCTGGTGGCGCATTGCGATCCTGAAAATGCGCCCGACCTGGTGGCAGAGGCCGATCTGATCCTCGATTGCGCCGACAGTTTCGCAGCCAGCTATCTGCTCTCCGACCTGTGCCACCGCGCCGGGAAGCCACTGATATCGGCCTCGGCGCTGGGGTTTTCGGGCTATGTCGGCGGGTTTTGTGGCGGCGCGCCTTCGCTCAGGGCAGTGTTCCCGGATCTGCCTGAAACCCTTGCGACCTGCGCCAGTGCCGGCGTGCTTGGTCCGGTGGTGGGGATGCTCGGCACGCTCATGGCGCAGATGGCGCTGGCGCATCTGGCGGGGATCACGCCATCGCCGCTTGGCCAGCTGATCCGCTTTGACATGGCGGGCTGGCGGTTCAGCAGCTTTCGCTTTGACACCGCACCCGAGCCGGAGACGGCTTTCCCTTTCATCGCCAGGGCGGCGATCCGCCCCGGCGATTATGTGATCGACCTGCGCGACCGCGCCGAGGCGCCGCTTGGCGTCACCCCGGATGCCCATCGCTTCGCGCCTGACCAGATCACGGGGGCCAGGCCTGCGCCAGATGAGCGCATCGTTCTGGCCTGCCGCTCCGGCCTCCGGGCCTGGCGCGCGGCGGCGCAGCTCCACCCGAATTTCCCCAATGAGATCGCGCTGATCGCCGATCCGCCCCAGACGGAGACCGAGATATGACCCGTTTCGCCCTGGCCCTGCTGGCCGGTATCGCGCTGGCCGCTGTCGCGCTGACCGGGCCCGCCCGGGCAGAGGACCGTATGACCCTGATCCTCGACTGGTATGTGAACCCCGACCATGGGCCGGTGATCATCGCCCGGGAAAAGGGTTTTTTCAAAGAGCAGGGGCTTGAGGTCGAGATCATCGCGCCTGCCGACCCGACGGAGCCTCCGAAACTGGTCGCGGCGGGCCAGGCCGATCTGGCGGTCTCCTATCAGCCGCAGCTGCATCTCCAGGTCCATGAAGGGCTGCCGCTGGTGCGCGTCGGCACCCTGATTGCCACGCCGCTCAATTGCCTCATGGTGGCGGCAGACGGGCCGGTGCAGAGCCTTGGCGATCTGAAGGGAAAGCGGATCGGCTATTCGGTTTCGGGCGTCGAATCGGCTTTGCTGTCGGGAATGCTGGCCAGCGCCGGACTGACGGCGGGGGAGGTCGAACTGGTCAATGTGAACTGGTCGCTGACGCCCGCGCTTCTGACCGGCCAGGTTGATGCGGTCATCGGGGCGTTTCGCAATTTCGAACTGACGCAGATGCGGCTGGCGGGCGGCGACGGGCGCTGTTTCTACCCCGAAGAGGCCGGGATCCCCGCTTATGATGAGCTGATCTTTGTGGCCCGTAGCGGGTTTGACCGGGACCGCGTGACCCGCTTCCTGACCGCGATCGAGCGCGCGACGGCCTATATGATCAACCATCCCGATGCCGCATTCGAGGCCTTTGCCGCCACCGCGCCGGATCTGTCCGACCCGCTCAACACCGAAGCATGGGCGGCTACATTGCCGCGTTTCGCCCATTCTCCGGCGGCGCTGGATCATGGGCGCTATGCCAGGTTCGAAGCGTTTTTGCAGCAATCGGGTCTGACAGACAGCATCCTGCCGGTCTCGCGCCTGGCGGTTGATCCGGGGGCAGCGGAATGAGCCTTCCTGATTACGGATCCGGATTTGCTGCCCTGCGTACCGCCTGTCCCGAGGACTGGCACGCCTATACGCGGCACGCGTTTCTCGACGCGCTGCAGGATGGCTCGCTGCCGCGTTCGGATTTTCTCAGCTATCTGCGCCAGGACTATGTTTTCCTGATCCATTTCGCCCGCGCCTGGTCGCTTGCAGTGGTCAAGGCCGGGAGCCTGGCCGAGATGCAGGCGGCCAGCGCGACGGTCCACGGACTTCTTCATCACGAGATGGCGCTGCATATCCGGCTCTGCGCGGCAGCCGGGATATCGGCGGCAGATCTTGCCGCCACCGAAGAGGCGACCGGCAATCTGGCCTATACCCGCTATGTGCTGGATGCCGGGCTGAGCGGCGATTTCCTCGATCTGCTGGCCGCGCTGCTGCCCTGCGTGCTGGGCTATGGCGAGATCGGCGCGCGGCTGATCGCAACCGCTGGTGAAACGCCCTATCGCGACTGGATCGGGACCTATGGCGGCGAGACCTATCAGCAAATCTGCCGCGAGGCGGGGGCGCTTTTTGACATGGCCCTCCGCGACCGGCTGGGCGAGGCCGCGCAGACCCTGCCGCGCTGGCGCCAGCTCGAGCGTCATTTCCGTGTTGCGACGCGGCTTGAGGCCGGGTTCTGGCGCGCGGGCCTCGCGTGATGCGGCTTTCGGGCGAGGCCTGGATCGGCCCCGAGCGCCTTTTCCCGCCCTTGCGGCTGGCGCTTGCGGCGGGCGAATGGTTGGTATTGCTTGGCCCGTCGGGCGTGGGCAAGACCACGCTTTTGCGGCTGATCGGCGGGCTGCCGGTCGCGGCGGAGTTTCGCGGTCAGATCACCGGCCATATGCCGGTCGCGCTGATGGCGCAGGATCCGGGGCTGATGCCCTGGGCCACGGTGGCGGCGAATATCACGCTGGGCGCAACACTGCGCCGCGAGACGCCGGACCGCGCGCGGCTCGCTTCGGTGCTGGACCAGACCGGCCTTGCCCCCCATGCGGCAAAGCGTCCGGCTGAGCTTTCGGGCGGGCAGCGGCAGCGGGTGGCACTGGCAAGGGTCTTGATGGAGGACCGGCCGCTGGTGCTGCTGGATGAGCCGTTTTCGGCGTTGGATATCGGGCTGAGGCTCAGGATGCAGGATCTCGCGGCGAGCCTGTTGCGCGGGCGGACGGTGATGATGATCAGCCATGACCCGGTCGAGGCTGCGCGGCTCGCGGACCGGATCCTTCTGATGACGCCGGCGGGTCTTGAGGAAATCACAGCCCCCGCCGGCAAGGCCCCGCGCGCAAGCGACGCGCCAGAGGTACAGGGTGCCGCGGCTGCGCTGACCCGGCAGCTGGTGGCGCTGGCATGATCCGGGTTTCTGTCACGGTTCTGGTGCTGCTGGCGCTCTGGCAGGGGGTGATCCTGGCCAGCGGCCTGCCGCCCTTTCTGCTGCCGTCGCCGGGGGCGGTGGCCCGGGCGCTCTGGACCCATCAGGGGGTTCTCGCGGTGGCATTCCTGAAAACCCTGACCGAGACGCTTGCGGGTTTCGCTCTGGGCGCGGTGATCGGGATCGGGCTCGCGCTGCAAATGGCGGCCTCGGCGCGGCTCCGGCGCTGGTTTGGCCCGGTGGTGGTGGTCTCGCAAACCATCCCGATTTTCGCGCTGGCGCCGATCCTGACGCTCTGGCTGGGATATGGCATGGCGCCGAAACTTGCGGTGGTGGCGCTGGTGACATTTTTCCCGGTCGCAAGCGCCTTTCATGACGGGCTGACCCGCGTGCCCCAGGCGCGGCTGGATCTGGCGCGGGTGATGGGGGCGGGGCGATGGGCGATGCTGATCCGCATCCGGATGCCTTCGGCGCTGCCGGATCTGGCCACGGGGCTGCGGCTTGCCGCTGTGCTGGCGCCGGTGGGGGCGGTGATCGGCGAATGGGTCGGCGGATCCGAGGGGCTTGGTGCGGTCATGCTGCATGCGAATGGCCGGATGCGGATCGACCTTGTCTTTGCAAGCCTCGCGCTGGTCGTCGTACTTTCGCTGGGCTTTCAGCGCCTGGTCGCCGGGCAGCTTGCCGCCCGGCTGGAGCGATATGCCGGCTGAGTGCTCCGCCGCTTACTCGACCGTCACCGATTTCGCGAGATTCCTCGGCTGGTCCACATCGGTGCCTTTCGCAATCGCGGTATGATAGGCCAGCAGCTGCGCGGGCACCGCATAGAGGATCGGCGCCCATACCGGGTCGACTTCGGGCAGCGTCAGCTGCGCCCAGGTGCCCTGTCCGGCATGGGCAATGCCCGCCGCATCCGAGAGCAAAAGCACCTTGCCATGCCGCGCCATCACCTCTTGCATATTCGACACCGTCTTGTCGAAGAGCGGGTCCGAGGGCGCCATGACGATCACCGGCACATTGGCGTCGATCAGCGCGATGGGCCCGTGTTTCAGCTCGCCCGATGCATAACCTTCGGCGTGTATGTAGCTGATTTCCTTGAGCTTAAGCGCACCTTCCAGCGCCATCGGATACATCGGCCCGCGCCCGAGGAAGAGGATGTCGCGCGCCTTTGCCAGCTCATTCGACACCGCCGCGATCTGGTCTGACAGCGCCAGCGCCGCATTCAGGAGGCCCGGCATATTGCGCAGGCTGACGATGCGCGCGGTCAGCTCCTCGCCCGTGATCCGGCCCCGGTCAGCGGCGGCCTTCAGCGCCATCAGCGCCAGCACCATCAGCTGGCAGGAAAACGCTTTCGTCGAGGCGACGCCGATCTCGGCGCCCGCAAGGATCGGCAGCACCAGATCGCTTTCGCGCGCGATGGACGAGGTCGGCACATTCACGACCGAGACCACCTGCGCCACCTTTTCCTTCACATAGCGCAAGGCGGCCAGGGTATCGGCGGTCTCGCCCGACTGGCTGACAAACAGCGCCATCGAGCGGTCAGAAAGCACCGGCTCGCGGTAGCGGAATTCGGAGGCGACGTCGATTTCCGCCGGGATGCCGGCGATCTGTTCGAACCAGTATTTCGCGACATGGGTGGCGTAGCTTGCCGTACCGCAGGCCACCATCACCACCCGGTCGATACCCGTGAAATCGAGACCCTCAGGCAGGTTCAGCGCCGGGCTGGCGCTTGATCCGGTATAATGGCGCAAGGCATCGGCCAGCACGACCGGCTGTTCGGCGATTTCCTTGGCCATGAAATGCTTGTAGCCGCCCTTTTCCACCCGGGTGGCGCCCAGCTGGATGCGGGTCTCGGCCCGGTTGGCGCGGCGGCCTGCGGCGTCGAAAATCTCGGCGCCCTTACGGGTCAGAACCGCCCAGTCGCCCTCTTCGAGATAGGTGATGCGGTCGGTCATCGGCGCCAGCGCAATCGCATCCGATCCGACAAACATCTCGCCCTCGCCGCGCCCGATGGCGAGCGGGCTGCCCTTGCGGGCGCAGATGATCAGATCATCCTCGCCCTCAAACAGCATACAAAGCGCGAAGGCGCCCTCCAGCCGGGGCAGGGTCTCACGCGCGGCCTCGATGGGGGTTGCGCCCTTGTCCATGCTGCGTTTCAGCAGCAGCGCGACCGTTTCGGTATCGGTCTCGGATTCCTGGACATAGCCATCCGCCGCCAGCTCGCTGCGCAGCGCACGGAAATTCTCGATAATGCCGTTATGGACCACCGCCACACCGCCCGCACGGTGGGGATGCGCATTCACCACCGTCGCGGCGCCATGCGTCGCCCAGCGGGTATGGCCGATGCCGGATTTCCCCGCCAGCGGCTCATGCACCAGCAGATCCGAAAGGTTGACCAGCTTGCCCACCGCGCGGCGGCGGTCCAGCCGCCCGCTGTTCACCGTGGCGATCCCGGCGGAATCGTAGCCGCGATATTCCAGCCGCTTCAGCCCCTCGACCAGCAGCGGCGCCACTTCGTTATTGCCCAGAACACCAACAATGCCACACATGGGATTATCCTTTGCTCTTCGCGGCTTTGATCGCGCGAAGTTTTTCCATCAGTTTCAGGGCGAGACCGGGCTTGCTGACCTGTTTCGCGCGGCCCAGAGCCACGGCGCCGGCGGGCACGTCTTCGGTGATCACCGAGCCCGATCCGGTCAGCGCGTCATCGCCCACCGTAACCGGCGCGACCAGCATCGTGTCCGATCCGATAAAGGCGCGTTTGCCGATCCGGGTGCGATGTTTCATTACGCCGTCGTAATTGCAGGTGACGGTGCCTGCGCCGATATTGGTGAACTCGCCCACATCGGCATCGCCGATATAGGTCAGATGCCCGACCTTGACGCCTTCATCGAGGATGGCGTTTTTGATTTCGACGAAATTGCCGATATGGACATCTTCCGCCAGTTCGGCGCCCGGGCGCAGGCGTGCAAACGGCCCGACATCGGCCCCGCGCGAGACATGGCAGCCCTCAAGATGGCAAAAGCCCTTGATTTCCGCGCCGGATTCGATGGTGACACCGGGGCCGAACAGCACATTCGGGCCGATGATCGCATCGCGGCCAATGATGGTATCGAGCGCGAAGAACACGGTCTCGGGCGCGGTGAGCGTAACGCCGGTCTCCAGCGCCTCTGCCCTTGCACGGGCCTGGAAGGCGGCTTCGGCTGCGGCCAGCTGCGCGCGGGTATTGACGCCGAGCGTCTCGGCCTCGTCGCAGACAACGACGGTGGCGGTAAGGCCTTTCGAGCGTGCGATCCCCACGACATCAGTAAGGTAATATTCGCCGCTGGCATTCGCATTGCCGATTTCCGCGATCAGCGCGAAGAGGTCTTTCGCCGAGGCGCAGATCACACCCGAATTGCACAGGGTGACCGCGCGTTCGGCCTCGTTCGCGTCCTTATATTCGACGATCCGCTCGAGGCTGTCGCCTTCGGTGATCAGGCGGCCATAGCGGCCTGGATCTGCGGCCTGGAAGCCGAGCACCACCACGGCATTCCTGGCCCGCGCCTCAAGCATCGCCTCGAGCGTTTCCGCGCGGATGAAGGGGGTGTCGCCGTAAAGCACGATCACATCGCCCGGCTGGCCTTCAAGGGCTGCCCGGGCCTGGTCGACCGCATGGCCGGTGCCTTTCTGTTCTTCCTGGCGGGTGATCACCACATCAGGGTCGAATTTCAGTGCCGATGCTGCGACCTCATCGCCGCCATGTCCCACCACGACGATGGTCGCGACCGGAGAAAGCGTGGCCCCGGCGGCCATCGCATGATGCAAAAGAGGTGCCGCCGCGACCTTATGCAGGACCTTCGGAAGATCCGAATTCATGCGCGAGCCCTGGCCTGCCGCCAGGATGATGAGCGAGACCTGCATTCTGCCCCTTCCTTTTGTGTTGAGGCCGTTCTACCGAAGCCGGGCAGGGCCGCCAAGGGGGGCGGCGGTCACAGAGGATTGCGGCATGTTGCAAGATCAGCCTTCGCCCGGGAAAGCGCCGGACAGGGCCCGCAGGCATGGAACTCGTGACGATGGCGCCTGTGTGGTCTTTGACCTTGACGGAACCCTCGCCGATACCAGTGCCGATCTGCTGGCGGCGGCCAATGCCTGTTTCACGGAAATGGGGGAAGGTGCGCCGCTGACATCAGCCGACAGCCTGACGGCGTTTCATGGCGGGCGGGCGATGCTGCGGCTCGGGTTCGGGCGGCTGGGGCAGGTGGTGCCGGAAGGCGCGGAGATGGAGCGGCTCTATCCCGAGCTCTTGCGCCATTACCGTGCCGCGATTGCGGTGCAGACGCGGATGTATCCCGGCGCGGTCGAGACGGTGGAGGCGCTGCGCGCGGCCGGCTATAAGGTTTCGGTCTGCACGAATAAGCCCTTTGCGCTGGCAGAAGAGCTTCTGCGCCAGCTTGGGGTGCGCGATCTGTTCGGCGCGCTGGTGGGGGCGGATACATTGCCGGTGCGAAAGCCCGATCCGGCACCCTATCATCTGGCGGTGGAACAGGCCGGCGGGGTGGTGGCGCGCTCGCTGCTGATCGGGGATACCGAGACCGATCTGAAAACCTCGCGCGCGGTGGGTGTGCCCTCGGTTCTGGTGACATTCGGGCCGGAGGGCGAGGGGATCGCGCGGCTGGCGCCGGATGCGTTGCTTCATCGCTATGAGGATCTGCCGGGGATCGTCTCGCGGCTGATCGGGTAGAGGGGGCCAGCCCCCTCGCGGCTCTGCCGCTCACCCCCGGGATATTTCGAGACAGAAAATGATACTGCCGGGGAGGGGAGGCGCTTTGCTCATGCCGCCCCGGATGCGGCTTGCATGTCCGGGACGTTGGATGGTCTGATTTCCGGGATGGGACGAGGATGTGGTTGTTTCGCCCGGCCGCGCGGTCGCAGACTGCCTTTCAGACAGCAAAAGGCCCGGCGCGGGGGCCGGGCCTTTGTTTCGTGAAAGGTTTTGCACTCAGGCGGGGATCGCCATGCCTTTGCCGCGGGCGAGGTCGCGCATTTTTGCCTGCAGTTTCTCGAAGGCGCGGACCTCGATCTGGCGGATGCGTTCGCGCGAGACGCCGTAGCTTTCCGACAATTCCTCAAGCGTGACCGGCTCATCGGCGAGGCGGCGCTGCATCAGGATGTCTTTCTCGCGGTCATTCAGAACCGACATGGCCTCAGACAGCATCTCGCGGCGGGTGTCGAGCTCATCCTTTTCGGCATAGTCGCCGGCCTGATCGCTGTCTTCATCCTCGAGCCAGTCCTGCCATTGCGTGGCACCTTCGCCATCGCCGCCGATCTGGGCATTCAGCGAGGCGTCTGACCCCGAGAGGCGGCGGTTCATCTGAACCACCTCATCTTCGCTGACAGAGAGATCCTTCGCGATCTGGGCGAGGTTCTCGGGGCGCAGATCGCCCTCTTCCAGCGCGCCGACCTTGGCCTTGGCCTTGCGCAGGTTGAAGAACAGCTTTTTCTGCGCCGAGGTGGTGCCCATTTTCACAAGGCTCCAGGACCGCAGGATATATTCCTGGATCGAGGCGCGGATCCACCACATCGCATAGGTTGCCAGCCGGAAGCCTTTCTCCGGGTCGAAGCGTTTGACCGCCTGCATCAGGCCGACATTGGCCTCGGAGATCACTTCGGCCTGCGGCAGGCCATAGCCGCGATAGCCCATGGCGATCTTGGCGGCGAGCCGCAGATGCGAGGTCACCAGCTGATGCGCCGATTTACTGTCCTGGCGTTCCGTCCAGGCCTTGGCCAGCATATATTCCTGCTCGGGTTCGAGGAGCGGGAATTTGCGGATTTCCTGGAGATAGCGGTTCAGGCCCTGTTCCGGGCTCGGTGCGGGAAGGTTGGTATAGGTGCTCATGCATTTGCCCCCTGTTTTCTCTTCCGGTGCCATCAGCCCCCGGAGGATGATTTGACTTATGATCCAGGGATCCTCCTTACAAGGGAGCGATCTGTGGAAGATGAACGTGAGATGGGGCGTTTGGATCCCGATAAAAAGAATTGTGTCGATCGGTTCACGGGAATGTCAGGGTGCCGGCGGGGGATGGCGTCGCGTGGCGCGCCGGGCCAGAACCAGGGGCAGAAAATCCCGGCAAACAGGGAAGGAACCGTCAGAGTGGAAAAGCCGCGCATGTCAAAGGTGATGCTGCCCGCACGTGAGCCGGGGGTGGCGCTGGAAGTCGTTGTGGCGCGGCCATCGCGGCCCGGGCCGTATCCGGTGATGGTGTTCAACCATGGCTCGACCGGCAGCGGGCAGAGCCCGGCCCTGTTCCGGCGCACGGTCAGCCCTTCGGTGATCAGCAATTATTTTACGGCCCGGGGCTGGATGGCGGCCTTCCCGCAGCGGCGCGGCCGGGGGAAATCGGGAGGGCGCTACGGGGAAGGGCTTGCCGCCGATGGTTCGGGCTATTCCTGCGAGGCGGAGATCGCCCTTGCGGGGTTTGAGCGGGCGGTTGAGGATCTTGACGCGGTGATGCGCGGGCTCTCGCTCTGGCCGGATGTTGACCCCGGGCGGATGGTGACTGGCGGCGTGTCGCGCGGCGGTATCCTCGCGATTGCATTTGCCGGGATGCGGCCAGGCCTGTTTCGTGGTGCGGTCAATTTCAATGGCGGCTGGCTGGGGCGGGCCTGTCCGGCGCTGGAACAGGTCAACCCGATGCTGTTCGCGCGCGGGGCCGGCGGGGCGCATGAGACGCTCTGGCTGCATGGCACTCAGGACCAGTATTACCGCATCAGCCATTGCCGCAGCAATTTCGAGACCTTTCGCGCCGCAGGCGGGCAGGGGCGGTTTGTCGCCCTGAAGGCCGGTCATGCGGCTCTGTTCAAACCCGCGCTGTGGCAGCCGCATATGGATCTCTATCTTGAAACGGTGGTGCCAGAGTGATCCTTTCGCCGCGTCGGAGCGCCATGTTGCGCCGGTCAGGGGGCTGGCGTGACCTCGATCTCCTGGCGCAGGCTGCCATCCTGGTTGAAGATCAGGATGCGGCCCGCGCCGGTGACAACCCCGATCCAGTCCGGGCCGGGCACCACCGAGGCCGCGACCTCGCCCGCAGGCAGCAGCAAGGCGGCGGGCAGGGGCGCTGTCGCCGCAGGCGTATCGGATAAAGGCGCGCGCAGGCGCGTGACAAGCAGCAGGGTCACGGTTATGACACCCGCGATCATGCTCAGCATCAGCACGATCACCAGCGCCTTCAGGAAACGCAGCGAGGGCGGCAGCGCAATTTCTTCCGCATTCTCCTTCGGGGCCTGAGCCATGACTGAACCTTTCACACCTGAATCTTTCCTCGACGACGACGATCATGCCAGTATGGCCCCGGAAGGCCCGGCTCAGGGCGGGCTGATCACCGTCACCCTCGGCCCGGATGCCGCGCCGCGCCTTGATAAGGCGCTCAGCGCCGCTGTGCCAGAGGAAGCGGCATTGTCGCGCTCAAGGCTCGCGCGTCTGATCGAGGCCGGCGCGGTGAGCCGCGCCGGGGTGGTGGTCACCGATCAGAAGGCGAAGACGGCATCAGGCGAGGTCTGGGAGATCCGTATTGGCCCGGCCGAGCCAGTGGAAACCCTTGCCGAAGCGATTCCGCTGACGGTGATCTGGGAAGATGACGATCTGATCGTGATCGACAAGCCGGCAGGGATGGTGGTGCATCCGGCGCCGGGCACGCCTTCGGGCACCCTGGTCAATGCGCTTTTGCATTATTGCGGCGACACTATTTCCGGCATCGGCGGCGAGCGCCGCCCCGGCATCGTGCACCGGATCGACAAAGAAACCTCGGGGCTGATTGTCGCGGCGAAATCCGACCGGGCGCATCACGGGCTCGCGGCGCAGTTCGAGGCCCATACGGTCACCCGCCATTACCTCGCGATCTGCAACGGCGTACCGGAAGGGTCCGACCCGCGGCTGCGCGGCACGCGCGGTGTCAGTTTTGAGCCCGGCGGCGTGATCCGGATCGCGACGAACCTCGCGCGACATCGCACTGACCGTCAGAAACAGGCGGTGACCTGGCCGCCAGAGGGACGCCATGCCGTAACCCGGGCCCGGGTGGTCGAGGGATTTGCGGGCCAGGCGGCCCTGGTCGAATGCTGGCTCGAGACCGGGCGCACGCATCAGATCCGCGTGCATCTGACCTGGGCGGGCCATGGGCTGATCGGCGATCCGACCTATGGCGGGCGGCGTAAACTGTCGGAAAAACTGCTGGGCGAGGCCGCGCTGAGTGCCGCCGCCTTTCCGCGCCAGGCGCTGCATGCGGCAAGCCTTGGCTTCAGCCATCCGGTGACGGGCGAGCGGCTGGAGTTCCGCTCCGACCTGCCCGAAGATATGGCGGCACTGCTCGGGGCAATGCGTGCGGCGGGGGCGCCCGGCTGAGGGCGGCTTCGCGCCCCGAAAAAACCGGCTGTGCGGGGGAGGATGCTATTCCTCTTTCCAATCAGGATTGCGGCGATTAGAAACAGGAAATTCCGGTTTCTTTCAGGTTTTGCGCCTGAGGCCTTCTCCCGGCCAGAGACTGACGCTTTGGCGCAGTATATGCGGCAAGAGCAGACTGACCGGGGCAAGTGGAACGCGGATCGAACCTCTGCGGCCGGACCCGTTCCTGTCGTCAGATCACCGGCGGGACGCCCCCGCAAACGCGAGGACAGATGCGCACCATTACCACGACCGAAGAGCTTGCGTCATTTTGCGCAGCGGCCAAATCAGCCCCCTATGTCACCATCGACACCGAATTCCTGCGCGAGCGCACCTATTGGTCAAAGCTCTGCCTGATTCAGATGGCGCTTCCGGGCAAGGACGGCGACGCGGTTCTTGTTGATCCGATCATCGGCGAAGAGATGTCGATGGAGCCGCTTTATGACCTCTTCCGCCATGAGGCGACGGTGAAGGTCTTCCATGCGGCGCGCCAGGATCTTGAGATCTTTTTCGTCGAAGGCGGTGTCTTCCCGGTGCCGCTGTTCGATACGCAAATCGCTGCCATGGTCTGCGGTTTCGGCGAGCAGGTCGGCTATGAAACGCTGGTCAGGAAAATTGCGCGGGCCAATCTGGACAAGACCTCGCGGTTCACCGACTGGTCGCGCCGGCCTTTGTCCGAGGCACAGAAGGAATATGCCCTGGCCGATGTCACCCATCTGAGGGTGATCTATGAATGGCTTGCGGCGCAATTGCAGAAAAACGGCCGCGCCCCCTGGGTCGAGGAAGAGCTGGCGGTGCTGACCGATCCGGCCACCTATACGGTGCATCCTGATGAGGCCTGGAAGCGGATCAAGACCCGCACCTCATCCGGGCGGTTCCTGGCCATTGTGCGCGAACTGGCGAAATTCCGCGAAAGCTGGTCGCAGGGCCAGAACGTGCCGCGCTCGCGGGTGATGAAGGATGATGCGCTGCTGGAACTCGCCTCGACTCGGCCGACCTCGATGGAGGAACTCGGGCGCTCGCGGCTCCTGCTGCGCGAGGGCAGAAAGCCCGAGATCGCCGAGGGCATCCTCGCCGCGATCCAGGCCGGAATGGAAGCGCGGACCGAAGATCTGCCCAGGGTGGTGCAGCAACCCGATCAGCCGCAGACCAATGCGGCGCTGGCGGATCTGTTGCGGGTGCTGCTGAAAGCGAAATCCGAACAGCTGGGCGTGGCGCCCCGGCTGATCGCAGCCGCATCGGATCTGGATGCAATTGCCGCGGGTAAGCGCGATGTCGAAGCGCTGAAAGGCTGGCGCGGCGAGGTTTTCGGTGATGAGGCACTGCGCCTGTGCAAAGGCGAGATCGCCCTGACCGCCAGAGGCACGGAAATCCGTACGATCCGGATCTGAGCAATCTTCTGCAAGCTTTGTTAGCTGGCTTACGAAGAAGGGGGGGCTGTCTGCCCCCCGGTCCGCTGCGCGGCCCTCCCCCCGAGGATATTTAAGGACAGAAAATCAAGACTCTCTTCGCGGGAGGTGGCTATTTTCTGTCTCTAAATATCCCCGGGGGCGGCCGAAGGCCGTGGGGGCAGGCAGCCCCCATCCTCCGTTCAGCGACCAGCGGAACGGGCATCATTCGCGCCCTGCACCACAATCTTGCGCACATTGGCCAGTTTGATATTCGACAGGTGCAGCGCCACCGTCACTTCACGTGAGCGTTGTGTATTGACGGGCTGCGTCTCGAAGGGGGGCGCAATACGGAAATCAAGCACGAGAACACCTTCCGGCGTTACCGGTTGCGGCACAAGGGATGCCTCCCACCAGCCCTGGGTCGGCGTCAGCCCCGTCGCCCGGACGATCGCGCCCGAGGAGACCTGCTCGATCTTCATATCAAGCACCGTCTGGACCCGCTCGCGCTTGTCCTGAGGTGTCTCTTCAATCACCACCTTTTCCGCAGGCTCTGATGTCCCGAACCAGTTGAACGGGTTCAGCCGGCTGTCTCTCATTCCGCCACAGGCGGCTAGCGTCAGCAAAAGGCAAACAGCGGTCGCTTTGCGGATCATCCGTCACTCTCCATCATCCAACCCTTCGGTATCGCGAAAGTCGCGCTTTGAAAAGCCGCCGCAGCAGAACCTTGCCAGCATCCTTGCCCAATGAGCACTCTGGACCTTGCCCGCGCACGCGGCTAGGCCAGTCGGGCAGAAGGAGAACCGCCATGGCCACGCCCGCATTCGAGGAAATTGCCGAGACCCTGGAATTCCTGGACGACTGGGAAGAGCGCTATCGCCATGTCATCGAACTGGGCAAGGCGATGCCGGCGCTGGAGGCCAGTTTCCATGTTCCCGCCTATAAGGTCGAAGGCTGCGCAAGCCAGGTCTGGCTGCGCCCGCAGATCACGCCGGAGCGGTTCGATTTCCAGGGCGACTCGGATGCGATGATCGTGCGCGGGCTGATCGCGATCCTGCATGCGCTTTACGCGGGCCTCACACCGGCCGAGGTGCTCAAGGTCGATGCCCTCGCGGAATTCGCGCGGATCGGGCTGAAGGAAAACCTCTCGGCGCAGCGCTCGAACGGGCTGCGCGCCATGGTGGAACGGATCCGCCTGCTTGCCGGCAGCTGATCTGCGCCGCGTATCAGAGCGGCGCGCAGACGGCTTTGAGCCAGGCGCGGGTCGGTTCGGTGACGCGCGGCCCGATCAGCGCCAGCACCCTTGCGTGATAGTGGTCGAGCCAGGCGCGCTCCTCCGCTGACATCTGCGCCGCAAGGATCAGCCTTCGGTCAAAGGGCGCCCAGGTCAGCGTGTCGAAACAAAGCTGGTCACGGTTGTCGCCAAGGGCCGGGGCCTCTGTCACCACGATCAGGTTTTCAAGCCGGATGCCGAAAGCCCCCTCGCGGTAATAGCCCGGCTCATTCGAGAGGATCATCCCCGGCTCGAGCGGAACTTCCGAGATCCGCGAGATCCGCTGCGGCCCCTCATGTACCGAGAGAAACGCGCCGACCCCATGCCCGGTGCCGTGATTGTAATCGAGGCCGCGCATCCAGAGGAATTGCCGCGCCAGCGGGTCGAGATCGCGCCCCGAAAGCCCGCGCGGCCAGCGCGCGGTCGAGACCGCGATCATGCCGCGCAGCACTGCCGTATAGCAATCGCGCGCCTCTTGGCCCGGATCGCCGATCGCGATGGTGCGGGTGATATCGGTGGTACCGTCCTGATATTGCGCGCCGGAATCGACCAGCAGCAATTCGCCATCGCGCAAAGCGCGGTCGGTTTCTTCCGTCACCCGGTAATGGATGATCGCGCCATCGGGGCCGGCGCCGCAGATCGTGTCAAAGCTGATATCATGCAGCAGATTGGTCGCGCGGCGAAAGCTTTCCAGCGCTCCGACCACCGCGATTTCGGTCAGATCGCCGGGGGCATTGGCATCGAGCCAGCACAGAAACTCGCAAACCGCCGCACCGTCGCGCAGATGCGCTTCGGCGGTGGCGGCAATTTCGATCGCGTTCTTGCGCGCCTTCGGCAGAAGACAGGGATCGGGACCAGCGCTGACCGCAATGCCAGCCTCCTCCAGCTCAGACCAGACCGCCAGCGGTGCCGATCCCGGATCAAGCCGCACCGGGCCGGAAAGCAGGCGCAGCGCCGGCGCGAAAGCGGCGGGCGGGCGCAAGGTGACCTCAGGGCCCAAAATCGCCCGCAGCTCCGGATCAAATTTCGCGGGTTCCGCAAAGAGGCTGACGCGGCCATCGGCAAAGATCACCGCAAAAGCCTGCACCACCGGATTGCGCGGCACATCGCCGCCCCGGATGTTCAGAAGCCAACAGATCGAATCGGGCAGGGTGATCACCGCCGCCGCCTCACCGCGCGCGGCCAGCGCCGCTCCGATCCGGCGGCGCTTGTCAGCCGCGCTCTCGCCGGCCAGCGCTTCGGGATGCGCGAAGGCTGCCACACAGGGCGCGCCGGGCCGGTCGTCCCAGATCCGGTCGACCAGATTGCCACAGGGCCTGAGCGTCACAGCGCTGCCCTCAAGCGCGCGTTCCAGCCGCTGGATCTCATCGCGCGTATGCAGCCAGGGGTCAAAGCCCACCACGCCAGCTACAGCGGCGCTCCGGATCCACTCCCCGGCCTGGATTTCCGGCCAGGGAACCGGTGTGAAATGGCCCTGATCGACCTGATCCTTCACCTGGCTCCGATACCGCCCGTCGATGAAGACCCCGGCCCGATCCATCAGCGCCACACAGAACCCGGCCGATCCGGTGAATCCCGTCAGCCAGGCCAGCCGCGCATCGCAATCGGCAACATATTCGCCCTGATGCGCATCGGCGCGCGGCACGATGAAGCCCCAAAGCCCCTCCGCCGCCATCTCCCTGCGCAAAGCAGCAAGCCGCCCCGGCCCCGCTTCCGGTGAGGCCGGATTGTCAAAGCTCTGAAACATGGAAAGGCTCCATTTTCTGTCTCTAAATATCCCGGGGGAGTCCCGGAACGGGACGGGGGCAGTGCCCCCTTACCCGGTTTTCCGCATCCCCGCCCGTTTGGCAGCGCGCGGATCCTTGTCAAACAGCCCCGCCAGCTGTTCGGTCATAGCCCCCGCCAGCTGCTCGACATCGGTGATCGTGACCGCACGCTGATAATAGCGCGTCACATCATGGCCGATCCCGATCGCGATCAGCTCCACCGCACGGCGCTTTTCCACCATCGCGATCACATCGCGCAGATGTTTCTCAAGGAAGCTCGCCGGGTTCACCGACAGGGTCGAATCATCGACCGGCGCACCATCTGAGATCACCATCAGGATCCGCCGCGCCTCGGGCCGCGCCAGCATCCGGCGATGCGCCCATTCCAGGGCCTCGCCATCGATGTTTTCCTTCAGGAGCCCCTCTTTCATCATCAGGCCGAGGTTCGGGCGCACCCGCCGCCAGGGCGCATCGGCACTTTTATAGATGATATGGCGCAGATCATTCAGCCGGCCGGGCTGCTGCGGGCGGCCCTCGCCGAGCCATTTCTCACGGCTCTGGCCGCCTTTCCAGGCGCGGGTGGTAAAGCCGAGGATCTCGGTCTTGACCTGGCAGCGCTCCAGGGTGCGCGCCAGCACATCGGCGCAGATCGCCGCGATCGAGATCGGCCGGCCGCGCATCGACCCCGAATTGTCGATCAGCAGCGTCACCACCGTGTCGCGGAACTCGGTATCCTTTTCCCATTTGAACGAAAGCGGCGTGGTCGGGTTCGCCACAACCCGGGCGAGCCGCCCGGCATCCAGCACGCCTTCTTCCAGGTCAAACAGCCAGGACCGGTTCTGCTGCGCCTGCAGGCGGCGCTGCAATTTGTTTGCCAGCCGCCCCACCGCACCTTTCAGCGGGTCAAGCTGCTGATCGAGATAGGCCCGGAGCCGTTCCAGCTCCGCCGGTTCCGCCAGCTCTTCGGCGCGGATCTCTTCGTCAAACTGGGTCGTATAGACGGTATAATTCGGATCGGCATCGGAATGGGGGGCAGGGGGCGGCGGCTCCAGCGGCGCCTCGCCCTCAGGCATCTCGGTCTCATCGCCAAGCTCCATCTCGGCATTGTCGTCCATCTGGACCTGCGCCTGAGATTCGTCCTGCTGTTCTTCCTGGGACCGCTCGGGCGAGGCCTCGGCCTCCTCGCCCTGCTCCTCCTCGCCCTCCTGGTTGTCGGGGCTGTCCTGATCCTCTTCGGCCTCGTCGCCGGCCTCGTCATCATCGGGGCGATCCGGGTCATCGCCCAGCTGATCGCCATAGCCGAGATCCTGGATCACCTGGCGCGCCAGCCGCGCGAAAGCCGACTGATCCGAGAGCACCTCATCGAGGCTCCCCAGGGTGCCGCCGGCCTGTTCCTCGATAAAGCCGCGCCAGAGCGACATCACATTCTCGGCGCCGCCCGGCAATTTCCGTCCGGTGGCAAGCGCGCGCACCAGGTAGCCCGCCGCGACCGGCAAAGGTGCATCCTGGGCCGAAGCGATCTGTGAATAGCCCTTGCGATCCGCTTCCTGACCGATCTTCGCATCGATATTGGTGGCCGTGCCGGGCATCACCCGGGCGCCCATCGCCTCGCAGCGCGCGGTCTCCATCGCCTCGTAAATATCGCGGGCCAGCTGTCCGACCGGCGCATATTTCGCCGCCGTCTTCTCATCATGAAACTTGCGCCGCATCGCGAAAGCATCCGCCGTGCCACGGGCGAGCATTACCTCATCCCGCGTCATACGCCGCGAAACCTGCGGCAGCCGGACGCCATCGCGGTTCATGCCGGGCGGGTCGACCGAATAAGAGACGGTCATCTCCGGATCGTCGGCCAGCACTTTCGTGGCCTCGGCAAGGGCTTTTTTAAAAGGATCGGCAGGATTATCGGCGGGTTTGCTCATGGATGGACCCTGTCACCGGCGCGGGTGGAGATGCAAGGAAAATACCGCAGACCGGGGAGGGGGGGCTGTCTGCCCCCCGGCCCGCTGCGCGGCCCTCCCCCCGAGGATATTTAAAGACAGAAAATATGCGAAAACCTGCTTTCATTTTCTGTCTGAAAATATCCCCGGGGGAGGCCGAAGGCCGCGGGGGGCAGGCAGCCCCCCGTCTTTTCTTACTTCATCGCCATAGAGGCAGCGGATTCCGGCAGCTCTTCGTTGAAGCAGCGCTGGTAGAATTCGGCAACGGTCTGGCGCTCCAGCTCATCGCATTTGTTCAGGAAGGAGAGCCGGAACGCATAGCCCACATTGCGGAAGATCTGCGCGTTTTGCGCCCAGTTCAGCACGGTGCGCGGCGACATTACGGTCGAGAGATCACCGTTCATGAAAGCAGTACGGGTGAGGTCGGCCACCGTCACCATCTGGCTCATGGTTTTGCGGCCCTCGGCCGTGTTGTAATGCGGGTTTTTCGCCAGAACGATGGCGGTTTCCGCGTCATGCGACAGATAATTCAGCGTGGCGACCAAGGACCAGCGGTCCATCTGGGCCTGGTTGATCTGCTGCACCCCGTGATAGAGGCCGGTCGTATCGCCAAGGCCCACAGTATTCGCGGTTGCGAACAGGCGGAACGAGGGATGCGGCGTGATGATCTCATTCTGGTCGAGCAGCGTCAGCTTGCCATCATGCTCCAGCACGCGCTGGATCACGAACATCACATCGGCGCGGCCGGCATCATATTCGTCAAACACAATCGCCACCGGGTTGCGCAGGGCCCAGGGCAGGATGCCCTCCTGGAATTTCGTCACCTGGCGGCCGTCTTCCAGCTTGATCGCATCCTTACCGATCAGGTCGATCCGGCTGATATGGCTGTCGAGGTTGACGCGCACACAGGGCCAGTTCAGCCGCGCGGCGACCTGTTCGATATGGGTCGATTTCCCGGTGCCGTGATAACCCTGGATCATCACCCGGCGATTATAGGCAAAGCCGGCCAGAATCGCGAGCGTGGTATCAGGGTCGAATTTATAGGTGCTGTCGATCTCGGGCACGCGATCTGTGCGATCGGCGAAGCCTTTGACCCGCATTTCGGTATCGATGCCGAACACCTCGCGGACAGAGATTTCTTCGGTCGGCTTGATCGCATTCTCGGGCATGGTCAGGTCCAGGGTTCGGGCAGATTTAGGGAAAATGTCAGGCTGTCCCGAGGTTCATGGAACATTACGCACAGAGGTGCAAGAGCGCCATTGGTCGGGATACAATGACGCGCCGAAGGCTGCGCGCGGTGCCTCGGCGGTATGCGCCTGCTCAGGGCCCCGGTTTTGTCCAGACATTGCCGTGAAGCACTGGCTCTGTTGAGCTCATGTGCGGGGTGGCGCGCTGAGACTTGGACACTGGCCGCGTATCAGAACACGGGACCTGAATATGATATTGAAACAGCGTCTCTTATTCGGGATGATCTGGGCGATGACCGC
This sequence comes from Paracoccus sp. IB05, assembly GCF_016405985.1. GTDB lineage: Bacteria > Pseudomonadota > Alphaproteobacteria > Rhodobacterales > Rhodobacteraceae > Pseudogemmobacter. The sequence goes on from NZ_JAEFCF010000019.1 coordinate 75,836, forward strand.
GTTGGCGTTGCAACTTTGCCCAGCTTACGGGGACTATGGCGCTGAGATCTCGGGCGCTGACGGAAGCGCCACTGCTCTCGCCGGTGTCATGATCGAATATCTGACAGTGATGCTGACAGCGGGCGGGGCCGGAATGCTGATGGCGCCATGCTGGTGCCGGGGCAAAGGCGCCCGATTTTTCGCGGGCTGTCTGACACCGGTGCTCATATCCCTGATGTTCAGCGCATTTCTGTTCGTCTCTGAATGGCCTTCCAACCCGGTGTCAACGTTCCTGATGTTGGCATATGCGAGCGCTTTTGCACCGATCCTGATCCTGGTGGAAGCGGCTGTTGATCCTCTTTTCACGGTGATCTGGCTGGCTGGCATTTTGATAAGCTGGGGATATGGTCGCAAACTGCAGCGCGAGCAGGAGGCAGCTTCCGGGTAAGCGCAGCCAGCCGCCCCGGCCAGCATTCTGAGGGGCGGGCCGGGGCACCAGGATCTCAGCCCCGCAGGAAAACAGGGGGGTCAGTCGCGGAAATGCCGGCTGTCCTTGATCTGATCCCAGGCCCAGACCACCTCTTGCAGCATCTCTTCCTGACTGCGGTCTCCGCCATTCATATCCGGGTGAAGAACCTTGATCAGGCCTTTGTATTGCTTGCGGATTTCCGTTTTGGTCATGGTGTCGCGGCTGTCGAGGATCTCCAGTGCTTTCCTCTCGGTCGGCGGCAATTTGCGCGTGGCGCCGGTCGAGGCGGTCGAGGGCGCCGAACGGGTGCCCTTCTCGCCAAGGATCTCCAGCGGGTCATTCACCCCCATCCGGGCCCAGGCATTGCCGTCATCCTTTTTGGAAAACGGTTTGGTCTCGCGCTCCCAAAGCCGGTCCTTCTCGACGATGCGTCTGAATTCCTCATCCGAGGTGCCGTCAAAGAAATTCCACTTCAGGTTGTATTCGCGAATATGGTCCTTACAGAACCAGAAAAATTCGTCGAGCTGCTCACGCGATTTCGGGGCACGGAACTCGCCGCCTCTGTCGCAATCAGGGTAGTCACAGCGATGCGTCGAGGTTGCAGCCGCAGAGACACCGGCGCGGCGGCCGGCGGATTTACGCTTCTTATCCGTGGAAACACGGAGATCGAATTCGAATGGGTTCTTACTGACCATTGGATAGAGGGCCTTATGCTGCCTTTCCGACTCGGGCGGCCAAGTTTAGGTGATTTAGCGGCGGATTGAAGAGGGGGTGGGCGAAAATGCCTGTGATTGACGAAATCGAGACAAAGCTGCGTGCGGCTTTCGCGCCGGAGGAGCTGGAGGTGCTGAATGAAAGCCATCGCCATGCCGGGCATTCCGGCGATGATGGCACCGGCGAGACGCATTTCGCGGTGCGCATCCGCGCCGGTGTTTTCGCGCCGATGAGCCGGATCGCCAGACATCGTGCGGTGCTGGCGGCGCTTGAAGATATTCCGGGGCGTATCCACGCGCTGGCGTTGGATATCGGCTGAAACCGGCTTACGGGCCGGGGGGCACTGCTGCCCCGGCTGCGGATATGCGAGGCTTTCTCCACGTGGATATGCAGGGAGGATGCCATGCAGTTCAATCCCGAGACCGATCTGCGGATCGAGCGCCGCTTTCAGTCCGCGCCCGACCGCATCTGGCGCTGTCTGACCGAGCCCGCCCTGATCGAGGCCTGGTTCGCCCCGCGCCCCGTTGTCACCCGCGATGTCAGCCTGGATCTGCGGCCGGGCGGTTCCTTCCGTTCGGTGATGGATGTGCCGGGGCATGGCGAGATGCCGGGTCATGGCTGCGTGCTTGAGGTGGTTCCCGGGCGGCGCCTCGTCTGGACCGATCTGATGCGTGGCGGCTGGCACCCGAATGAGGGCAGCTTTGGCTTTACCGCGGTGATGGAGGTTCTGCCCGATGGCGCGGGCTCGCTTTACCGCGCCAATGCGCTGCACCGCACCGCGGCGCAAAAGGCAGAACATGAGAAAATGGGCTTTCACGAGGGCTGGGGCGCGGCCGCCGATCAGCTGGGAGAGCTTGCGCTGACGCTTTGACCCCTGGGAGCGACAGGGTGGCCGGCGGCTTTCCAGGCGGTAAAGCCGCCGCCAAGGCTCGCGCAGGTCAGCCCCATCTGGCCCGCGACCTCTGCCGCCAGCGCGGAACGCCAGCCAGAGGCGCAATAGAAAACGTAGAGCCGGTCTTCGGCCAGCCAGGGCTTGTGATAGGGGCTGTCCGCGTCGATCCAGAATTCCAGCATGCCGCGCGGGGCGTGCCGGGCGCCGGGGATCTGCCCTTCGCGCTCCAGTTCGCGCGGGTCGCGGATATCGACAAACACCGCATCCCCTGCCGCCAGCCGCGCGGCAGCCTCGTCGGGTGCCAGCGTGACGATCGCGGCATTGGCCCGCGCCAGAAGATCGCGATATCCCAGTTTTTCGCGCGGCTCTGCCATGGACTTCCCCCCTGATTCTGCCGCCATTCTGCCAGGCCGGGCCCCGTCTGGCGAGGGTGCAGATGAAGGAGCGTTTCACCATGACCCGGATCCCGCCTCCTGTTTCTTCCCCGTCAGTTTCTTCCCCATCAGTTTCGCGGCGGCCCGTTTCAACCCCGCGCCTGGCCGCGCTGGCCGTGGTGGTGCAGGAGGGCAGGGTGCTGCTGGTGCGGCGCCGGAACCCGCCCGATCAGGGGCTCTGGGGCTATCCCGGCGGCAAGGTGGAATTCGGCGAGCGCGTCTGCGACGCGGCCCTGCGCGAGCTGGCCGAGGAAACCGGGATCATCGCGGCTGTCATCCGCCAGCTGCCCGGGCTCGATATCATCGGGCCGGTCCGCGCGGGCGCAGAGGAGGTAGCCTGGCATTATTTCCTCGTCCCGGTGGTCTGCCGCTACCTCTCGGGCGAGGTGCTGGCGGCGGATGATGCCGAAGAGGCCGCCTGGTTCCCCTGTGATACCGTGCTGGCCCGCGCCCTTCCGATGAGCGCTGATGTCGATGCGGTTCTGCGGGCGGCGCTGCACGAGGCAGCGCCTGCCGCCCCCTGAGCTGATCCTCAGGCTGATCCCCGAACTGCCCCGAACTGACCACCGAGCCGATCTTCAGGCCGGCCCCTTGTAACCGCCGGGGCAGGGGTCCAGGTATTCGGATATAAGGAAAGGGAAATCGCCATGACCGCCGATCATTCCAGCCCCGACGAGCCCCCCGTCGCCGAAACCCCCGTCGCCGAACCCCCCGTCGCTGATGCCGGTTCGGGCAAGGCCCATGACCCGCGCACCGTCTGGCTGGCCGATTACCGCCCCTTCAGCCATCTGATCGACCGGGTCGGGCTGACCTTCCATCTTGCGCCGAAATCCACGAAAGTTGCGGCAAAGCTGCATCTGCGCCCCAATCCCGAGGCGAAGGGCCGCCATGTGCTGCGGCTTGACGGCGAGGATCTGCGGCTGATCTCGCTGCGCCTTGACGGGGCGCTGCTGGATCTGACCCCGGACGAGACCGGGCTGACCATTCCCGCCGATCTTCTGCCCGATGGCCCCTTCACGCTGGAAACGCTGGTCGAGATCGATCCGGCCTCGAATACCGCGCTTGAGGGGCTTTACATGTCGAACGGCATGTATTGCACGCAATGCGAGGCCCAGGGCTTTCGCAAGATCACCTTCTATCCCGACCGTCCCGATGTGATGGCGCGGTTCCATGTCCGCATCGAAAGCGATCTGCCGGTGCTTTTGTCCAACGGCAATCCGGCGGGGCGCGGCGGGTCCTGGGCGGAATGGGATGACCCCTGGCCCAAACCCGCCTATCTCTTCGCGCTGGTGGCCGGTGATCTCGTGGCGCATCACGACAGCTTCACGACGCGGTCAGGCCGCGCCGTCGATCTGGCGATCTGGGTCCGTCCGGGCGATGAAAACCGCTGCGCCTGGGCGATGGACAGCCTGATCCGGTCGATGAAATGGGATGAAGAAGTTTACGGGCGCGAATATGATCTCGACGTTTTCAACATTGTGGCCGTCGATGATTTCAACATGGGCGCGATGGAGAATAAGGGGCTGAATATCTTCAACTCCAAATTCGTGCTGGCCAGCCCTGAGACCGCCACCGATGACGATTTCGCCCGGATCGAGGCGATCATCGCGCATGAATATTTCCACAACTGGACCGGCAATCGCATCACCTGCCGCGACTGGTTCCAGCTTTGCCTGAAAGAGGGGCTGACGGTTTTCCGCGATCAGCAATTCTCGGGTGATATGCGCTCCCATGCGGTGAAACGGATCGAGGATGTGGCGCTGCTGCGCGCCCGGCAGTTCCGCGAGGATCAGGGACCGCTGGCGCATCCGGTGCGGCCCGAAAGCTTTGTCGAGATCAATAATTTCTACACCGCCACCGTCTATGAAAAAGGCGCCGAGCTGATCGGAATGCTGAAAACCCTGGTGGGCGATGCGGCCTGGGATCAGGCGCTTGATCTTTATTTCACCCGCCATGACGGCGATGCCGCAACGATCGAGGACTGGCTGAAGGTTTTTGAGGACGCCACGGGGCGCGATCTGAGCCAGTTCGCCCGCTGGTATCTCGAGGCGGGCACGCCACGCCTGAACTTCTGCGAAAGCTTTGAGAACGGGCGCTATACGCTGACCATCCGCCAGCATACTCCGGCGACGCCCGGCCAGGCGCAGAAGACGGCAAAGGTGATCCCGATTGCGGTGGGGCTCCTCGCCCCGGACGGATCCGAAGTGGTGCCGACCCGGGTGCTCGAGATGACAGATACCGAACAATCCTTCACATTCGACGGGCTGGCGGCGCGGCCTGTCGCTTCGGTCCTGCGCGGCTTCTCGGCGCCGGTGGTGCTGGAACGCGAGACCACGGCCCGCGAACGCGCCTTCCTGCAGGCCCATGACAGCGATCTTTTCAACCGCTACGAGGCGGGGCGCTCGCTGGCGCGCGAGATGCTCACCGATCTGGTGCGCGGCAAGGATGATCTGCTGGCCGGCTGGGCCGAGGCTCTCGTGCCGCTGATCCGCGATCAGGGGCTTGATCCTGCCTTCCGCGCGCTTTTGCTGCGCCTGCCGGGCGAGGATGATCTGGCCCAGGCGCTGCATGATCAGGGCATCGAACCCGATCCCGATGCAATCCGGGCCGCCCGCCGCGACGCCGCGCAGGCGCTCGCCCGCGCTCTTGCAGCCGACCTGCCCGGGCTGATCCGGGGGCTGGCCGATACCGGCCCCTTCATCCCCGACGCCGCCGGCGCGGGGCGGCGGGCGCTGACCAATGCGCTGCTTGCGCTTTTGTCGCGCATAGAGGACGGGGTGGCCGCGAGGTCGGCCTTTGCCGCCGCCAGCAATATGACCGCAAGCATCGGTGCGCTGACAGCGCTCGTGGATATTGGTGCGGGCGAGGCGGAACTGACGGCCTTCGCGACCCGCTGGTCCGCTGACCGCAATGTCATGGACAAATGGTTCTCGCTGCAGATCAGCTGCGCCGCACCGGAGCGGGTGGCGGCGCTGGTTGATGAGCTGACACAGCGACCGGATTTCGACCTGAAAAACCCCAATCGATTCCGCGCGGTGTTCGGCGCCTTTGCGGCCAATCACGCGGGCTTCCACCGCGCGGATGGCGCGGGCTACCGGCTGCTGGCGGACTGGCTTTTGCAGCTGGACCCCCTGAACCCGCAGACGGCGGCCCGCATGTCGACCGCGTTCGAGACCTGGCCACGCTATGACCCGACGCGCCAGGGCCTGATCCGCGCCGCGCTGAGCCGCATTCTCTCCACGCCCGGCCTCAGCCGCGATCTGTCGGAAATGGCCGGACGCATGCTCGCTGCCCGGTAGCGGCCGCCGGCCAGGATATTGACCTTCAAAGCCAGATGTCTTCACATGAGCGTGAGTTTCAGACGTGAATTGTTGGAGCTATACCATTGCCGGTCATCATAGCACTTCTCGGGATCATCGCCACGGCGGCCATCTGGTATTGGCGGATGAAAGCGGCGGGGCAGGCGGCGCAGGATCTGGCCGGCGTCGCGCAGGATGTCATGTCGGCGGCGCGCCGCTTTGGCTTTCGCCGCCGCTATAACGAACATCCGGTGGAAAGCCTGCAGGATGGCGATGTCGCCATTGCCGGCGCCGCACTTGCTTTTCTGGAATTGTCGGCTCTGCCGACCGCTGAACAGCAGGATGCGCTGCTGATCTCGCTGCAACGTCATCTCGGCTATGACCGGGCGGGCGCGGAAGAGGCGGTGATCCTTGGCCGCTGGCTGATCAATGAATCGAAAGGCGCCGATCCGGGGCTGAAGCGGCTGACAAAACGGGTCTGGAAGCTGAAAGGCGCCGAAGGCTTCGCGCCGCTGATGCAGGTGGTGAAAGACATCGCCGCCGCCTCGCGCGATGGCACCCTGTCGCCGCGCCAGCGTGACGCGCTTGACGACATGGCCCGCCAGTTCCGCGTCAGCTGAGCCGGTACCGCGCTTTTCCCCTGACCCAAATACTCAAAAACGGCCCCGCAAGGGGCCGCTTTCATGTCCGCGCCATCAGGCCCGGGTCAGAGTTTGGCTGCGCCCGAGCACCAGGGCTGAGCCGAGGTCCAGGCCGCCATCTCGGCGCGTTTTTCGGATTTGCGGAACGGGCCCCAGTCGCGGCCAATGCCCTGATTGCCGGCACCGGCAACAACCCCGTCCCGCGCCACGGCTTTCGAGAAGATCTCGACCGCACAGCTCAGGTTCTCGCCACCATCTTTCAGCGCCGAAACCGATTGCGCGTCACAGCCATGCGAGGCCGCTGTGCGCGGCGAGATCTGCATCAGCCCGATATAGCGCCCGCCACCGCCCGAAGCTTTCGGGTTCCAGGTGCTTTCATGTTTCGCAACCGCATGCATCAGCCCGACCCAGAAGGCGCGGCGCTGCTCGACCGATGCGGATTTATAGGCCGGGCACCAGGTTGCGATATCAGAGGGCACGCGCGCCGAAAGCTCGGCATCCTTCTGAGACACGGCCGCCAGGGCCTCATAGGTCCATTCCTTTGATCCGGAATAGCGCTCCCAGCCCATTTGCGAGGTGGCGATGAAACTCTCGGAGGGAACTGCTTTGGTTCTGCCACCGGCCTGAACGCAGGCGCTCAGGGACAGGGCAACCGTTACTGCCGCAAGGGCACGCAGAGCCAGCCTGGAGATTTTCATACTTCTTGCCTTTTATGGCCTCGGGACAATGCCGAAAGGGCGAACCGGATAACAGGCAAACCGCAGGGATCGACGGTGCGGCAATAAGCGGCAAAGCCCGGATATGCAAAGTTCTGTGCGAAAAACCGGCGGGTTCCCGCCACCACCCCTGGCGGAAACCTGGCGGGATCTCGCCTGAAGCCGCATTTTGCTGCGGCTTTTCCCCTCATTTGGCCCGGGATCTCCGCTGCTTTTCCTGCGCGAAAGCCGATCCGGTCAGGGCCAGCCGGGTCTTGCCCCCGGACCGCGCGCGCCCTAAACACCATCGGGACCGCTCAACGGGGTGCATTTCCGGCCTCCCGCAGCGCGTGATTCTGTCAACCGACCCGATCCCGACCTGCCGCAGAGGTGGACTATGCTCGATCTGACCTATACGCCCCCCGTTCCGAAAGTCATCGCCGGTGCGAAACATGACTGGGAACTGGTGATCGGGATGGAGATCCATGCCCAGGTCGCCTCGAATTCCAAGCTGTTCTCGGGCGCCTCGACCACTTTCGGTGCCGAGCCGAACACCAATGTCAGCTTTGTTGACTGCGCGATGCCGGGCATGCTGCCGGTGATCAATGAATTCTGTGTCGAACAGGCGGTGCGCACCGGGCTCGGCCTCAAGGCAGAAATCAACCTGCGCTCGGCCTTTGACCGCAAGAACTACTTCTACCCCGACCTGCCGCAGGGCTATCAGATCAGCCAGCTCTATCATCCGATCGTGGGCGAGGGCGAGGTTCTGGTCGAGATGGGCCCGGGTGTGGCGCGTCTTGTGCGGATCGAACGCATCCATCTTGAACAGGATGCCGGCAAGTCGATCCATGACATCGACCCCAATCTGAGCTTTGTCGATTTCAACCGCACCGGTGTGGCACTGATGGAGATCGTCTCGCGTCCCGACATTCGCGGGCCGGAGGAAGCCGCCGCCTATGTCGCCAAGATGCGCCAGATCCTGCGTTACCTCGGTACCTGCGACGGCAATATGCAAAACGGCAATCTGCGCGCCGATGTCAACGTCTCGGTCTGCCGCCCCGGCCAGTATGAGAAATACCAGGCGAGCCAGGATTTCAGCCATCTCGGCACGCGTTGCGAGTTGAAGAACATGAACTCCATGCGCTTCATCCAGGCTGCGATTGATTTCGAGGCCCGCCGCCAGATCGCCATTCTCGAGGATGGCGGCGAGGTGGTGCAGGAAACCCGGCTCTACGATCCGGACAAGAACGAGACCCGCTCGATGCGCTCGAAAGAAGAGGCGCATGATTACCGCTATTTCCCATGCCCCGACCTTCTGCCGCTGGAGATCGAACAGGCCTGGGTCGACGGGATCGCGGAATCGATGCCGGAACTTCCCGATGCCAAAAAGGCGCGGTTCATGTCGGATTACGGGCTGACCGATTACGACGCCTCGGTCCTGACGGCGGAACTGGAAAATGCCAGCTATTTCGACGCGGTCGCCAAGGGCAGGGATGGCAAGCTATCGGCCAATTGGGTGATCAATGAGCTGTTTGGCCGGCTGAAAAAGGAAGGCCAGGAGATCGGCGAAAGCCCGGTCTCGGCGGCCCAGCTTGGCGGTATTGTCGATCTGATTTCCGCGAATGTGATTTCGGGCAAGATCGCCAAGGATCTGTTCGAGATCGTCTGGACCGAGGGCGGCGACCCGGCGGTTCTGGTCGAGGACCGCGGTATGAAGCAGGTGACGGATACCGGCGCCATCGAGGCGGCGGTTGATCAGATCATCGCCGAAAACCCTGCCCAGGTCGAAAAAGCGAAACAGAACCCGAAACTTGCGGGCTGGTTCGTAGGCCAGGTGATGAAGGCCACCGGCGGCAAGGCCGCGCCCGGTGCGGTCAATGATCTGGTGATGAAAAAGCTCGGTCTCTGAGGCGCGGCCAAAGGGTGGTTGCCTTCGGGCAACAGAAAATTCACAGGCTCCGGCATGGCTTGACCGCCCCGGGGCCTGTGTTAATTTTCGGCCCAGGGGCGTGAAACCGTCGCCCCGATGGCAGGGGGACGACCCCTTTGCTCAGGTTCTGCCCGGGACGGCCCGGCTCTTCTGGAGGCATGGCCGTAATGGCATGGATTTTTCTGATTGTTGCGGGGGTGCTCGAGGTTCTCTGGGCCTATAGCATGAAGCTCTCGGATGGGTTTACGAAGCTTTGGCCCAGCCTTATCACGCTGGTGGCGATGGTGTTCAGCTTCGGGCTTTTGTCACTGGCGATGCGGGTGCTGCCCCTGGGCACCGCCTATACGATCTGGACCGGGATCGGTGCGGTCGGGGCTTTTGTGGTCGGGATCATCTTCCTGCACGAGCCGGCGACGGCGCTGCGCATTCTTGCCGCCTGTATGATCGTTGGCGGGCTGGTCCTGATGAAGCTGTCCTCCTGACCCCGGGAAAAGCTGACAGCCTACCATCACCTGGGGGGCGCTGACGGGCGCCCCACAACATAGGCTGCTTGTTGCTGCACTGAGGCAGGCTGCGGAAAAACCGTTTTGTGATTTGGACTTACAGAGAAAAATTCACTAAACTGCCCGCAAGAAACCAAAGCCGGAGAGCAGGATGCAACGGTTCGAATATAAGGTGGTTCCGGCACCCCGCAGGGGCGAGAAGGCGCGTGGCGTCAAGTCCACGGAGGAGCGTTTCGCGCTGGCCCTGAGCACGGTGATGAATGAACTGGGCGCCGAGGGCTGGGACTATGTGCGCGCAGACAGCCTGCCTTGCGACGAACGCTCCGGCCTGACCGGCACGAAAACCAGCTTTCAGAATATGCTGGTCTTCCGGCGTGAGATCAATGCCGAGGCGCCGCGCGCTCCGGTGTTCACGCGGGCTGCGGTGGCGCCTGCGGCTGTGGCGGCCGCGCCCGCAGAGCCTGTAGCCGCCATGCCTGCGCCCGCGATGCCTGCGCCCGCAGCACCCGTTCTCGCCGCACCCGAGGCTGCCGCCGTCCTGGCCCCGGTTCTGCATGCCCAGCCCCGTGAGGTGAATTCTGCGCCTTCGCTTGGCCCGGCACGGCCGGAACTTGCGGCGGAATAGGCCCGCGAGTCACGCTCCCTGCGCAGCGCGCAGGGCTTCGGGCAGGATCCTGGCGACCAGATCCATCATCGGCTCTGGCCCGAGGCTGATTCTGATACAGCGATCCAGAGGTGCTACACCAGGCATGCGGATGAACAGCCCGCGTGCCTCGCATTCCGCCAGAACACGGCGCGAATAATCGCCATCGCGGCCGCAATCCATCGTGACGAAATTGGTGGCCGATTGCAGGGGCTCGAGCCCGTTTTCGCGGGCGATCACGCCCATATGGTCGCGCGCGGTGGCGATGCGGGCCCGGATCTCCGGGATCCAGTCCGGATCCTGCAGCGAGGCCAGCGCGCCCGCGAGGCTGATCCGCCCCATGCCGAAATGGTCGCGGATCCGGTCGAAGCTTCCGGCCAGATCCGGCGCGGCAATCGCATAGCCGACCCGCGCGCCCGCCAGCCCCCAGGCCTTTGAAAAGCTGCGCAAGCGGATCACCTGCGGATGCTCGGCGGGGATATCGGGGATGGCCTCATCCGGCGCAAGCTCGGCATAGGCCTCGTCCAGCACGAGGAGCGTCTCTGGCGGCAGCGCATCGGCAAGCGCGCGGATCGTGGCGCCGGGATGATGGCTGCCCATCGGATTGTCGGGATTGGCGAGATAGAGGAGCTTTGCGCGATGCGTCTTTGCCGCCGCCAGCAGCGCCTCGGGGTCTTCATGCGCGCCAAGATAGGGCACCCGGACCAGATCGGCGCCGGCGCCCGCGACGTGGAAATTGAAGGTCGGATAGGCGCCAAGGCTTGTCACCACCGTCTCGCCGGGTTGCAGCACCATCCGGCACAAAAGACCCAAGAGCGTATCCACCCCGGCAGCAATAGCGATATGGCCGGGCGTGCAACCGTGGCGGGCGGCAAGTGCCTGTTTCAGATCGTAATTTTCGGGGTCGGCATACATCCACACTTCGGATGCCGCTTCCTGCATCGCGGCCAGCGCGCGGGGCGAGGGGCCAAAGCCGCTTTCATTGGCGCCAAGCCGGGCGCGGAAGGGGCGGCCAGTGCGGCGCTCCAGCGTCTCGGGGCCGGTAAAGGGCACGGTGGCGGGAAGGGCGGCGATGCGGGGCGTAAGGAAGCGGCTCATGATGGCGCGAGAATGGCCGCTTCGCCGCGCCCCGGCAAGAGGCGGGATGCGCCTCTGCGAGGGGCATGGCCCGGGTCGCGCGTCTCAGCCGCGCAGCAGACCTGCGAGCTGGTTGAAGATCTGGTCATTGGCCGCGATGACCGACCCGCTGTCGAGCGGATCCTGGTTTTCGCGGATGCCTTCCACCAGACCGCCGGCCTCTTTGACCAGCAAAAGGCCCGCCGCCATATCCCAGGCCTTCAGCTCGCGCTGGAAACAGCCCTCATAGCGCCCGGCAGCAACCCAGGCGAGATCCAGCGCCGACGACCCCGACGAACGCACGCCCGCCGTGCCGGGGCTGACCAGCGAGAGGTCTTTCATCGTCGCGGGCAGCGTCTTTTGCGCGCCATGCGGAATGCCGGTGACAAACAGCGATTCATGCAGGCTGCGCCGCCCCGAGACCCGCAGGCGGCGATTGTCGTTCAGCCAGCAGCCCGACCCTTTTTCAGCGTAGAACATCTCGTCCTTCGGCGCGTCATAGACCACGGCCGAGACGATTTCGCCCTTATGTTCCAGCGCGATGGAGATCGACCAGTGCGGGATCCCGTGCAGGAAGTTATTGGTTCCGTCCAGCGGATCGACGATCCAGCGCCGCGTCGGGTCCTGGCCCTCGGTGCCGCCGGTTTCCTCGCCCAGCCAGCCGTAAGACGGGCGCGCGCCCATCAGATCTTCCTTGATGATCCGTTCGGCCTCGCGATCGGCCTTCGAGACGAAATCTCCCGGACCCTTGGCGGAAACCTGGAGGTTCTCGACCTCGCGGAAATCCTTGACCAGCGAGCGCGCAGCCTTGCGGGCGGCCTTGATCATAAGGTTCAGGTTGGCGCTTCCCTGCATGGGCGGACTCCGGGTCAGTCATTGGCTGGAACGGATGGGCCTTACAGGGAAAGACGCGGGAAGGAAAGGGCCGGAAGCAGCGTGAAACTGCGGCTGGGGCCGGGAATTGCGACCTTTTGCGCTATGGCGATGTGGCTTTGTTGGCCCCAGAATGGGTCAGCGCCTGACGGCAGGGGAAAAGATGCAGCCAGAAATCGTGACACTTGCCAGGCGGGACAGGCTTTGGTTTTACGATTGCGCGCGGGCAGAGCTGCCGGTGGCTCTGGGGGCGCTGGAGGCCTGGAACCTGATCATGTCTGAGCCGCAGCCGCTGATGCAGCTGGCGTTCCGGATCCGCGATGCGATTTCCGCGCGGTTCGGCGTGCGGCGGATCGGCGGCTTTTCCGGCACCCGCCACGAGAGGGTCGAGGTCGGGGATCGGCTGGATTTTTTTCTCGTGGAGCGTGCCGGGCCGCATCTGCTGGTCCTGACCGAACGCGACCGTCATCTCGATGTGATGACCTGCATTTCGACCGCGGGGAAGGAGGTGGCGATCACCTCATCGGTGATCACCCATAATCTCTATGGCCGGATCTATATGCTGCCGGTCGGCTTTGCCCATCGGCTTATCGTGCGCAATATGCTGCGGCGGTTGCGGCGCAGGCTGATGCGGCGCTGAGCCCGCCGACCGTCCGGCGAGGGCGCGGCTGGGACACTGCGTGGACGCTGCGCCTGTGATCAGTCGAGGATCTCGACCTTCATCTTCGACTTGCCCTCTTGCTGCACCATTGCGAAGAGAATCTTCGCATTGGCGCGGCTGAGGCGCACGCAGCCCGCCGAGGCCGGGCGGCCAAGCTTTGATTCCTGATCGGTGCCATGGATCGCATAATTGCCGCTGTAGAAAATCGAATAGGGCATCGGCGCGTTGTTATAGAGCGAGGATTTATGGTTCTTCGACAGCCATTGCGGCTTGAAGCTGCCCTTGGGCGTCACCTTGCCCTTCCGCGCGGTCGAGACCGGCCATTCATGAAGGACCTCGCCATTATACCGAACCTCCATCATCTGCCGCGAGATCGAGACGCGAACCTCAATGGTCTCTCGCCGGAGCTCTTCGACAATTGCCACCGCCCGGGTCACGCCGGAGGTCGCCGCCTCCAGCACGATTTCCACCGGTATGGCGGGGTCTTGCGGCAGGGAGGTCGTTGCAAACGGCTCTGACGCCAGGGGCTCAAGGGTCCCGGTCCAGGTCGTGCCGGTCGCAGCTGTTCCGGCTTCCGGCGTGAGAGTGCCGGGCGTTGGCGATATGCTCTGCTGTGCGGCGCTTTCGGGGGGCTCCGAAACCGGGGTTGCGTCTTCGCCGGTGTCGAGCGTCGCGGCGGAAAGAATTTCTTCTGCGAGGGTGCCCGCCTGTTGCACCGGTTCCTCAGCGCCCGGATCCGGAGTGATGATTTCGGGCTTTATGAATTTGGCGCCGGGTGCCGTGGCGGCGCTGGTGGCGGCCGGCGTGCCGGGCTGGGTTTCCGCCAGCAGCGGAGCCGCGGCCAGGGCCAGGATAAGCGCCAGAGCGGGCAAAAAATCTGCGCGCATACTACTCTCCGTCATCGTCAAATCGGCAAACAGGGGGTCGTGGCTCAGCTTTTGGCGGAGCCGGAAAATAGTCAACGACGATTCGGTCAATGCCAGGTTATGAAAACCCGCCTTTTGCAGCGAAAAGCCGCTTAGAGCAGCAAAGTTGCAGTTCAGCCACGCTGCAGCCGCACCGCCTCGATCCGCGCAAGCCGCAGGAAATGCGCCATATAGGGGCGGGTGCTGTCCTCTTCGCGCGTGGCGGCATACATGCGTTTCAGGACCGGATCCGGCCCGAGCGGGCGGGTGACGTAATCGCTGGAACTGCGCACTTCGCGCATCACCCAGTCGGGCAGCACCGCCACGCCCCGGTTCGATCCGACCAGCATCAGGATCACCGCCGTCAGCTCGGCGGTGCGATGGCCGCGGGGCTCCACCTTGGCGGGTGTCAGCACTTCGGTGAAGAGATCCAGCCGGTCGCGGCTGACCGGATAGGTGATCACCACCTGGTCGCGGAAATCCTCGGCCTGGATGAACTCTTTCGCCGCAAGCGGGTTTTGTGACGAGGCCACAAAGGTCGGATGATAGTCGAAGAGCGGGTTGAAGGTGACACCGTTCTGGCTTCCCGGATCCGAGGTGATCACCAGATCGATCTCTTCACGATTGAGCGCCGGCATGGCATCAAAGGCGAGGCCCGCGCGGATATCGACATCCACCTCGGGCCAGGCGCGGCGGAACATTTCCAGCACCGGAAACAGCCAGTCATAGCAGGCATGGCATTCCAGCGTGATATGCAGCCGTCCCGATTTCCCCGATCTCAAGGCGATGAACTCTTCTTCCAGCGCGTCGATCTCGGGCAGGATCCGATCGGCGAGCTTCAGCATCCGGAACCCTGCCGCCGAAAGCCGCATCGGTTTCGAGCGCCGGACAAAGAGCTCCATCCCCGCCTGATCCTCGAGCCCCGCGACCTGATGCGACAGCGCCGACTGGGTCATATTCATCATCTCGGCGGCGCGGGCGAGGCCGCCGGCGGTATGGATGGCGCGGATGGTGCGCAGATGGCGGATTTCGATATACATGTGGCGTTTTCATAAAGATGCTGAGGATTATGAATTTGTCTCACATTGGCGAATCTGCGACAAGGGGCTTGTTCACGGAGATCCATCATGACGAAAACGCCGCGCATCTCGTTCGAGTTTTTCCCGCCGCAGGGGCTCGATGCCTCGTTCCGGCTTTGGGATACGGTGCAGGCCCTGGCGCCGATGCAGCCGGAATTCGTCTCGGTCACCTATGGCGCGGGTGGCACCACGCGCAAGCTGACCCATGAGGCGGTGGGCATCATCCATCGCAATTACGGGCTGAATGTCGCCGCGCATCTGACCTGTGTCGATGCGTCGAAAGCCGAGACGATGGAGATCGTCGAGAGCTATTACGAGGCCGGTGTGCGCGAGATCGTGGCGCTGCGCGGTGATGCACCGAAAGGGGCGGCCGCCTGGGAAAAGCATCCCGAGGGTTTTGCGTCTTCGGTCGAGCTGGTCGAGGCGATTGCAAAGACCGGCAAGTTCAAAGTGCGGGTCGGCGCCTATCCGGAGCCGCATCCCGACAGCGCCTCGACACAAGCAGATGTCGATTTCCTTAAGCGCAAGATCGATGCCGGTGCAACCTCGGCCATGACCCAGTTCTTCTTTGAGGCGGATACGTTCTTTCGCTTCCGCGATGCCTGCGTGAAGGCGGGGATCACGGCGCCGGTCATTCCGGGGATCCTGCCGGTCATTTCCTGGGAGGGGGCGAAGAAATTCGCGAAACGCTGCGGGACGGATGTGCCGGCCAGGCTTGATGAGGCGTTTACCCGCGCCGCACGCGACGGGCGTGAAGAGCTTTACGCCCTGGCGCAATGCACCCAGCTCTGCGACCGGCTGATCGAAGGCGGCGTTGAGGATCTGCATTTCTACACGCTGAACCGCCCGGAGCTGACGCGCGAAGTGGTGCGCGCGCTTGGCATCCAGCCTCAGCTGGTTCTGGAAAACGTCGCCTGAGGGCGACCGGAGGCAGTGCTGCACCCGGCCTCAGGCCGCTTGCAGGCTGAAGCCATCTCCCTGGCGGTTCCGTTCTTTCGCTGCGGCGCGGAGGACGGGGCCGCATTTTTTATTGTCGCGAGGGGGGTGCCCGGCTGCCCGGGCTCGGCTATCCTCATGCGGTGAGCGGGGCCTGAAGGGCCGATGACGGGGAAATGAGATGGCAAAACAGGTCATGCTTCTGAACGGGCCGAACCTGAACCTGCTGGGCAAGCGCCAGCCGGAGATCTACGGGCATGAGACACTCGCCGATATCGAGGCGATGGTGGCCCGGCTGGCGGAGGAGTCCGGGTTCGGGCTGGTGGCGCATCAGTCGAACCATGAGGGCGTGCTGGTGGATCATATCCATGAGGCGCGGGGCAGCTCGGTTGCGATCATCATCAATCCCGGCGCCTATTCGCATACGTCGGTGGCCATCCTTGATGCGCTGAACGCCTTCGAGGGGGTGGTGATCGAGGTGCATATCTCGAATATCCACAAACGCGAGGCCTTCCGCCATCATTCCTATGTCTCGTCGCGCGCCGATGGGGTCATCGCGGGTTGCGGCACCGAAGGCTATGCTTTCGCGCTGCGCCGTATTGCGACGCTGATCGGCTGAAGCCGGACCGTCCGGGCGCAGCGTTTCCTTTCAAAGGAAACGCGCCGATTTCTTGCAAGAAATCGTCTGCCGCCGGTCAGGCACGTGACAGCAGTGAGGCCGGGCGCGCCCTTGCCAGCGAGGCCGTGAGCAGACCAGCGAGCACCGCTTTGACAAAGTCACCCGGCAGGAAGGCGCCGCAATAGAAGGCCGCCTGCGTCAGCGAGACATCCAGCATCCAGGCCATGACCGGAATACCGCACAGGTAAAGCACCCCGATGCCCCCGATCACCGAGGCCGCGCCGGCAGCCCAGCCCACCGGCAGCGTGGTGCGCTCCACCAGCCAGCCGATCACGAAAGCGGTGAGCGGATAACCGATCAGGAAGCCGAAGGACGGGCCCATGAAGGGCGCAAGCCCCGATTTACCGCCCGCGAAGACCGGCAATCCCGCAAGGCCCAGCAACAGGTATAGCAGCACCGCAAGAAAGCCATTGCGCGCGCCAAGCACCGTGCCGCAGAGCATCACCCCCAGCGATGTCGCGGTGATCGGAATCCCAAAGGGCAGCGCGATCTGCGGCATCAGGGCGAGCGCCGCAAGCACCGCGGCCATCAGGGCGATATGGGTGAGGCTGCGCTCCATCTTCTGCTCCTTTATGCACTTGCAGCACGCTATGCTGCACAGGGAGGTTGCATCAAGGGCAATATCACATGCGCATGTCAGGATTTTTTGCCACCCGACATTGTTCCCGAGATTTCTCCCGCAGTTTTGGCCCCTGCAATTGTGGCCGGGTATGTGGTGTTACATGGTTTGAAAGGGTGATGACAGATGGTTTGATTGCGGAAGTGGCCGGGGGTCCGCCGGGGGGCCGGAGCCTATCCCGGATGATCCGGCGGAGTCGTTTCACTTCCGGATGGCGTTGCCTGTCGCCCTGCGCTGTCTGCGCCGCCACTCCCAGATCGTGCTCCGGCCAACATGCCGCGAAGCATGGAAGTGTTCCGCAATATCAGCCGCGGTCTGATCGAAGGTCAGCCGATCAATCCGCGCCGCGATGAACGCCCGCACTTCTGGATCGCTGTCAATCTTCGGGGCACGTCCTGGTCGATGCCCGCGGCGGTGTGCACTGACCGGCGCTGTGGGTTTTGGCAGGGCATTCAATCCCTGTTGAAGGCTGGCTTCAATGGCAGCTTCAGGGGCCGTGAATGTCAATCGGTGTTGAAAGCTGACCCCCTATCGGCGCGCAATATTGACCCCACCCGGCGGTCGGCGATC